>BNUW01000219.1 GCA_025997655.1 Spirochaetia bacterium
ATGATCAAAAACCCCCTTAATTTTGTGGAGGAATTTGCCAAGGCAGGAGCGGATTATATCACCTTCCACGTGGAGGCGGCGGTTCATTCCCACCGGGTTCTGCAAGCTATCCACGCCCTGGGTAAAAAGGCGGGGATCAGTATCGTGCCCTCAACGCCGGTATCCTTCATCGAACCTTTGTTGCCCTTTGCCGAACTTGTCCTGGTGATGACCGTCAATCCCGGCTACGGAGGGCAGCCCATCATTCCCGAATGTTTTGACAAGGTCCGGGCGCTGGCAGCCTTGAGAGAAGCGAAGGGGGATTATCTCATTTCTGTGGATGGGGGCATCAACGAGTCCACCGCTCAAGCTGCCCGGGAGGCGGGGGTGGATGTGCTGGTCGCCGGGTCTTCCTTCTTCGGCGCGGCGGATAAGGCTGCGCTGGTACGGCGGCTCAAGGGCCTGGCATAAGATGCGGCTCGATCCGGTTTTAACCAGGGCCGTCCGTCTGCTGCGGAGAAGGAAGTTCGGGGATGTGATCTCCCTGGAAGTGCTGGACCTGGAAGGCCGGAATTCGATTGCCAGGAAGGCCCTGCAAGTGCTGCGGAAATACGGGGGCGCCGGGGAGATTCAGGTCTGGATTGATTCGGGGAAGACCCCGCGGCTGTTTCCGCCCATCCCCGTGCTGCCCCTTACGCCGGGCCGGATCATCCTTCCCCTGGCCGCTTTCATCCTGGCCGCGGCCCTTGTCGGCGGTATTTTGGCTACAACCGGGGTAATTCACCTGGGTAAGGCCATGCCGGAACGGGTGGGGCTTGCGGGGGTGACGCTGGAACGGGAGGAACGGGAAACCCCGGTACAGATTGGCGGGACCTACCGGTACATCCTTACCCGGAACCAGGTGCTGGAGCTCTACGAAAGGGCGTTAAAGCTTTTTGCAGAGTACCGTGACGAGGCGGCCAAGGTTCCCCTCAATCGGCTTATCGAATCCAACGCTTCGGAGGCGGTGAAAAACAAAGCCCGGCTCCTTAAGGACTACATGGAGATCCCCGGCTTTGATACCCTCAAGGACCGTTTCCCCTATGCGGAGGTGCGGCAGGACCCCCTGCTGTACCGGGACTGCTACGTTATCTGGCGGGGTATGGCCACCAACCTACGCGAGGGGGAAAACAGTACCGCCTTTGATTTCCTGGTAGGCTACGATACCCGCAGTACCCTGGAGGGGATCGTGCAGGTAGAGTTTGGCTTTTCCGTAGCCCTCAACCCGGAACGGCCCCTGGAAGTGCTGGGCCGGGTGATACCGATGGGGGAAGCGGGAGTGCAGTTGGAAGGGATAGCGCTGCATCAGGCGGCGTTTCTGACAGAAAAGAATATGTCGGGAAAACGGTAGTGGGGGGGCCATCATATCAGGCACCTTATTCCCCTGCCAACCGGCAATGACCCGTAGGTGCCAGGCACCATTTTCTTATTCGATGAGTTTTCCAGTTTTCCGGTTGTCTGCAGTAGTATCCCTGTTTTATAGTGCCGTATTTTTGTTTCCCCTATGGCTTTTTGGAAACCGGTAGCTGCTAATGATAATGCCCTCCATATAATCAGGCTTGACAATCTTCGGTTTTATGCCTATGGTATGAATGTGGTGCAAACCACAGGGGAAAGTGGGGTGCCGTTTAGGACGTAAGCTCCGGGGGGCCGCAAGGCAGCATCGGGGCATCCCCCGCCCTATTTTCTTACTTTTTTCTGTCGCCAACAATCAGCAAAAGCCAACCAGCCGCCGTGTTCCGCCCTTACTTGTACTAAAAAGGTGATTTCTCCGTCAAGATCCTTCTTAAAAATCAATGCCGGGCTATGAAGAAACTCCTTTTCAGACATACTTATATCAGTTGCCGTGTTAATCACTTCCCTAATGTGAAAAATATCCCCCGGTTCAATATTATGGCTTGCTTTCCTATAGGCATGGCGAATCTGCCCGTTATCGATCATGATTTTTCTCATATTTTTGCCGCTTACTCTCTCAATCCGATGAGACGCATCAGGGGTTATATCACCTATATATGCCCTCTTGATGGCGGCATTATCCAAGCTATTTTTCGCATCATTGACAAATTTTTCAAATTCACTTTGTGCAAGCAGGCGTTCAAACCACCGATCTTCTTTTCCGCCCTTATTGCCCACACTTTTGTCCTTTTCTGTCTTTGTATTGCTTTTGAAAGGCATCTCCATTGTAACATAGACGATCCTCCAGTGTCCATTCTGCGCATATAGCATTATTTCATTGTCCGGTTTACCCATTATTTTAGGGCAGGTGGTGTAATTATGACTAAATCTGCCTATCTTTTGCCGTCCTGTGGCCTTTACCGGCCCTCGATCAATCAAAGCGCACTTTTTAGGTTTTTTTTTAGGACATCACTAAATTGTACCTCTAAAAGCACATCCACATTTTTCTTTATGTCCTCTTTCAACCCTTGAAGTATCTCCGTATAATCGGCCGGGTCGGCAGTATTTTCAGAGTTTGTCTGAAAGGGTATCAATAACTGATAATCCTCCACTTGCAGAGCAAGCGATATCTTCTGTATTGTTTTATCACTTACCCACTTTCGGCACCCCTCAATGGCATTGACCGTTTGGGCTGAAATACCGGCAATTTCCGCTAATTTTTCCTGGGATATACCTAAAACTTTCCTTCGATTTTTGATATTTACTGCTAAAATCTTCCGTATTTTTCCCACAGGCGATTTCATTTACCTATAAAAGTAAGGTAATTATTTAGGTTGACAACTTACCTATGGTATAATATACTCCTAAAAGTAGGTATTTTCTTATATCTTAGTAATTTACTAGGGTTTATTTTATGACCATATTTCAAAAAATCAGAAAACAAGTAATTTTGGGGAGGAAGTATGAAAAAGGCGGGCGGCATCCATCAGCACTATAAAGGGAGGATAAAATGATTGGC
>BNUW01000220.1 GCA_025997655.1 Spirochaetia bacterium
CTTCGTTCAGCAATGATGCGGGTAATACGGTTCTTAAATTCTGCCTTTGAAAATTGCTGTACATGGCTGGTGAATGGCGCCCGGTCAGAAAACTGTCCTTCCATTGCTTCAAACCGGTGTATGGCGTCACTCAGCGATGCCGGGGTTTGCTCGTCAAAAAAGATACCGGTGACGTTTTCTTTTACCGTGTCCAGGACGCCGCCTTTTCGGTAGGCAATAACCGGGCACCCTGCGGCGTTGGCCTCAATAGGAACGAGCCCCAGGTCTTCTATGCCGGGGAAGAGCAACGCCCTTGCTTTAGAAAGAAGTATCCCGACCTCTTCATCAGAGATCCTGCCCGTAAAGTTAATCAATCCCGATTTTGCATATCGTTTTTTCTCTTTTGTTCCTGCGCCGGAACCGGTAACCACCAGTTTTCTGCCCTTTGCGATACAGGCTTCAATGGCAATATCCGCCCGTTTATAGCCTACAAGATGCCCGAAAAAAAGGTAAAAATCTTCCGGCCCGCGTTTAAGGGGAAGGAACTTTTCAATTGCCGCAGGGCCATAGACCACCTCCGCGTCCCGGTTATAATACCTTTTGATTCGTTTGGCGACATAGCTGGAATTGGTAATAAACCTGTCCACCATATTTGCGGAAGTAATATCCCAAAGGCGCAGGCCTGGAATAAGCCGTTTCATAAAAAACCGGACCAGGGGATTTGCCCCCCGGAAATATTCGTGGTACATATCCCAGAGGTAGCGCATGGGACTGTGGCAGTAACAGATATGGTACGCGTCGGGATTAGGAACCACCCCCTTAGCCGGCCCCGCCTCGCTGGAAATGATAAGATCGTAATCCTGAAGGTTAAATTCTTTAAGGGCATTCGGCATGAGGGGCATATATTTTTGATAGAGTTTTTTTGCAAAGGGCAGCTTCTGTATATATGACGTATATACCCGGTGGGAATTTATCAGCGGCGAAACAGCACGGGGATTGTAGACATGGGTGTAAATATCGGCCTCCGGGTAAAGTTCCAGCAGGGCTTCGAGCATTTTTTCGCCCCCACGCATATTTATGAGCCAGTAGTGGATGATTGCGACTCTCATTGTGTAGTTCCTGTCAATTCACGCAGAATAACTGCGGCAGTTTTTTCAAATGTATATTTTTTTTGTAAAGATTCGGGTAAAACAATCCGTTCCGGTTCTTTATTTGACAGTAACGAAAGGAGTTTGTCCTTCAAATCCCTGCTGTCCCCGGCCCGGAAAAAGCTGACCGGATATCCTTCGTATATTTCCCGGAGTACCGGAATATCGGAAATGAGCGCTTTTGTACCGCACACCATAGCCTCCAGGGGCGGCAGGCAGAACCCCTCATAGAGGGAAGGCTGAACCAGGAGGGCGGATTCTCCGAGCAGCGTTCTTAGTTTTTCATCGGTGATAAATCCCGTAAACTCGATAATAGAACTATCAGCGCTTTCAAGCTGCCGCAGGACCGCCATATCCTGGGACCGGAAATTATCCTTGCTCCCCACAATGATCAATTTAGACTTGAGTCCCGCTTCCCTTGCCTGGAAGAATGCCTCAAGCAGACACCAGAGCCCCTTGTGTTTCTTGATGTTTCCGATAAAAAGAATGGTATCTGTTTTCGCTGGAGTGCCGGATCGGTCTAATAAATAGGGCTGTATGGCGCTGTGGGTAACTATGACCGGAATCCTGCTGCGGGAATAGTATTCGATCCTGGATTTTGAGAATTCCGAAACGGTGAAGATTTTTTTTGAGCGCCTGAATGCCCGGCGGTAAAACCACATCCGCATGGCAAGCCCCATTTTCGAGGTGAGTTCCGGCATGTCGGGGAAAATAATATCGTGGATAGTGGTGCAGACAGGAACGGTAAGGCCGGAGGGGATGTTGAAGTAGGGGGAATAGTACAGGTCTGTTTGGTTGATTTTTTTTACAATGTTATGTGGAAAGGCGCAGAGTTCCCGCATTGAGAAGGGCTTTATGGCACAGGCAATGAGGGCGGCATTTTTATGCCCGGCGGTAATCGGCGACAGTTTCTCCTCGTCCCCGATCAGCAAAAAAGTGTGGGACGAACCTAAAAAGTAGGGGAGACATTCCCGGAGATATACACCGATACCGCTTGCGTCAAGATGCCGACAGTCAATGGTGATCTTCATTGCGGGACGGAAACCATCTCTATCATAAATTCCGCTATCCGTTTACCCGCGTCTCCCTGATACTGCCAGGCGGTTTCCCTGGCCCTCTTCCGGGCCGCCTTCAATTCCGCGCTGTCGGAAGCGTTTTTAATTACATCTCCGATTGTTTCAAAAAATTCTTCCTTAAGCTCAATGCCGATTTCATGTAATACCTTAAACTGCCACAGTTCTTCTGCGGCGTTCTCCCCAAGATCGTCGGCATCGTAGGGGCGGAGATCAATCCCCTGTTTAACATACATAACCGGTTTGTCACACAAAAACGCATAGTCAAATATGATACCGGAAAAGTCTGAAATCATGATGTCCGCTTTCGAGAGGGAATAAATATTTTCCCGTTCATAATCCCATTCAAGGTTTGCGGAACCGGCGTATTTTTTTGTAAGCGCTTCCAGTACTGCGCCTTCCGATTTCTTTGACTGCGGATGGGGCCGCACAATAATCCGCCAGCCGGTTTCTACCAGCGGATCAAGGAGTTTCGCGCCATAATGTGACAGCAGCGCGGATGGTCCCCATGAAGGGGAGACAAGCACCGTAAACACATGATTTTCTTCTTGAGGGATTTGTTTTATTTTTTCAGCGTATACATCAAGATAGGTACAGCCGACGGTGATAAGTTGTTTCTCCGGCAATTCCCGCAGCTTTTCAAGTGTCCTGATATCCTTTGCCTGATAGTCCCCGGTAAGCAGCACGCTGTCAAAGTAGTCT
>BNUW01000221.1 GCA_025997655.1 Spirochaetia bacterium
GAACCGCGACCCCTGCTAGAGCAACCACCAGGGTTGCAAGTGCTAATTTACGCATCATATTCCGATTTTCGGAATATTACCGTCAATACTTTAGGTCTATTTTAGAGTCTTCCATGTACTGCGGCATTGTTGAAACTATAATTCAAAAATAACACCAGCCTAAGAGACGGTTTGTCTTCAATCATATTAAATGATACCATTTCTCTTAATGCAAATCTATGATTAGAATTTCCAAACGCTTCCTGAAAACCAATATTCACATGAAAACTATTTGGAATATAGAAATCTGTTGTCAGTCCTCCGCCAACATTCCAAAGAAACTTATTGGTAGGGGACGCCAGAACAAAATCCAAGCCAATTTCTTTATACGTAAGTTTTTCCATATCCTGAAATGTATTAAGATGAAGCCCGAAACCAATTCCTGCATCGGCATCATACCAGGAACTTTGAAAATTTGTGTTGATTGAATACGTATCAGGCTTATACCAATAATCCTGGGATGCAACACCAGGACCAAGGCCAGCGTCAAGTTGGGTGACTATATCAGCAGATGCGGCAACCGATATGCCTATAAAAACCAAGGTAAGCAAAATAAATTTTCTTTTCATCCAATACTCCTCAGTAATAGGGCTTATAGTTATTCCTGCTTATTTTGTCTTCGGGGCAGGTGAGATTTTCATTATAGTGTGATCTTCTTCGTTAATCACCGCTAAAAGACGAGGCCGCCCTCCTGCTTTGTTGGTTTTATTTACCTTTACGGTGTAAACAAAACCACCCGAATCTCTCGTTTTGAATTCAGGTGATTGTTTATTATTTGACGATCCGATGACTGGGCGACTATTGGGTGATGCGCGTTCTTCGGGCAGCACCTTCCGGTTTAGGTCAAGTAGTTCAAAAAAATTTGTTTCCGGATCCGGGTAAAAATAAAGTAGTTCTGCCCTATCTATCTCCTCTGTCTCTTTACCAAAATAAATCCCCAAGGCGCCATCCGGCAATATAGCCCCTATTCTCCCTAACATTTCAAGTTCAATAAATCTTTGTTCTCCACGGGAGTCCTTATCAATGTTAATTTTTCCATTTTCAACGCTTTTCCTGACGTCCAGCTCCATCCACCTTTCTAATTCAAACCCTACATTTGAATAAAAACGAATGCCCTCCTTTTGTTTATAGGAGAGCTGCGCGAGATCTTCTTTCGTAACAAGCCGCATAGATTTAGAGTCAGGCTTCGGCGTTACGTCTACGCCTACGTCTGGGTCGTCTCTCCACTTGGCCTTGAGGGTTTCATCCTTCTTAACCTTACTGTCAAAATTCCAGGCCGTATTATCTTTATACCAGCCTTCCAGGATAAAGCCAGGCTTGACGGGATCCGCCGGCCTAGTGGCCGTCTTGCCTTTTGGGACAGGCTGGGTCGTCAACTCCGGGACAGCGTCTACGGCGACAAAACTTACCGTAAATTCCTTCTTTCCGCCTCCGAATACGCCGAATATAACCACCATACTGAATATCGCCGTAAAAAAAACATGCTTCTTCATTTCTTTCTCCATTTTTGTGTCATTATGACACGATTCTGAACCTATCCGACGGACGACGCCCGCCATTACCTGCCTCTTGCACTATTGCCGCTGCTGTTTCCGGGCTTCCTCAAGCCCTTTCTTAGCTTCTTCGTTTTTTGGATCAATCCTGAGGGCCTGGGTGTAATCCGCTATCGCCCGGACTGAATCGCCCCTGGTATTATACGCATTACCGCGATTCCTATAGACAAGGGCATCCTTGGGGTTAAGTCTGAGGGCCTCGGTGTAGTCCGCTATCGCACGGTCTAAATCGTCCCTGTTATGATACGCAATGCCGCGGCTGCTGTAGGCAAGGGCGTCCTTGGGATTAATTTTGATGGCCTGGGTGTAGTCCGCTATCGCACGGTCTAAATCGTCCTTGTGCAAATACACCGTGCCGCGGCCGGTATAGGCATTGGCATTATTGGGATTAATTTTGATGGCCTGGGTATAGTCCGCTATCGCCTTATCATATTCGCCCTTATCCAAATACACCGAACCGCGGCCGGCGTAGGCCTTGCCATTATTGGTAGTAATTCTGATTGCCCGGGTGTAGTCCGCCAGAGCCAATTCATAATTCTCCCTGTTGAAATAGGTATCACCCTGACTGCTATAGGCCTTGATAGTATTGGTATTGATTCTAATTGCCTGGGTGTAGTCCGCCAACGCGTCGTCTAACCGGCCTTTGTTATGATACGCAAACCCCCGGTTGAAATAGGCAGTGGCATCATCGGCATTCAGGCTGATTGCCCGGATGGAGTCCGCTATGGCCGAATCATAGGAACCTTTGTCGTTATATGCAGCGCTGCGATTGTCATAGGCCAGTACAAGCTTGGGATCAAGCCTGATGGCTGCGGTGTAGTCCGCTATCGCCTTGTCTATATCCCCCTTGGTATGATAGGCATTACCCCGGTAGTTATAGGCAGCCGCATCATCGGGATTAATTTTTATTGCCTGGGTGTAGTCCGTTATCGCCTTGTCTAACTCGCTCTTATTAGTATATGCACTACCGCGATTCCTATAGGCTTGGGCATCCGTGGGACTAATTCTGAGCGCCTGGGTGTAGTCCGCTATCGCCTTGTCATATTCGCCTATGTTGTTATATATACCGCCGCGATTACTGTACGCACGGAAATGATCGGGATTAATGCTGATTGCCCGGGTGTAGTTCGCCACCGCCGAATCATAATCACCCATGCTGAGATACGCATTGCCCCGGTTATAATACCCGGAGGCAAGCCGGGGATTAAGCCGTATAGCCTGCTCGAAGTCTGCGGCAGCCTTGT
>BNUW01000222.1 GCA_025997655.1 Spirochaetia bacterium
AATGTCGATATTTTCAGTTTTGATGAAACCGGGATGCCAACCAAGACGGAAGATTATTGGGATACCAAATATGATAGTATCCTCTGTTTCTCCGCCGAGCAAACCCGATTCAATGCCGTATGACAAACCTATTTTTCCGTTTGGAATCCAATCTGCTGACAGTGAACCACCCAAAAAAACAGAACCACCATCATGTTCACCGGCGCTAAAAGTTCCTATGCCAAAAGTACCATTAAAAATAATTGTATTAGCGTTATATTCCATTGCCGAGGCTGATACAATAAATCCTATTAAAAATAATGCTGCCGATACAACTTTTTTCATATTTCCCCTTTAAAGTTTAAAAATATATTGTTTTAATAATTTTGTCAATAAGGTTCTATAAATATTTTCAACAAATTTTAGCCCCCATTTCACATAACTGAAGTTATTGAACAACTCTATTAAACCGGTATCCCGCGCCCCAGACCGTATCAATATATTGGGGATTGCGGCTGTCCGCTTCTATTTTTTCGCGTATGCGGTTGACGTGCACGGTAACGGTAGCGGTGTCGCCTATATAGTCATGTCCCCAGATTTGCTCGAAAAGCGTATTCTTCGAAAAAACAATATTTGGATTTTTAACAAGAAACAGCAGCAGTTCAAATTCCCTGTTGGTGAATTTTACCTCGTCTCCCCTGACAAAGACTTTGTACGCCTGCGCCAGTATCATCAAATCGCCGACAACAATTTTATCCCCCTCTTGATCCGGGGTTTTTTCGGTTTTATTTCCGTTGGTCAGCCGCTCATACCGGGCAAGATGGGATTTTACCCGCGCCACAAGCTCAAGTATTTCAAAGGGCTTCGTTATGTAATCATCCGCCCCGAAACCAAGCCCCCGGATTTTGTCTACCGAATCTGTTTTCGCGGTTACCAGTAATATGGGTGCGCTTACGGTGTCACGTATTTCCCTGCAAAGTTCAAACCCGTTTTTTCCGGGCATCATCACGTCGAGCAGCAGCAGGTCGTACTGGTTTGCCTGTATCATTTCAAGCGCCAGTATGCCGTCTGCCGCAATATCCGCTTCAAACCCGTTAATCTCCAGGTAATCTTTTTCGATGACCGCTATTTCTGCGTCGTCTTCCGCTATCAGGATACGCTTCACGATTCATTCTCCTTTTCCATTGGCAGGGTAATAGTGATCGCCAGGCCGTTTTGGTTCTCGGCGGAAATGTTTCCATTGTGCGCAATCACAATGTTTTTGGCAATCGCAAGCCCCAGCCCGCTTCCCTCAGCATAGTTATTTCGTGACTCATCCCCTCGGTAAAAGCTTTCAAACAAATGGGAAAACTGCTTTTCCGGTACGCCGACTCCGTCATCCTGTATTCTGATGACGAGTTTGCCGGTTTCCCGTACCGGGAGCACCGTAACGGTAATGTTTATGTGCCTGCCAGGATTATATTTTACGCTGTTATCAAGTATATTGGTAATCACCCTGGTCATTTGTTCCGTGTCCAGAAGAACCGCCTCGCCGGTACAGGAGCTGTTCAGCGTAAGGGCGGCGTTATTTTTTTTCAAATCATATTCAAGGGAATCCAGCACCGTGACCATATATTTCTGAATGGGAACCGGCTTAAACTGAAAGGGAAGATTGCCGGTTTCAAGTTTGGAAAACAAAAACAACTGGTTTATAAGCACCTCCATTACACAGGATTTCCGGTACACCACATCCAGGTATTCCCGCTGCTTTTCGGGCGTTTTGGCAATATCATCCTGCAAGCCTTTTACATAGTTCTTGATGGATGTGAGGGGCGTGCGGAGGTCATGGGAAATACCGGCGAGCATTTCTTTTCTGTTCTGTTCATATATCCCGTTTTTTTGTATATTTGCTTTAAGCCGGCGCTGCATTTCGTTGAAAGCGCCGCAGACCTTTTCCAATTCTTCAACGCCCCCAAAGGGAATATCTTCGTCCAGATTTCCTTCCTGTATGCGCTGCGCTCCTTCACTGAGGTTATCAAGGGGAAGCACAATGTTTTTCACCATCCGGTTTGCCAAAAAAAGACTGACCAGTATGACAATAAAAATGGCCGCCGCAATAAGCAGGACGCCGCCTGTTATGATGACCGCGATAGAACCCGCTTCCATTTCCTTCTCTTGTTTCTTTTCTTTTATCCCCGCCGCAATGAATACAAGGGGCGGCGATATTGTTTCCACGCTATACCGCAAAAATTTTTTTTCATCTTTGTAAACCCAAAGCGTCCGGGGATCGGACTGCGCATGGGACGGAACAACCGGATTGACGTATTTTGCGATACGGGATTTCTCTTTGCCGGTTACGTTGGAAAACAAAACCCGGCTGCCCTGCGCCGCCTCAAGGTGATACCCTTTGGCGGCGGTTTTTTCCAATAGTTCCCTTTGGGCATCGGAATTTTCTATCAGCAAAACCGGATCGGAGTTATCAATAAGATTCTGAATTTCAAAAAGCGGTTCATCCGCGGTACGAATTTCTTCATCATCCGTATCTTTGAAAAAGGTATCTTCCATCTCGCCCGCAACGCTGAATAATATGAGGAACGCAGCGAGCGGGGCAATTGCCATCAATACATTTGAATAAAACAGCCGCTTTTTTATCGTCATAAGAACTCCGACAGGCCTCCAAGCGTACTTTAACACGATAAGCATATCATATATTTCTAAACAATTTCTAAACA
>BNUW01000223.1 GCA_025997655.1 Spirochaetia bacterium
AGTCTCAGGGAAAATTGTTAGGCAGAAGTGGGGGTAAGAGAAGGTAGGGAGGGAAAGGAGGGGAGGTGTGGGCATGGCAGTGAGAGGAGGGGTAAAAAGAACGATAGTGCTTGGTACCGGTTTTGCGCTTTCATAGTTTTGGTATAATCATACTCCCCTTTCCTTTGAAAACGTAAGGGGAAAACCATACCAATTATGCTTGGGTTACTAGGATATAACTCGTTCCGAAACAACTATCATTCTCAGGTAATGGTTTCAAAGAAGCCCCGCCTCATAACCGGCGTCTTGGCGGACTATCGGACGTTGTTCGATAAACGGTATGCGGCGGGGCTTCTCTTTTATATTCCATCCAAGGAGGGAATACAAGATGAAAAGATATAGCTCAATGACGGCGGCACTCGCCCTCATGCTGGCAGGGGCGCTTGCCCTTACCGGGTGCGACAATGGCTCAACAAGCGGCGGCGGCAATCCGCCCCCCGAAACGGTGGCGACTCCCACCGCAAGCCCGGCGCAGGCGATAAGCCTTGCTACAACCACCGGCGGCGCGGTCATCCACTACACCACCGACGGCTCCGCGCCCTCGGCAAGCAGCACGGCATACACCACGCCCTTTACGCTGCCCAGCCTTCCCGCAACGGTTAAAGCCATCGCGGTAAAGGCAGGCTGGAACGACAGCGCGGTATTGACGGCGGCCTATACCGAAGCGGCAGGAAATCCCGCGCAAGAAGCCGCAGACGCCTTTAAGACGGACCACACCGCAATACTTGAAAAGACGGTTGGCAATGTGGCGGTTAGCGATGAAGCCGCCGTTGACGCGGCGCTTGCGGCTCACGGATTGTTAAGCGCAGATGCAAAGGCTTTGCTGACGGCGGAAAAAACGCTGCTCGACAATTTGAAAGCGAAAATCAACGAACTAAAAGCAACCCCCGCCGATCCTACCGGCGAAAGCACGGTGACGGTAAACCTCTGGACGGACGACGACACCATCTTTGCCACCGCCGATTCGGTGACCCTCTCCCGCGGTGCGTCCCCGTCCGAAACGGCGCTTATCACCTTGAGCGGAGATGGATATACAGGTCAGCAGTGGTCTATTAACGGCATCGATGTTGCGGCGCCGGATGGAATCGCATCGACGTTCACTTTTGCCAGCGCCGGAAGATATAACGGGCAGTACAATATCGGGCTCCAAGTGCAGAAAAACGGCAGCGCATGGTATTCAACAACTATTACCATCACGGTAGAGAATTAGGAGGAACACATGAAAAAGTTTATGAACCGGACCACCGGCCTGGCGGCCTTATACGGCTTTATTGTTGGAGCGGCAGTTCTGTTTGCCGCTTGTAGTAACCCCCTTTCCCCGTCACTCAATGGGGGAATTGCAACGGCTCCGGGAACCGGGCAGGTGCGGGTGTCCATCGCGGGTGAGGACTTTGCACCGGCTGCCTCGGTGCGGACTATCTTCCCCACCCAGCCCACGCTTTCCTATAAGTATACCTTTACCAAAGCGGAAGCATCGCCACAGGTCATGTCCCCTGTTGACGGTACATTTACCCTGACAACGGGAAACTGGAACCTTACGGTGGATGCCTACCTTGAAGCAGCGCATACTAACCTGGTGGCATCAGGCACCACCGCCGCCGCCTTTACGGTTACCGAGGGCGTCTCCATCTCCGTCCCCATCACCCTGGAACCGGTGAAAAGCGAAGGAACCGGAACACTCACCTACACCGTCACCTATCCGGTGACGGCAACGCTTGATTCCCTCACCTGGGAAAAGCTGGGTGTTGTAGAGCCTACTGATGATTTGACAACCGAAGGGAGTGTCGATAGCGTTACCTCCTTTTCGGGAACAAAGACGGTAGCCGCCGGGTACTATGTGATTACGGCTGCCCTAACGGATGGCGGCGGTAAAACCGCAGGGAAAATGGAAGTGGTGCATATCTATCAGAATTTGACCAGCGATGTAACGCTTGCTTTTGCGGCGGCCGATTTTACCTTGCCTGGCACTGCCCTTACGGCCGGCGACTTCGAAGCTGCGACGGTAAGCGGTTCGCATACTCTTACTAATACTAGTACCGACCAGACAAGCAGCCTTGCAACGGTGATTAACACCATCGCAGGGACTTCCAGCTCCTTTACGGTGAGCGGTGCGGGAGGCGCCACATGGTCAACCAGCCTACCGCTCACTCTGAACTTCACCGCAACCATTGTCCCCGGCTTGGGCAAAGCGGCAACGGCGGCGATTCCATCAGGCCTTGCAACGCTTGAAACTGCCATCAGAGCTAAAATAACAAATGCCGGCACCTACAACACCGGAGACCCCGCGGTGGACAGTGTTAGCGTTTCGGTGGCGGCGGCTACGCTGAGTGTCACGATAGTGCTTAAACAAACCGTGGCTCCCTTCGATCTGAGCCTGTTAGCCGATAACTCCAACGCGTGGGAAGTTGCATCATCTGAGCCTGTGACAGCCGGCCAAATCTTCCTAGCTTCCGGCAATGTCCTGCATTACTACAAAACCGGCGTCAGCGCGGCTACTTACAACCTTAACCCAGCAGCGAACCTCGATAAGGCTTTGATCGACTTCCTGACCGTACTTGACGCCACCGATACCTTCTATGTGATCACCGCCAGCAATAAGATTAATGAGATCACGAACACCACGGGCGTTGATGACCTCTCCGGTATC
>BNUW01000224.1 GCA_025997655.1 Spirochaetia bacterium
ATCATCATCGGCCTGTACCACGCCGATTCGGGGACCATGACCTTTGAGGGAAAGCCCTACTCGGTCAAAGGGCCGGCGGAGGCCATCAATTACGGCATTTCAATGATCCACCAGGAGCTCAACCCCGAACCGCACCTCACCATAGCGGAAAGCATTTTCCTCAACAGGGAAGATACCTATGGAAAAAGCCCTTTCCTGAACAAGGCGGAAACCAACAGAAAGGCCGCCGAAATTCTGGAAAGTTTTAACTTCCCGATCAACTGTAAGATGCTTATGGAAGAACTCACCCTGGCCCAGGTGCAGATGATTGAAATTATCAAGGCGGTTTCGTGTAACGCCCGGCTTATCATCATGGACGAGCCTACCTCTTCTCTGGACAGCGAGGAAACGGACCGGTTGTTCCGCACCATCAGGGATCTGAAATTAAAAGGCGTTTCCATCATCTATATCTCCCACCGCATGGAAGAAATTTTCGATATCTGCGACAGGGTGTCGCTGTTCCGGGACGGAAAATACATCGACACCCGTCCGGTCAGGGACGTTACCAAGGACGAATTGATTTCAAAAATGGTGGGCCGCAGGGTAAAAAACGTGTTTCCCAAGGTGGACTGCGATAGGGGGGACGTGGTTTTCAGGGTCGAAGGACTCTCGGGGGAGGGCTTCAAGGACATCAGTTTCAGCGTGCATACCGGCGAAATTCTGGGCTTTTCCGGCCTGGTCGGTTCCGGACGGAGCGAAACCATGCGGGGCATCTTCGGCCTCGATCCGCTGGCCGGCGGAAAAATCTTCCTTGATGGGACAGAGATAACGATTAAAAACCCGGAAGACGCCATCGCCAAAGGTATCTGTATGGTCAACGAGGACCGGAAAAACTTCGGCCTCTGCCTGACCCGCTCGTTACGCGAAAACATCTCCCTTCCCACGCTGCGGAAAAAACAAAAAAACGTTTTGATAAACCAGAAAAGGGAAATCAGGGAAACGGTGGAAACCTCGAAGACGCTTACCGTCAAGGCGGCGAGCATCGAGTCCGAGGCCTACTCCCTGAGCGGCGGAAATCAGCAAAAGGTGGTACTCGCCAAGTGGATCATGGCGAAGCCCAAGGTGCTCATTCTTGACGAGCCCACCCGCGGTGTGGATGTGGGCGCCAAGTCGGAAATCCATACCCTGATGTGCCGATTCGCTGCGGAGGGCATGGCGATCATAATGATCTCGTCGGAACTGCCGGAGATTATGGGCATGAGCGACCGGGTAGTGATTTTTCATGAGGGAAAAACAAACGGCGAAGTTTTGCGGAAAGATATTCCGGGGTTGAGCTCCTGGTGGATCATTGAAATGCCGTAATTGATGGCCTCCGCCGGCCCTTTGACCGAGTAGGGCTTTCCCTCAAAGGTCATGGTCCCCGAATCGGCGTGGTACAGGCCGATGATGATCTTCATCAGCGTGGATTTGCCCGCTCCGTTTTCACCTAAGAGGGCGTGGACCTCGCCTTTTTCCACTTTCAAATGCACATTATCCAGCGCCCGGATACCGCCAAAGGACTTTGAGACGCCTTTACATTCAAAAATATAGCTGTCCTGCATCCCTTCCATATTCCGGACACCCCCTTTTGGCGTTTTATGTTATTTGATGATAATAAACTTATTTTACCGGATTGTCAAACGGAATTATCCACAATGGAATTATTCACTTTTTTGACCGCAAATTGTGAAGAATTTTAACACTTTTCCACCCAAAGAGTGGAAAAGTCGACCTCACGGACAACACGGACAAAGGAAAGGATAAGAAAGCAGGAGTCCGTGGCGTCAGTGAGGTCTGTGGTTAATTGATGCTCATATGGTAAAAATTTTATTTGACAGAAAAAGGGTTTGCTGATACACTGTCTACGGTCCAGGTGATGAAATTAAGTATTGGTGCGTTCAGCGCCAGAAAAACGTTTTTCTAAAGGGGCGCGTATGGGCGAACAAGGCTATATTCTGGAGACGAAGTCCATTGAAAAGTCCTTCTTTGGCACCAAGGTACTGACCAATGTGGATTTCAACGTCCGCCCCGGTGAATTGCACGCCATGATGGGGGAAAACGGCGCAGGAAAGTCCACCCTTATGAAGATCATCATGGGAATCTATATCGCTGAAAAGGGGAATGTCTTTTTTGAGGGCAGGCAGGTGGATATCCGGGGCGCACGGGAGGCCCTGAATATGGGTATCTCCATGATCCACCAGGAACTTAACCCCATTATGGAAATGACCGTGGCGGAAAACATCTTTGTCGGGCGGGAACGGCATAAAAAGGGCACCCCCTTTCTGGATCGCAAACAGCTCAACGTCGATACCCTGGTCTTATTAAAGGAATACAATCTGGAGAAAAAGGTTTCGCCGAATATGAAGGTGAAGGAGTTAAGCATCGCCCTGATCCAGATGCTGGAGATTATCAAGGCGGTTTCCTACAACTCAAAGCTCATCATCATGGACGAGCCCACCTCGTCCCTCACGGCCACCGAATCGGAGGAGCTGTTTAAGACCATTGATCTGCTTAAAAAGAAGGGGGTGTCCGGAATATGGAAGGGATGCAGGACAGCTATATTTTTGAATGTAAAGGCGTCTCAAAGTCCTTTGGCGGTATCCGGGCGCTGGATAATGTGCATTTGAAAGTGGAAAAAGGCGAGGT
>BNUW01000225.1 GCA_025997655.1 Spirochaetia bacterium
AGAAGAAAAAAAAAAACAACAATGACTAACAACAACACAAATGAAAACGAAAAATAAAATAAAAAAAAGAAAGAAAAAAACTAGTAAGGAAGGGAGGATTGGGGGGGGGGAGGGGGGGGGGGGGGGGGGGGGGGGGGGGGTAATATTGCAATAGAAGGAATTACGTGAATCTAGCATCGGAAATCTACCCTTTAACCCTCGTTTCATCAAATGTACACTCCCCCAGTAGGAGAAAAAACTGGTACCAGGAAAATGCCTGTAAAACACCATATCTTAATTCTTTCTGGAGATCAAGATATTTTGAAGAATTTTTTACTTTTGTTGTAAAAATCCATCGGCTTCATATTTGACTATACCCCGGCTTTTACGAAAACGCCAGATCAAATACTTGCCAAGTGTGCCGTCAAAACGCCTGTTTTTGCTGTCGACCAAATTAGGAAAACCACGGACCACACGGACAAAGACGAGGATCCTCCGTTAATCTGTCCGTGAGGGTCCGTGTGGTCCGAGTACACGCTGGCCCCTTTGCCGTAAATATGTTAAATTCCCCCTGATGATTCCGGAAAAAAGCCTTGCGGCATACAAAACCAAACCCGCCCTGGTTCTCGAGACCGGCGACAAAATAACCATTTCCCTTCCCGGTGGTGAAACGCTGAAGGTCCGTGAGAAGGACATCGAACTCCTCCACGGCGGCCCCTGCACCCAGGCGGATCTTGACGCGCTTCTATCCGGTACTGTTGACGGGGATGTAAAAGGCGCCTGGGAACTCCTCGCCGGAACCGCGGTCCCCCTGCGCGATCTGGCTGAGTTGGTCTACGGCGCATATACGGTACAATCCGCCTGGGCCGCCTACACCCTCCTCCGTGAGGGCTTGTATTTTTCCGGGGATATCACCGCCATACGCAGCCGTGACGCCGCAGCCGTGGCCGCCGACGAAGAACGCCGGACCCTGAAACAGCGGGACCAGGCTGACCGGGACGCCTTCCTGATCCGGCTCAAGTCCGCCGCCCTGGACCTCCCTGCGGACAGCCGGTTTTTACAGGACGTGGAAGCCCTGGCCTATGGCCGTACCGAAAAAAGCCGCACCCTGCGTGATTTGGGCAAACAGGAGACCCCCCAGGAAGCCCACCGGCTTCTCCTCAACTCCGGCGCATGGACCCTCTGGGTAAACCCCCACCCCCCGCGTTTCGGTCTTACCCTCACCCCGGCCCAGTGTGTCCCCGCCCCGCCCCCGGTTGAGGAGCCCCGGACCGACCTGACCCACCTTGCGGCCTACGCCATAGACAGCCCCTGGAGCCACGACCCGGATGACGCCGTATCCCTTGAAAACCCCGCAGGGGGGCCGGATACCCTCTACGTCCACATTGCCGATCCTGCGGCGTCCATCCTTCCCGGCAGCCCCGCAGACCGGGAAGCCCGGGGCAGGGGCGCCACCCTCTACCTCCCCGAAGGCGCCGTCCGTATGCTCAGCGATGAAGCCCTTGCCTTGTATGCCCTGGGACTCTCCCCCGAGGAAGGGGGTGCGGCCGTTGATACCCCCAGTCCCGCCCTCACCTTCAAGCTGATCCTGGCGGAAGACGGCTCCATTCGGGAAACCGACATCTTCCCTTCCCTGGTCCGCGTGACCCGCCTCACCTACGCCGAAGTGGATGCTTCCGCCGCGGTCGCCGAACCGGCGCTGGAGGGCTTGTTCCGGCTTGCGGAGCGTAACCTGAACCGCCGGATTGCCGCCGGAGCGGCAGAGATAGACCTGCCGGAAACCCACATCACCGTAAACGGGGAAACGGTGGCCATAAACCTGATAGAACCCTACAAATCCGCCGGCATGGTTCAGGAGTGTATGCTCCTGGCGGGAGAGGGCGCCGCCAAGTGGGCCCTGGCGCAGCGGCTTCCCTTTCCCTTTGTGAGCCAGGAGACGGGGGAGCTTCCCGAATCACCCCTGCCCGGTATGGCCGGTTCCTACCAACTCCGCCGCTGTATGCGTCCCCGGACACTCTCCGCCAAACCGGGCCTCCACTGGGGCCTCGGCCTGGAGCAGTACACCCAAGTGACCAGCCCCTTACGGCGCTACACCGACCTCCTTGCCCACCAGCAGATCCGCGCCTTCCTGCAAGGCCGTCCTCCCCTTTCCGAAGAGGAAGTCCTCCTTGCCCTGGCCGCCGGGGAAGCCGGAGCTTCCGCCACGGTCCATGCCGAACGGGCCTCCCGAGCCCACTGGACCGCAGTGTACCTCGCCGGTAAAAAGGGACTCCCGGATTCCCAATGGGAAGGCATTATAATGGAAAGAAAAGGCAGCCGCTTTGTGGTGATGATCCCCGCCCTGGCCCTGGAAACCCAGGTTGCGGCCAGAGACGATTTGCTCCCCAATGATCGCCTTGCCCTTACCCTGTCATCGGTCAAAATCCCCGAGGCAGAGGCGGTTTTCGTCCAGTAATTCCTAATTTAACCACCGACCTCACGGACCCTCACGGACTCGTACTTCCCTATCTTTTTTTTCCGTGTGGTCCGTGTGGTCCGTGGTCAGGGCCAGCGCATACTTGCTAAGTAATATCCATCGAATAGATAAAGAATGAAAAGAGTCCACGGATTACACGGATATACACGGATAGGAAATACAATTTCTTATTTTATCCGTGTTAATCCGT
>BNUW01000226.1 GCA_025997655.1 Spirochaetia bacterium
GCATTGGAACTTAGTACGCCGCCGCTGCCGCCACCGTTGCCGGTGTCACAGCCGATTAAAGCGAGCGCTGCTATTCCAGCCATAAGAATGGCTGCACGGATAAAACGTTTTCTCATATGCCCTCCTCGGGTATGAAAAAACCCCCGCGGGTATCGGACGTTGTTCGATCAAAAAGTTTGCACCGGGGGTTTTTTCATACCCAAGGAGGGCATATGAGAAAACGTTTTATCCGTGCAGCCATTCTTATGGCTGGAATAGCAGCGCTCGCTTTAATCGGCTGTGACACCGGCAACGGTGGCGGCAGCGGCGGCGTACTAAGTTCCAATGCGAATCTTCAGGGACTTTCGGTAAGCGCCGGGGGTACCCCTCTGGTACTGTCCCCGGCTTTTGACGCCGGGGTAACGGCATATACCGTCTCCGTTGAAAACGCTGTGACGGCCGTTACGGTAAACGCCGTAGCGGCGGATACCAAGGCGAGCGTGGTAATAATCCCCGACCCCGATTCGGTTTCCCTGATCGTTGGGGAAAATCTTTTTACCGTCACGGTTACCGCCGAAAACGGAGCCACAAAGGACTACACCATCACGGTTACCAGGGAGGTGGATCCCGCCCTAAGCGCCAACGCTGACCTGGCCAGCCTTTCGGTGGACAGCGGGAATTTGTCCCCGGCATTTAACGCCGGTACCACCGCCTATACTGTTTCGGTGCTGAATGCGGTTGACTCTATTACCATTACCGCCGCAGTGGATGATACGGGAATAGCCACCCTGGTACAGACGCCGGAGAATCCGGTATCCCTGAACGAGGGAAGTAATACCATTACCGTCACGGTTACCGCGGAAAACAGCACCACCAAGCCCTACACCATCACGGTAACCCGGTTGGGGGTGGAAGTCAGCCCAAGCAGTGACGCCGACCTGGCCGATCTTTCGGTAAGCGGAGAAACACTCAGCCCGGCTTTTGACGCCGATACCTTAGCCTATACCCTTTCGGTTACCAATGCGACTTCTTCCATTACGGTGAACGCCATTGTAGCGGATACGGGGGCGAACTATCAAATTCTGGATGCTGCCGACAGCGTTATCACCAATCCGGTGACTCTTGCAGTGGGATCAAATACCATCAAGGTGAAGGTTACCGCCGAAGATGGAACCACCACCAAGACCTACACCATCACGGTTACCAAGGCGGCGGCGGCGCTTAGTGCTAATGCAAACCTGGGTAATCTTTCGGTAAGCCCAGGAACACTCAACGAGACTTTTGCAGCCGCTACCACCGCCTACACTGTTTCGGTTACCAATACGACTTCTTCCATTATGGTGAACGCCACTGTAGCGGATACGGGGGCGAACTATCAAATTCTGGATACCGCCGACACTGTTATCCCCAATCCGGTGAATCTTGCAGTGGGATCAAATACCATCAAGGTGAAGGTTACCGCCGAAGATGGAACCACCACCAAGACCTACACCATCACGGTTACCAAGGCGCCGGCCTCCGTAAACAACCCGAACCTGGCAAGCCTGACCGTGGTCGGCTACACCCTCGTACCGGCCTTTGATCCGGCGATTGTTGCCTATACGGTGGCTGTCCCCAACGCCGTCTCCAGCGTCTTAATAGCAAGCGCAACAGAGGAACCCGGCGCCACTAAATCCATCTCCGGAAATCCCCAAAACCTTAGTGTGGTAGGAGCGCCGGGCAATGATATCATTGTGGAGGTTACCGCAAGAGACGGCATTATCACCAAAGAGTATACCATCACGATTACCCGGGCGGCGGCTGTTGCCGATAACGCCAAGCTGAGAAATCTGACGGTAGACGGCGTCCAGGTGACGGGCTTTAGCCCCACCACCTACACCGGGTATTCGGTGAACGTCCCCAATACGCAAACCAGCGTCCTCATCTGGGCCGATCCCCAGGAAGCAGCCGCCTCGACGGTCATCAGCGGTCCCCGGAATGCCCTTGCCGTGGGCGCCAACACCATTACGGTGGCGGTCACCAACGGAAGCGGCAGCCAGACCTACACTATCACGGTGAACCGGGCGGCGGTCAGCAGTAACGCTAACCTGAGCAGCCTGTCTACGAATGCCGGTAACCTTTCCCCGGTATTCCACGCCAATACGACCGCCTATACCATCACGGTTCCCAATACGGTTAGTACCATTTCTGTCAACGCCGCAAAGGAGGATCCCAAAGCAACGATCACCAGACCGGCTAACCCCAATGCCCTGAGTGTAGGGGCCAATCCCATTACGGTGACGGTCACTGCGGAGGACGGAACCACCGTCAAGACCTATACCATCACGGTTACCCGGCAAGCAAAGAGCGCCAACAAGAATCTGGCTACCCTCGCCCTCAGCGCAGGAACCCTGAGCCCGGCATTCGCTCCCGGAACCACCAGCTATACCGCTACGGTTCCCTATTCGGCAAACAATGTCACGGTCCTTGCGTCCGCTGCGGATTCTAAAGCGAGCCTGTCCGGAACGGACAGTTTCACCCCTGCGGTGGGGTCTAATTCCCGTACCGTAACGGTTACCGCAGAGGACGGAACCACCCAGACCTACACCATCAATGTTACCAGGACGGCGGCAAGTGCCAATGCGGACCTGACAAGCCTCTCCATAGGCCCGGGAACCAATGCC
>BNUW01000227.1 GCA_025997655.1 Spirochaetia bacterium
TCCCTGGGACCAGAGCCGGGTGTCCGGGGGCTCCTCCGGGGGTTCCGCCGCCGCAGTGGCCGCCGGGCTCGTCCCCTACGCCCTGGGTTCCGACACCGGGGGCTCCATCCGTCAGCCCGCCGCCTTCTGCGGGGTGGTGGGGCTCAAACCCACCTACGGGGCGGTATCCCGGTTCGGCCTGGTGGCCTACGCCTCAAGCCTGGAGGCCATCGGCGTCCTGGCGGACACTACAGAACGCTGCCGGGCGGTCTTTGCCGCCATTCGCGGGGGAGATCCCCTGGATCAGACCTCTCAGGATGCCCCCGCCGGAGCGCCGGCCTTATATAGAGAAGCAAATGATAAGAATACGCCCCGGACCATTGGGGTTCTGTCTCCGGAGGCCATCGCAAAAGCAATTTCTTCAGAGCTTGCGGCAGGAAACGGCGGCGAAGAAGCGGCCCTCCAGGAAGCAGCCAAGGCAGCCGCTCAGGCTGCCGTACTGGAGGATGAAGTTGCCCGGGGCTTTGAGCTTGCCAAGACCAGGCTCCAGGCCTTGGGGCATACCCTGGTGGACATCGAAATCCCCAGCCTCAAATACGGGGTTCCCGCCTACTACACCATCGCTACCGCCGAGGCCAGCGCCAACCTTGCCCGGTTCGACAGCATCCGCTATGGGCTGCGGCCGGATTGGGCGGAAAACCCCGACGACCTGATCGACAAGGCCCGGGACGCGGGTTTTGGGCCGGAGGTAAAGCTCAGGATACTGCTGGGAACCTTTGTGCTGCGCTCGGGTTTCCAGGACCGGTACTACCTGCGGGCTCAACGTATCCGGGCGGGAATACGGCGGAACTTTGAAGCCTACCTTGGCTCATCAGATTACGCCGCCCCCCAATCTCCAAATGATGCACCGCATCACTGTGACGCGATCCTTCTCCCGGTGTTCCCCACCAGGGCCTTTGGCCGCGGGGACCTTTGCCTTTCACCTTTCGCTCAGAAAGCGGCGGACCTCTACACCTGCTGCGCCAACCTGGCGGGGCTCCCCGCGCTGGCCTTCCCGGTGGGTGTTGAAGGGGGCCTCCCCGTGGGGGTCCAACTCATCGGCCGGGCCTTTGCCGAGGGAATCCTCCTGGACATCGTTGACGCCTACGAAGCCGCCCACCCCTTCCCCCACCCCGGGGGGTACAAATCATTCTGGAGCCAATCATGAAGTACCAGTCCTTCATCGGCCTTGAGGTCCACATCCACCTGCTGACCAGGACCAAGGTCTTCTGCGGCTGCCGTTCCGCCTTTGGGGATGAGCCGAACA
The DNA here is from genome assembly GCA_025997655.1 of Spirochaetia bacterium. Classification (GTDB taxonomy): domain Bacteria; phylum Spirochaetota; class Spirochaetia; order Treponematales; family Breznakiellaceae; genus Termitinema. The sequence goes on from BNUW01000227.1 coordinate 1,286, forward strand.
CCAACGTATGCCCGGTCTGCCTGGGCTACCCCGGCGTCCTTCCCGCGCTCAACATTGAGGCCATGCGTATGGGCTGCATGGTGGCAAAATCCCTGAACTGCCGCATCCCGGAAAAAACCTGGTTTGAGCGGAAACAGTATTTCTACCCCGACATGACGAAGAACTATCAAATATCCCAATTCGCCTCCCCCCTGGGGCAGAAAGGCTGGGTAGAGATTGAAGGTAAGGGGATCAAGAAAAAAGTACGGATCACGGAATGTCACCTTGAGGAAGACGCGGGGAAGATGATCCACACCGGAACTGCGTCCCTCCTGGACTATAACCGGGCCGGGGTATCCCTCCTGGAGATCGTCACCGAGCCGGACATGGAAACCGGAGAGGAGGCGGAGCTTTTCATCCAGCAGCTGCGCCGTACCGTCCGCTACCTGGGGGTTTGCGACGGCAACATGGAAGAGGGCAGCCTCCGTGCGGACGCCAACGTTTCTATCAACCTTCCCGGCAAGGGGCTGGGCCGGAAGGTTGAAATCAAGAACCTCAATTCATCCCGGTTTGTAAAGCTGGGGCTGAACTACGAAATAAAACGCCAGGGCGCAATGCTGGATCAGGGGAAAACCGTGGTCCAGGAAACCCGGCTCTGGAACGAGAACCGGGACGAGACCGCCCCCATGCGGACCAAGGAAAACGCCCAGGACTACCGTTACTTCCCCGAGCCGGACCTCCCGGTTTTTAGCCCCGACGCAGCGTTTCTAAAGTCTGTGGATGACGCCCTGGTGGAACTCCCCCTCCAGCGGGTTAAGCGTATTATTGCGGACTACTTTCTTACGGAAGAACAGGCGGACCTTATCTGTGAGGAAAAAGCCCAGGCCGATTATTTTGAGGCTGCGGTTAAGAATGCTGTTGCTCACGGGCTTCCACACAGGGATGCTGCAGGACGGGTTGCCAACTGGCTCCTTACGGATATCAAGCACATCCTCCACCGGGACGGCATATCACCATCGGAACTCAGCGTTTTCAAGCTGACGCCGAAGCGATTAGCATCACTGCTGGCCCTCATCGCCACGGGCGCGGTTTCCGGCAAAAACGGCAAGCAGACCATGGAAGCGGTCCTTGCCGAGGACAAGGACCCGGAGACTATCGTTAAGGAACGGAGCTGGGAGCAGATCACCGACCCGGCAAAGATTGCGGAGGTAATCAAGGGCGTACAAGCCGCCGAAGCCGCATCCCTCGCAGAAGCGCGTGACGCCGCCGCCCAGGATAACGCCAAGCGGGTGAGTACCCTCACGGCGTATCTGGTAGGTAAGGTCCTGGCGGCCACCGGGGGACGGGCGGACCCGAAGG
>BNUW01000228.1 GCA_025997655.1 Spirochaetia bacterium
AATTTCGGGCACGGGGAAAACCATGCCAGTGAGAACTTTTGCCTGCTGAACCTGCTGGCGTTCCTGTTTCACACGATTTTGTACCTTGGGGACGAGCAGTACCGCGTTGCCCGTGACCGCTCTGGCCATCGGGACAATTTCTATACCGCTCTCAAGTATACCTTCAGCCGGTTTTTACATGAAGACTGGTCTGCTTTTATTGTTTTTGTTTGGGGTGATGAACCTGACGGGTGATACTTTGAATTGCTGTCCGGCACAATCTCCAACACCTTAACCTTGGCGCCGTCCCGTATCTCAAAAAGGTAGACCGGTTTGTCCCGGGGATAGGCATGGGAATTGCTCCAGGTAAACTGTATACCCTCAAAGTCCTGTATCTCGTTGCAGTAATCCCGTATACGGATCCGTTCCGCCGCCAGTTTTTTCGGGTCACCCGTAACACCGGCGGCCTCAATGGCCCGCTTGATCATATATACCGCATCGTAGTAGTTGGTAGAAAGGCTGAATGGTTCAATGCCGTTATATTCCTGCTTAAAGGCGTCCCTGAAAGCGTTCCACCGGGGATTGCTCAGACCGGGATCGGCGTAATTGTAGATCATGATTCCGTTAATGGTACTCCGTTCTCCTTGAACGCCGCCCCCAATGGTGTACAGGGAGGCATCGTCCCCGGAGGAAAACACCAGGAGGGATCCCATGTTGTTCCAGCCCCGGGTTTTTAGTTCAGCAATGATGCCGGGTATCTTCTGGGCGTTACAGGCAAAGATGATCGAATCGGGATTCTGCGCAAGGGCGCTGACCACAAGGGGGCCGAAGCTGACCGCATCGCCGGGCACATCAACCTGGTTAAGCACGGCGGCCCCGGCATCGCGGATTCCCTGATCGTGGGCTTTGGCCATCTCCGACCATACGCTGTAGTTCTCCACAAACTGTACCACCCGCTTGCCCCCGGTATGTTTGAGCCAGCCTGTAATGATGGGGGGGAGGGGCTCTTCGGTGGGGGGGAACCAGCTAATCGCCCAGGGGTAGAAGTCCGCGACGTATTCGTAGGAGGTGGTAGCCGTAAAGGAGTAGATGCCCTCTTCGGCGGCAAGGGGGACTGCGGCGAGGATCACCGGTTCCGGGACGGGGCCCATCACTAAAAGTGCGGTATCAAGGAGCTTGGACATTTCGGTGATGCCGTTGGCGGGCTCCATGCCCGTGTCAATCCCCACTATCCGTACCGGCTTCCCCGCAATGCCCCCGGCGGCGTTGATTTCCGCGGCGGCCCGCTCGGCGCCCCATTGGAGGTAACCGCCGATGCTGGCAATGGGTCCGGTAAGCACATTGAGAAAGGGGAGTTGCCATTCATCAACGGTAACCGCAGATTTCCGCTCCGCCTTCCCGCATGAAAGAACCGTAAAGACACTGATGAACAGCACAACGCAAAAAACAACAAACCTTTTATTCATTCCTTACTCCAAGCCGTTTTTCGGCACAAATTCTTTACCCTCCGGGATATCCGCCGTACAAGCTGCCGGGTTACGATCCCCTCGGGTTTAACCAGTATAATACCGATAAGCATACACGCATAGAAAACATTCTTCCAGGGCTGGAGGCTCTCGGGCAGGATCAGGGGAAGCCCCCAGAGGACGGGCGCGGCCAGCAGCGCCCCCCAGTGGGTGGTGTAGCCCCCCACAAAAAGGATGGTCATGAAGAGCCCCAGGTTACGGAAAGTGATGAAGCCGGGGGAAATGGAACGGGTCACGTAGAGGTAGAGCACCCCCGCAAGCCCCCCCAGTGCGCCGGACAGGGTCTGGAGCAGTATTCCTGTTTTCTTCACGTCAATTCCCAGGGAACGCGCCAGGTCCCGGTCCAGGAAGATCACCGATGCTGCGCGGCCCAGGGATGATTTGTCAAAGCGGCGGAGGAGAAAACCCGTTAGTATCACTATCGCATAGATGATTATCACCAGCAGAATCCGGTTGCCCGGGGTGGAGTTGATGACCCGGGGCACGTTGAACATCCCCATGGTCCTGCCCAGGGCGCCGGTGTTTTCCGCGACGGTCTTGAAAAGATACATGAAGGTGAAGCCGACAATGACCACGGCGAAACAGGGTGCGTCCCCGATGGCCAGAGAAACCAGGAAACCGATGAGGGCGCTGAGCAGGGTGGCGGCGAGCAATACTGCGGCAAAGGGCCAGTGCAGACCGAAGGCGGCGGAGGCGCCGGACACCGCAGCTCCGGACAGGATGGCGGCGAAGTAGGCGGCAATCACCATGTTTGCTACCGCTAAAAAATGAAGCTGTCCCATGCGGTAGGGCAGGTAGAGGGCCCAGCTTGCCAGGAGAAAGATTGCGGTAAAGCACAGATAGTAAAACAAGGGACCCGACACAATTACTCCCTACAATTTAGCGCCGAAGATGCCCCGGGGCTTAACCAGAACCACCGCCAGCATGATACCGAAAACCACGGCGTTGGACCAGGACCCGGAAAAAAAACCCTGGACGATCGCCTCCGCTATACCCAGGAGCAGGGCAATCAGTAGCCCACCCCCAAGGTTCCCCATGCCGGCGATGATTGACACCCCCAGCACTTTGTGACTCAGCAGGTCCCCCAGGTCAGGC
>BNUW01000229.1 GCA_025997655.1 Spirochaetia bacterium
AGTTGATCCGGTATGTTGCAGCAGAAACCGATTCAGGGGATAAGATATATCTTTCCGAGCAGGATATCAGCAACAACTATCCCCTGCAGCACCTTGATACGATAAGCATCCCATCAATTATTGACTTGATACCGGTGATGTTTGTAGAGGGCGCGGTACGGGGAGAGGAAGCCCTTGAAACCGCCGAAAGCAACGCGGCAAACCGGCTTACCGTCCGGTTCAACCAGGGGGAAAACTACGCGTCATTGGTACAGCGGAACCGCACTTGGTTTACGGCAATATCAGATACCCAAAACGCGTATCTGCTCCGGGGAGCGGAACGGATACCCCTGAACCTCAACCCGATGCTGTATGATTCGAATTATCGGAGCCAGTATTTTGTGGAACGGAACGATACGCTAATCATCCCGTTCCGGCAGTATTTTGTAAACGTGGCAGGGGCGGTGGCAATTCCCGGGCGGTACCCGTACATCCCGGATCGTGAATGGGATTACTATGTGGCGCTTGCGGGAGGTTTTGTGATGGAACGGAACACCCGGGAGGCGGTGACGATAAAAGACATCAGTGGGAAGGAGATGAAGAAGAGCGATGCGATAATGCCTGAAACGACGATAACGGCAAAGACGAATGCGTTTTTGTATTACTTTGGGCAGGTAGGGCCGGTGGTGACCACGGTGCTGTCGATAGTGTCCACGTTTATCTCTATATGGCTTGCCACCACCCGGTAGCCGGAAACGGCGCTTTTTATTTACCGTGAATGTTAGAATAAACTAACAAAAATACCTTATCAATGTTGGCAAGTACGAGCCCTACGCGGCTCATTACAATAAACACCCCCGCCCTTCCAGCGCCGCCGCCGTTTCCCCGGCGCTTACCAGCATCCGCTCCATCACCAGGGGGAGGAGGGCGCGTAATTGGGCAAGCCCCTTTTTCCCGCACCGTGCCCGGTAGGCGAGTTCCGCCCCTTCCCATACCGCGAAAAACCGGGGGAGGAAGCCCAGCATCAGAGAAATTCCCAGGCTGAGTCGTTTGAGCCGCAGCCGGTCCAGGGAGTCCTTGATTTCCGTCATGGTGGTTACCGAGAAAAAGAGGGACGCTGCGCCAAATGCCAGGATGATGCTCCAGCCGAAGCTGAGGCTCGCCGCCAATCCTTCGCGGTTGAGAAAAACAAGGGACCCACGCTCCGTTGTCTCCAGGCCAATGGACCGACAAATCCCCACCATAAGTACCATCACCAGCAGGGGCTTCGAGCCCCGGAGCAGTTGCCGGGGGTCTATTCTCGCAGCCAGGGAGCCCGCTATCACCAGAAGGGTTCCCGCAGCCAGGGCGGGGGGGCCGAAAATAAAGGCCAGGGTGGATATGAGAAACAGGGCCAGAAGTTTGACGCCTCCGGGAAGCCGATGGAGGACGCTTTTGCCGGGGCGGTACGCGTAGGGAACGGGGCGGCGAATCGGTTTGCGCCGGGCCTTTACAGCCATGTGCAGTCCTCCACGGTCCCGTAGCTTTTCCGTGGGTCACGCACCCCGTACTCGTCCTTTAACCGGTCCAGCACTTCCGCCGGTTTTCCGTCCTCCCGGACAATCCCCCGGTCAAGGATGACCAGCCGGTCCGCAAAGGCCAGGACCTTTTCCAGTTCATGGGTCAGGAGGATCACGGTTTTGCCCTCCTGTTTAAGCTGCCGGACGATTTCCAGCACCTGGACAACCCCCGGCCAGTCGAGGTTGGCAAAGGGCTCGTCCATGATGATGGTCTCGCAGCCCATGGCCAGGATGCCCGCCACCGCAAGCCGCCGCTTTTCACCCCCCGAAAGGTTCCGGGGAGGCCGGTCCCGCTTATCCGCCAAGCCCAGGGCGGTCAAGGCTTCCTGTACCCGCTCCGCAACCGCCGCCTTGGCGAATCCCAGGTTCTTTGGCCCAAAGGCGATATCCTCCGCCACGGTTTCCCCCACTATCTGGGCGTCCGCATCCTGAAAGACCAGGCCAAGATGCCGTCGCAGTTCCGGCAAAACGGTGTTGAGAGGCTGCCCGCGAAAGAGCACCTCCCCCCCATCGGCGTCCATCAAGCCCGCCAGGATCAGCATCAGCACGGTTTTCCCCGAACCGTTGGCCCCGGAGATAAGGAGACATTCACCTGAGTGGATTGCAAGGTTTATCCCGGAGAGGGCCGGGATTGTGGTTTCGTCCCCCGTGGAAAAGGTTTTTGTCAGGTTTGAGATGGAAAAAAGCGGCATCGGCATAAAGGTACCTTACGTAGACTAATTAAGATTGAGAACCGCAAAGCCGAAGGCGACTAAGGGGAAGAAGAGGATAGTCCCTCGTAGGCACAGTTCAGTATTTTTTAACCAGATTCTCTTGTTCTTTCTTTCCTTCGTCGCCGCAGACCAAAGGTCTGATGGCGCCTTTGCGGTGAAAATTCTTCTCTTTATCTTCATTATATTCTTCTTTAAAGCAGTTCCGCGATAATCCGCCGCCACCCATGCCTTTCTGCCCCTCTATGCGGGCTATCCCGAGGCCTGCCAGGCCCAGTTTGAAACCGCCATGGCTTCCCACCGGGCTTTCTTCGGCAAGAATCCCCACGGGTTCTGGCTGCC
>BNUW01000230.1 GCA_025997655.1 Spirochaetia bacterium
CCGCTTGAGATATTAGCGGACATCACCGATACCCGGCTCACCGCTTCGGCCAGGGAGGGATCGATGGCGGCGGCCTGATAGTAATAAGCCAGGGTCTGCACCTCGGTCCCGCTTTTCGCGGCGGTAATCCCCTTGGCAAGGGCGGCTTCGGCTTTACCGGACTGCTCCCCGACGGCGCCCAAAAGTTCTTCCCTGCCCTTGGCCGTAAGCTGAACCTCCATTTGGGCAAGCAAATCCAGGGAGGCTTTTTTTATGCCGGTAAAATTGTCCAGCTCTGCGGCGGTACAGGAGCCGCTGTAAGAGGCTACGGTTTCGCCGTCCTTGGCGGTGTCGGCAATCTGTACCTGCAAGGCAAAGCCCGAAGCGGTTTTGGTGAGCACCCCGGTTAAGGCATAGCCTACATTGGCGATTTTCCCTAATTGAAGATACTGTTCCGCATTGGTATAGATACCGCTTTCGGTTTCCTTCAACACCTTTTCCAGATTTTGCCTATCCAATACCGACATGGCGGAATATTTGCTCAAGTCCGTCACAAAAACACCCTGAACCAGGGAAGTCAGGTACGCCTCGACGGCACTGAGGTTTTTCCCTTCCGGGACCAGTATGGCAAGCCGTTTCCCCTTGCCGCCATCGCCGTTAAAGTAGGGGTTTTGAGGAGCCGGGGCAGTGGCGGGAGCCGCAGTTTGGACCGGAGCCGCGGCGGAGCTTGGTGCCGCCCTCTGGGTTTCGCTTGTTGCAGGGGTAGGCGCCGGGGTCTTCGGTCCCTCCTTGCCGCCACCGGCATAGAGGGTAAAGGCGGCGGATAAAAGCAGGGTAAGGGTTATCAGTTTCTTCATGGTATTCCTCCTTATGCGAAATCGCATTATCAACCTATGAATCATGTTTATTTGAATAATTAATACAGCATCTATGAATAAAGTTAAGGGGTAATTATGCTATTTAGCCTATTATCAAATCATGGGATTCGGGGAGAATTTGAAGTCCGAGCTTGCCTACCGGGATATGTTGGTCAAGGAGCTTTCCGCCTTATCAGGTCTAAGCCGGCATACCATTGATAATTATTTGAATGTCCGCCGAAACATGCCCACTGCTGAAAATGCCGTTAAGATTGCCCAAGTTCTGGGTGTTTCGGTGGAATATCTTGTAACCGGGCAGGAAAAACCACCTATGAGCCCTGAAATTGACGATTTGATCCAGACCGTCAAGCAACTGAACGAAAATGACCGCAAAATGCTCTATGGGATAGCCCAATTGTTCAAAAACAACCGGAAAGGCAGGGGGTAGGGGCAATTAGCGGTGCAGAAGATTTTACTCAAGGTATGATAATAGTGATTTTAATTCAGGGCCGTTTGTAATGGTATGTCGTCGTAGCGCCCTGAATTGTTCCAGTAGATGAACCCGTTTCCCCCGGCATCCCTGACCCCTTCAATCTGCCGGCGGACATAGTCGGGGTTGTAATATTTCCGGTCGTAGGAGACGTTCAGGAAAAATGCCTGCACATAGGGCCGGACGATGATTTGGCCGCGGCCGATACGCTCGGTGCGCTGGGTGCCCTGGTAGTAGATACGATAGGGGCGGAGTTCCGCAGGGTTTTGGGCGAGGAAGTCCTGTTCAAAGTGGCTTGGGTAGTACATGGGGCAGATCACATCCACGTAGGGGGCCAGCAGTTCCACTTCCTGGCCGGTTCGCGCGCCGGTACGGTACCAGCCGTTGGCGCCGTAGATGTCGATGCTTATGGGGGCGTCCACCCGTGAACGGATGTGCCGCATGAATGAAAGGATGGCGCTTTCCATGTCCATGCCGTTCTCCCGCCAGCGATACTGTGCGTCACCGAGGTTGACCCCGTCGGTGGGGAAGCGGATATAGTCAAACTGGATTTCGTCAAAGCCCCGTCGGTGGAGTTCTTCCGCAATGGCGGCGGTGTATTCCCACACTACTTCTGAATAAGGGTCCACCCAGCGTTCATCGTAGTAGGTTCTGAGGATCTCGTATGCCGATCATCCGCCGCAGTATTTCTGTTTCGTTGACGGTATCCTTGTCCATCCCGGTCCCCTTTGCCTGCCGCGTATCGTAATAGCCCGCCCAGGGCTTTCCCCTCCGGCTGTCCCATAGGGCGTACTTGCCCCCTTCCTTTTTGGCCAGTTCCGGGTCCTTAAACACCACAATCCGGGCAACCGTATAGATACCCCGGTCCTTCAGGTTTTTCAGCAGCCCGTCGATATCCACCGGCCGGAAGACCCGCCCCTTTTCGCTGATTGCCGTATCCTGCGGCGTGAACCGTAAGCGGCCGTAATCATCCTTCATATCGATCACCACCATATCGAGGCCGCTTGCTTCAATCACCTTGAGATACGGCGCCAGTGACCGGCTTTCCATGGAATGATTCACCGGGAGGTACAGGCCCTGCCTGCCCCGGGCGATATCCCGTGGGGATTCCGGTTCTGATGCCGTCCCCGCCGGGTGGTCTTGTAGGTGGAATAGTAGGGTTCATCCTCGGAGGGTTGATTGGGGCTTTTATATTTGATTGATGAGTAATGGTGCTATTGTCAGGCCCATCCTTTATTCACCCCGCCACCCCGAACAATC
>BNUW01000231.1 GCA_025997655.1 Spirochaetia bacterium
TTTCAAGTGAATCCCCGAGTCGGCTTAACTTTTCCAGCCGAAACTCTTCGTCAAAAAATCCTTTCCCTTTCATGCCTTAACTATAGCATTTCCTCGATCTTTGGGGAAGGTTTTTAGAGGTGCCCTAAACAAAGTTGTTGAACACGCGCTACTTTAACCCGGCTTTGGTCCGGATCGTCAAGCAATTGGACGAAAATGACCGCAAAATGCTCTATGGGATAGCCCTTTGTTCAAAAACAACCGGAAAGGCGGGGGGTAGCGGCAGGACTGTCTTAAAGAAAATAATAATAACGAATTGTTGTTAGAGCTGACCCATGACCATGCACTTAGCGCCTAAGGACCATTGGGCCTGCGGAAGCGAGCCTTCCCCTTAATTCCTTCACCTACAGGTCTACGCGGCGCCTACTATGGGCATTGGGCCGCAGATATATATTGGTGAGTCTGATCCGTACCTATGGATGACCCATCCGTACACCGGGCGCCAGGCGCTTTTGAGGGCGCCTTTATCAACCTAAAGCCCCGGCGTTTTTGCGGCGAATAGCAAGCTCGCGCTGTATTTTTACCGATGAGGCGTTATAGAAATTGAGCCGCTCGGTAATACTCGTATCTTTTAGTTGTGCATAGTGCCACTCCCGAATCTTATGTATATCATCGGTGGTAAAATTGCGGCTCACTTCCGGCTTTGGCAGGTCATAGTGTATCATTTGTGTCTCCTTCTGCCGTTTTGATTTCTGCATCAGCAGACCTTTTTCCCTTCACAAAATCCCTGATTTCTTTTGCATACTTTATTGCATTGTCAGTATCTGCCGAAGTGATTTCCAGTTCATCAGGATAACGGGGAATAACAGAATAGCGGTTCAAGGTATTACATTTTGGTAGAATTGTTGAAAACTGAGCATCAACGGCTTCGCATAATTTTAAAAGGATTCTTAGGTCGTGTATTTTGGGAAAATCTACATTCTTCTGAAAAAGAAAACCTTTGAGATACTTTTCAGCGGATTGCTGGCAGTGGAAACAGATAATTCCTTCCGGGCGGGGATAGCTCATTGTCGCAAGGTATTACAAAACCACTGCTCTAACTCTGTAGCTTTATCCATAAATTTTCATTCCTTCGGTCAATACAACCCTTTCGATGGTAGTCTTTCCAGTAGAACGGTCTAGAAATTTATCTTTTTTATGCACCAATAAATCTATTGCACGGTTTTGTTGCTTATAAATTGCAAGTCCTATCGCATCCATAGCCTCAAGATCCCGCATTGGCGCTTCGTCTGATAATACCACATACAAATCCAAGTCAGAATCCTTACGGGGCGTTCCATTGGCATAGGAACCAAAAAGATATATTTGGTCAACCGGGACGGTATCAACAATAATCTTGGTAAGCATATCAAGTTCATTACGGATAGAGTCTATGTTGTTCATGATGACCTCCTGTTGCTATTATACACCCGTTATGGCGATACGTCAAACTCACCACGCTTTCCCTAAGAAAAGTCTTTTCTTCTCCGTGTACACCGGGTGCCAAGCACCGCTGCGCTACCATTCGCGGTTAGCGGTTCTTAAACATCTCTTCCCTTGCCCGATTACGAACGGCATAAGGAAAAAAGAATTTCATATCACTCTCGGATAAGTCTGGAAACATATCGAATACGCTAAATTTTTCCCCCTCAGGATTTATTGCGGCTATAAACGCCCTATCAAACAACGGGAAGCTACCATCATCCCCCTGAGCATCGCTTTCATAAACCACCTTCCACCCATTTTTTACTTTCCTATTCAAATGCCTCTCTATGTCGAAAGTACCCAACCGTATAATTACATTGTTATCCAAATACCAAAGTGTGTTTTTATGCATGTCCTCTTTATCTTCAATCATTGCCGTAATTTCTTTTGCAAACGCACCAGCAAGGCTGGGCATAAGCAACAACGCCGCCAAGAGTCTTTTCAAACTTGTTGGTATTTTTTTATTTTTTTCTAATTTTCTTTGCATTTTTTTGCTCCTGTTTTAGACAAAAATAACATATTCTATAAATTTGTCAGTGAGCGCAAAGGTGCCGACACCGATCGTACCCTCTTACGCCAACGCTATATATGAGACGCCAACGGCGTCGTTTATCTACAATACTTCGCCTTTTTGCCATTGTCAAGGCTTCGGGCGCCGTTTTTATGGACTGTTTTTACGGGGATTTCTGCCGGCGCTATCCGGCCGTCCTACGGCGTAATTTATCAGTTGCGATGGTTGAGTACCAGATTTACCCCTTGCATACTACATATTTGTATATGTATAACTGGAATATGGCAAAGATTTTAACGGGAACCTGCGGCTTTTATTGTACCGATTGGCTGGGGCCGGTATACCCCGCGGAGCGTTTCGGCACGGTGGAGTTGGACTACACCTACTATTCCATGCCCATTGCCAAAAAAATTTTATAGGTTATAATAGTATCATAAGGGCACCTCTAAAAACCTTCCCCAAAGATCGAGGAAATGCTATAGTTAAGGCATGAAAGGGAAAGGATTTTTTGACGAAGAGTTTCGGCTGGAAAAGTTAAGCCGACTCGGGGATTCACTTGAAAA
>BNUW01000232.1 GCA_025997655.1 Spirochaetia bacterium
CATGCCGATGATAAATCCATCCCAGACAAAGACCAGCCGCACCGCCATGTCGGTGGCCCCCATCGCCCGGAGAAGGCCGATCTCCTCACGGCGTTCAAGAACGGATCTTCGCTGGGCCTGGAAGATATTAAGCCCCACCACAATAAAAATAAGCCCCACCAGGATAAACATAAACAGTTTTTCTGTGCGCAACGCGCCGAAGAAGGCACGGTTATAGTCCCGCCAGGAAAACACCCGGAGTGAATCTTCAGACCAGAGGTCTGTAGTTCGACGCACCTGATCTATTCCGGCCCGATCCTGCCAGCGGCTTTTCAGTTTGACCCCCAGGAAAAGATCCTCCCCGGTTGTTCCGCCGTTTAGTTCACCTGCGCGGTCAAGGTTGATAAAGGCCCAGCCCAGATCGTATTCGTAATACCCGGAACGAAAAATGCCCGTCACCTGGAACCGGGAATTATCCGCCCCGATATCATCAACGGACACCACGCTAATCCAATCCCCGACACCGGCGCCAAGACGCCGGGCCAATTCCGCGCCCAGGAGTATGGAAGATGCCGACTCAAGGCTAAAGGAGCCCTTTTCAAAACTGAGTCTCCCCGCCATACCCGGGTCCCGTTCCAGGGCATCCGGCGGCAGGCCGCGGATCGCCGCCCCCTGTTGGCCCCGCTCCCGTCCCCGGAGGATCCCCTGAATTTCCCGGAAAGGAACCGCCGACGCTATCCCCGGCAGGGTTTCCAGTTCTTCCCGCAGCAGTTCTCCCCGCGCTCCGTCGGGGAATGATTCTATCCGCAAATGATACGAGGATATTTCAATGATGCTTTCGATAAACCCCAGTTGGAACCCGTTCATCACCGCGAGGATCACCGTCAGCGCCAAGACACCGGTGGCTATCCCCAGTATGGCCAGAACCGGCGCCGGAGATTTACTATTTTTGCGTCCCCGAAAATACCGGATCGCCACAAACCCAATCCATCCCCGGGAGGACATTGCCCGTTTCATTACCGATCCCCGCCTTTGCGGTTTCCGTTCGAACGGACCCGTTCCTCAGAAACCTTGCGGCCCTCCTCCCAAATGGTCCGGAGCATCACCACGCCGTTCATATAGAGTTCCTCCACTTCCCGTTCCCCGGCCTGACGCACCGTCCGTTCCAATACGCCGTCACGAAAATTGCGTTCAAAAATACGATCCCCCTCGCCGTTGTATTCATATTCAATAAGCCGTTCCCCCTCATCGGATTTCCAGAGCACCGATGCGAGCCGGTCACCGGACCAGGTGTTTATCATTTCCCCCAGCACATTGTCATCTTCATCACGCCGGACTTCACTCAAAATGCGGCCCCGGTCGTCGGTGTTGTAGAGTATCCGGTCACCGGAATTGATTATCACATCCTCAAAAAACCCGGAACTAAACACGGAACCGGGTTTGACAAATTCATTTGCCGCCCCAAGGCCAATGATGAGCGGGGGAGAGCGGAAAAACGCCGCCTCCTGATTTTCCAGAGGCGCGTTGAGATAACGCCGCTCCACCGACCGCAGGGAATACGAACGGGTGTAGCGATAGTAATCGGTCCAAACCGGCTCCTCTTCCAGCCGGGTTTCCGCCCGGATAAGAAAACCGCGGTTATACTCATAGCGGGTGCTATAATCGGAACCATCGGCGGCTATCTGATGGGATTCGGCAATAAGCTTATCGGCGTTGTACAGTTCTATGAACCCCGAACTATCATCCTCAAAAACCGCCACAAGCCTTGCAAGGTCCGTCCCATCCCTGAACGACCACTGACGCCGGGAAATCAAAGCGTCTTCATAGAGACACCGGAGTTCTATGCGATACGATGGGTCGTAGTATTTCTGCAGCCGCTCGGGCAGATCCTTAACGGAAGCGCTCCCCACCGAAAGGGCGTACTTGCCCCTGAGGGCAAGCCGTGAAAAGGCCGGTTCCAGGGCCATCCCGCCGGCATTGGAAATATACCAGTCCTCAGTATACCCAATTGTCCCCATGAGTCCCAGGACAAAGCAGAATACTGATGTTCTTACCCCGTGCTTATTCAAGGCCGATAAATTCCTTCGTGTATTCCTTTGGATCAAAGGGTTTAATATCCCCGTACTGCTCCCCATTGCAGATAAAAATCACCGGAAGACTGAGTTCCGCCGCCAGGGAAAAAACCACCCCTCCCTTGGCGCTGGAATCAAACTTGGTGAGTATTACCCCGTCCAGGGCCACCGCCGCCTGGAAGGTTTCCGCCTGGGCCAGGGCGTTCCTCCCGGTGGTGGAATCCAGGACCAGCCACTTGATATACTCCGTGGCCTTGGACGCTACCACCCGGTCAATCTTCTTCAGTTCTTCTACCAGCGCAGCTTTTGTGTGCATCCGCCCGGCGGTATCGGCGATAACCATATCCCCGCCCCCGGCAAGGGCTGCGTCCAGTGCGTCGTACACCACCGCCGCGGGGTCTCCCCCCTGCTTGTGGGCCACAACCCTAATGCCCAGGCGTTCCCCGTGTATCTTCAGTTGATCCACCGCCGCAGCCCGGAAGGTGTCCGCCGCCGCAAGGATGGGCTTTTTATCCAGGGCATGGT
>BNUW01000233.1 GCA_025997655.1 Spirochaetia bacterium
TAAGTATTCTCATTATAAAAATAGAAAGTCGAATCGTCTGTATCATGTATTGCGTGTATAAGTACATTTGGTGAAAATTTTAAATTTTCAAGATATGACTCACATTCTTGTCGCGTTATTATGCCTCCTTTTTGCATAGCCAAATTAACAAGTACGCCAGTGTTATTCATTGGATAATTCGGTTTTTCTCTATAAATATGAAGATCCTCAGTAAATAAGAAATTGCAATCCATATAATGTTCTTTAGAGAATAGATGCCTAGCAATGGAGTAAACAGAATATTCATCCTTAAAATTATTGTCATTCATAAATAGCGATAAATCAATACGGGCAGCATCAAACAATAAATGGCTGTTGGTATATCCGTTGAATTCATTAAATTGAAATAATAATGTTTTATAAAGTACCTCAGCCGATTCATCTAAATCAGTAATAGTATCCCGATGTATATAAAATCCTTTATCATATTCAATAATATTATTTGTTTTTTGAATGATTTTTCGCAATATTCCACTTGAAACATTTATTTCAACATAAGTATATATATCATCTATGTTTGTTGGCGTTAACCCCTTGCTTAATAAATATTCTTGTAATTGAGATTGTACGTGTAAATATTTTTCATTAAGTATAAATTCTTTTTCCGGTTTCTCCGCCTGGTATTTTTCAAAATCAATTATTAAGTCTTCACGATAAAAGGCATCAATAGTACGATTATAAGCATACCCTTGAGACAGATTTTCATTTTTCAATATATACAAAAGTTGATCCGCATATTCAAAATCAGATAAACAATCTTTTGTTTCATCAGAGGATAAAATTTCTTTTCTATCAGCCGTTTCAGAAAACAAAAAAGCCATAATATTGAGTGGTATTTCTTTTAAAAGAGCAGTTAATTTTTCAAGACTCTTTAGCTCAATCTGCCTAATACGTTCTCTTGTGACTCCCCTTTTTTCAGAAATATCTTGCAGAGTAAGGCCTGTAGACCGTTGCCACAAGACAACAAGGGACTGTGAATATTTATGATCACTATAGACACTATCGAAAACAGAAGCCCCCCTGCTTTGGGCGGAAGGAATTAGGCGGTATATACAGAATGGAGAATGTATTGCAGTTGCAAAGGGGGGCGGATTTTATTCAAAGCCAAAAATTGAAATCAGCAAAAATAAGGTTACTCTTAAACCGGTAAATATAAAAAATTTATGGAAGGCAAATGAAGCCTTGATGAAGGGTCTCGAACAAAAAGCGATCGCCTATATTCGAGAAAAACATAAATATTTTAAAGCCAAGGGGTATTCTTTTGTCGTTGCGTTTAGCGGTGGAAAAGACTCTTTGGTGTTGTTGGATTTGGTCAATAAAGCTCTTTCCCCGGATGAATTTTATGTCATTTTCAGTAACACCGGCATGGAATTATCCTGTACATTGGAAGCAATAGAAAAAGCAAAGAAACATTGGAGTACCCTTCGTTTTTTTGAAGCCCAAAGTCACATGGCACCAAATGAAAGTTGGGATGAATTTGGTATCCCCGGAAGACGTCTTCGATGGTGTTGTTCTGTACATAAATCTGTTCCTACGATTCTCAAGATGCGGGAAATTACGGGCGACTATGATGTTCAAACGGTAGTCTTTGATGGTATCCGTGCGGAAGAAAGCGCAAGCCGGGCTCAATACAGTGACATTAGTGTTGGAGCAAAAAATATCAATCAAGTTAATTGTAGCCCCATATTAGAATGGGGATCAAGTGAGTTATTTATATATCTATTATATAATAATATTTTATTCAATAGAGGATATAGGAAAGGCTTTTTTAGAATGGGATGTAAGGTATGCCCCTTATCGTCAAACTGGTGGGATAGTTTAGCTAATAATATATATACTAGTGAAATAAAAGAACTATTTAATAAAGTAGAGGAATATAGCAGTAATTCTAAACCTCAAAGGGAAAGGAAAGACTTTGTTGAGGAAGGTGGATGGAAGGCTCGAATGGGGGGACGCTATCTTCCCAATGGTGGCAATCGATTTTCTGAAAGAATAGAAGATAATACACTTTACTTTAATTTCTCTCTTAAAAAACAGAATTGGCTTGACGTTTCACCCATATTGGGTCCAATCGTAGAAAAGGCTGATAACTCTTATACACAAATTATTAATAAACAAGAATTCTCGTTTAAAATTGAAGATAATGATATGTCTATATCATATTTTCCTTATTCTCTTATGGATAGATTTGTGATAAGTCATCTTCGGGGGATAGCCAATAAAGTTGCCTACTGTATTGGCTGTAAAGCCTGTATGGTGCAATGTCCGGTTGATGCCTTTGTTATTGACAATGAAAAACAAATACATATACGTGAAGAAAAATGTCTGCATTGTTCAAATTGTATTGAATTTACCAAAGGCAAAGGTTGCCTTGTAGCAAAGTCCCTTTCAACAACAGGAGGATATGGTATGGATCTAAAAGGTATGAATCGTTATCAGCCTTTTCTACGATTGGACCCAATATGGGTGAAACGTCAAGCCAATTCTGTTTTTTAAGAGAGCAATTAAAGTAAAGTGTATTATCTTCTAT
>BNUW01000234.1 GCA_025997655.1 Spirochaetia bacterium
AGGGAGTGGGCATTTTCCAGACAAATAAGGGAGGTGGCCGGGAAGTGGAGGTCCGCCTTCCGCAGCCGCTGCCGGAGCGCATCGGGCCGCAAAACCCCGTCCGGCGCAGGTATCGTCCGGGTCTGCACCCCGGCAATCACCGAAGCCGCCCCGGCCTCATGCTGGATGATGTGACACTCTTCCCCCAGGATCACCTCGGTGCCCCGTTTACACCAGGTAAAGAGGGCCAGTTGGTTGCCGAAGGTACCGGAGGGTACAAAAACCGCCGCTTCCTTGCCGCTTAGCTCCGCCCCCAGCTTTTCCAGCGCGTTGACGGTGGGATCATCCCCGTAGACATCATCCCCCACCTCGGCGTTTGCCATGGCTTTACGCATGGCATCGGTGGGCTTTGTTACGGTATCGCTCCGCAGGTCGATCAGGAGAGGACCCCGAATTTCGGATTTCCCATTTTCACTTCGCCGAGTTTCTTCACCTCAAAGCCGTTCTTCTTGAACTCTTCATAGTTGAAGGCATCCAGTTCATCAATGGCGAGTTTATGGAAATCGTAGAAACCTTCCCAGTCCTCCCAGCCGTCGCCGAGATTGTGTTCCAGATACGCATCGGCAATATCCATTCCCATTTGGGGGGCCACATAAAAAGCGCCCATACTCAGGACGTTGACCCGGTTCCCGGTTATCGCCCGGAGCGCGGCGGGTACGCTTTCTACTACACCGGCGTGTACCCGCGGGCATTTGCTTGCGCCGATATGGATGCCCATGCCGGTACCGCAGAAGATAATCGCCCGTTCAAATTCCCCTTCCGCAATTTTTGCGCCCACTTTGAGGCCAATACGGTGGAACATCTCCGGATTTTTCTCGTCCGCAGACCGCACGCCGATGTCGGTTATGGTCCAGCCCTTCTTTTTTAAGTGCCCCACCACCGCTTCCTTCAGCGGGAACCCCGCAAAGTCGGCGGCAATCAGGATCTGTTTGTCCTTTATTGTCTTCATTATATGCTCCTTCTATTGAATGATGGCTCCATTTTACCATGATAAAAGGAACTTGACAATTGGCAAATTAATGCTATAGTAAATAACAAATACTAACTATAGGGAGAGAATGATGAAGAAAGTAGCGTGTTTAGTTTTGGCTGCGGCGCTGGTCTGCGCGGCGGCATTTACGGGATGCAGCAAAAAGGCGCAGGCGGGCAATGCCGCTGCGGTTGAGCTGCTTAAGAAGCATATGCCGAATCAGATAAAAGACGGCGCCATTAAGGTTGCGGTTGTCCGGAATTTAGCCGCCGGTGACCATACCCAGCAGTTTCTGGAGGGCTGCGTGACCGAAGGCCGGGCCCTTGGCTTTATCGTTGACACCTTTGTTACCGATGGTGATAACGCCAAATGCCAGAATACCCTTGAACAGGTTATCCAGAAGGATTACGACGGTATCATCCTCTCCCATGGCGAGGCGGGTTATACCTACAATGCGCTGAAACCGGCGGTTGATAAGGGTATGAAGGTCGTTACCTTCGACTCCGTTCCCTATCTGAACGGGGACCCCAACGGTACCATCCTTACCGGCGTTACCAGCACCGCCCAGGAGGACGCCAAACTTGCGGAACTGTCCCTGGCTTCAATCGTGGCCAATTTCCCCGCCGACAAGCAGCCGATCAAGGTTATCCGCGCCTGGATGGGCCCCGGTGTGCCGCCCCTGGATCGCCGTCAGGCAATCTATGACCGGTATGTGAAGGAAGGCAAGATTACGGAAGTTGCCCTGGTGGGTCCGGTTGATTCCGCCAATGCCCGGGGCGGTACCCAGGACGCCTTGGCCGCGTTGCTGCCCAGATACCCCGCCGGTACGGTGGACGCCATTTGGGGTTCCTATGACGAGCTTGCCAAGGGCTGCCTCCAGGCGCTTGATGACGCCGGCCGGAAGGACATCAAAATTATGTCAATCGATATTTCCAATGACGACATCAACCTGATGCTCTCCCATCCCGATGTATGGGTTTCCACCGCCGCGGTTGATCCGAAACTTATCGGCATCGCCGATATGCGTTTGCTGGCCGCTAAATTCGTGGGCGAAACAACCCCCGATACCTACAACCTCGACGCCCAGGGCGTAAAGACCACGGACCTGAACAGTTCCATCACCATGGTAAACATTGCTTCGGTGGTAAACGGCTGGGGCCAGGAGACGGGCGTGTTTGACAGCTATGGCTGGTTCAAGGAAATCAAAGCCGCTGTTGCCGCGAAGTAAGGAGAGAAGAGATTTACCACGAACCACACTAATGGCACGAACATTCTGGTACAGTTTTGTCCGTGTGGTCTGTGTGGTCCGTGGTTAAAATTCTTCTGATTACCGCTCAGTTTTTGAGGTATAATTTTGTCAGAGCTGAAAAAATCCACCCTTAACATGCAGGATATTTCCATAGAGTTCCCCGGGGTAAAGGCCCTTTCCCATGTGGATTTCAGCATGGAAAGCGGGAAGATATATGCCCTGATCGGGGCCAATGGCGCGGGCAAAAGCACCCTGATGAAGGTGCTGTCCGGGGTGAACAGCCATTATACGGGGGAAGTTTTTATTGAC
>BNUW01000235.1 GCA_025997655.1 Spirochaetia bacterium
TTTTTCAATTTGTATCGCCGTACCGGTATCAATGCAATTATCGTATCTGGTTGAACAACGGATATTTACCGGCGAGGTTGAGAAAACAGTAAAGGGGATTGATTCACAAAAAAACCAGGCGGTTGATTTGCAGGAAGGTGTAGAGGATCAAAAACTTAATCCAAAAAAGATTATTGATTCTATTACCGGCTTTTTCTCCAATGCAAAGAACCTGGCGGATTCCCTGGTTTCGGATGTTCTGAATTATATTATGATATTTGTGGTAACCAATATCATTTTCCCGATAATAACCATTGCGGGGATTTTCTTTTTGGTGAGATACCTGTTGAATATGCTGGTGGTTTCCGGAACATAAAAGTTGGAAGAGGAAGAAAAAGGAGTGTACCATGATTGACAAACTGCTTGATATTTGGCCTTTTATTAAAACTTTTTTTTACTGGTTGGGTAGTTTTATTCTATTCTTCTGTCTTATTTGGATTGTTTCATGGTGGATAGTAAGAAAAATAAGGGACATAATAGAAGGAATCTCGGTATTTATTTCTGCACATCGTTTCAAAACCATGTCCCCCGAAGAACTTGACTATTCAGCATTTTGGCGGGGTACATCAACCCTGAAATATATACCAGGAAAACTTAAAACCGCAGAACTCTGCCTTTACGCGGTCGAAAGGAACGGTAATGAACTTAAGTATGTACCAAAGAGACTTAGAACAGCGGAACTCTGCCTTGCCGCTATTAAGTGGAACAAGGAAGCGTTCAAGCATGTACCCAAAAAGCTTAAAACGGCAGAATTTTGCCTTCCTCTGGTTATGGCCAGCTATGGGGATAAAGAGGTAATGAAGTATGTACCAAAAAAATTTAGAATCCCGGGACTCTGCATTCGCGCCGTCAAAATTGACTCTGAGCTTAAACTAGAGAACCTCTTTCTTGATGCTATTCGGCGATCCCCTTATGCACTGAATTATGTACCTGAAGAATTCAAAACGGCAGAATTCTGCCTTGCCGCAGCAACGCAGAACCATGGTGCGCCGGAGTATGTACCGGAGGAACTCAAGACGGCTGAACTCTGCCTTGCTGCAGTAACGCAGAACGGTGGTGCGCTGGAGTATGTACCGGAGGAACTCAAGACGACTGAACTCTGCCTTGCTGCAGTAACGCAGAACGGTGGTGCGCTGGAGTATGTACCGGAAGAACTCAAGACGGCTGAACTCTGCCTTGCTGCGGTTACACAGAACACCTATGCGCTGCGTTATGTACCTGATGAACTCAAGACGGCTGAACTCTGCCTTGCTGCGGTTACACAGTACGGCTATGCGCTGGAGTATGTACCTGAGGAACTCAAGACGGCTGAACTCTGCCTGGCTGCGGTTACACAGTACGGCTATGCGCTGGAGTATGTACCTGAGGAACTCAAGACGGCTGAGCTCTGCCTGGCTGCGGTTACACAATCCGGCTCTGCGTTAAGTTTGGTGCCGAAAGCACTGAAGGCAAAAGTTAAGCAAGCGGCAAAACATGGCGATACCAGGGGATTAGAGCTGGATTTTTCTTCCCTTATACCACTCCTTATACCAACAGGCATTGTTATTGTCGCACTAGTTTTACTCGGACCGTTATTTATAAAGGTTTTTATTAGTGATGTCAGTGATGTCAGAGATCAGAGTGTCATAGCAAAATATACAAAAGCAATTCGTCTTGATCCCAATGATGCCGCCGCTTATCGT
Organism: Spirochaetia bacterium; assembly: GCA_025997655.1. Classification (GTDB taxonomy): domain Bacteria; phylum Spirochaetota; class Spirochaetia; order Treponematales; family Breznakiellaceae; genus Termitinema. The sequence continues at coordinate 1,722 of BNUW01000235.1, forward strand.
GAACGCGGCGATGCATATTTCTCTCAATCCATATATAATTATTCAGAAGAAATGAAGTTGGCTATAGCGGACTATACCGAAGCCATCAGTCTTGATCCCACCGATGCTGCGGCTTATCGTGGACGTGGCGATGTATATCGTTGGCAGGATAATTATGACTTGGCTATTGCTGACTATACCAAGGTAATCGAACTTACCCCAAAGGATGCTGATAACTACTATCGTCGTGGTGATTTGTATTCCGACAAAAATGATTATGATTCAGCCATAGCGGACTATACTGAGGCAATCAGGCTTGATCCACATGCCTCTTATTATTATTTTCGCGGTGATGCCTATTACTCCAAAGAAGATTATACTAGGGCCATAGCCGACTATACTGAAGCAATCAAACTTAATTCTGATTGGGCTCTTTTTTATATTGACCGCGGCAAAGCGTATGAAGATAAGGGCGATTATGACCAAGCCATAGCGGACTTCACCAAGGCTATCAGTATTGATCCTGACGATACCAATGCAATAGACAGCCTTGAACGAGTGAGGGAGAAACGGGGAAATTAAGGATGTAATCATATGAGTATTAAGTTGAAGCATAAACCCCTTGCAAAAGCTTTGCGGGATATAATCCGTGATGATGATGACGGACTGCTGATTCTCAATAAACCAAAGAAATGTATGGATCTGCAAAAAAATCAGGCGGTTGATTTGGAGTAAGGTGTAGAAAGTCATAATTATCCTGCCAACGATATACATCGCCACGTCCACGATAAGCCGCAGCATCGGTGGGATCAAGACTGATGGCTTCGGTATAGTCCGCTATAGCCAACTTCATTTCTTCTGA
>BNUW01000236.1 GCA_025997655.1 Spirochaetia bacterium
GCGGCCTACGCGGCGGACAAACTAGGGGCGGATGCTTTTTACGAGATGCTCAAGGACTTCGGTTTCGGCGCCCGGACCGGCGCGGGGAACCCCGGGGAGTCCGTCGGCTACCTCCTTTCCCCGGATAGCTGGTCCGCCCGGAGCAAACCGACCATCGCCATGGGCCAGGAAATCTCCGTTTCCGCCCTTCAAATGGTCCAGGCCGCCTCTGCGGTGGCAAACGACGGGGTCCTGGTCCCCCCCCGGCTTGTCTCCCGGATCGTTTCACCCAAGGGGGAGATCATCCGCTCCAATCAGGCAGAGCAAGGCTGGCGTATCCTCAGTCCGGAAACCGCCCGGGCCATGCGGTCCTACATGGTGGACGTAACCAGTGACATCGGTACCGGCTGGCGAGCCAACATCCGGGACCTGTCCCTGGCGGTAAAGACCGGCACCGCCGAAATGATAGACCCAACGACCAATGCCTATTCCAAAACGGACTTCATCGCCAGTTGCATCGCCCTGCTTCCTGCCGAAAACCCTTCGCTCATCCTCTACCTGGCTATCGTAAAACCCCGGGGGGATTACCTGGGGGGCCGTATCGCCGCCGCACCCATCCGGGAAGCCGCAGAAGCCCTGGTTGATTACCTGGGCATCCCCCGGGGCCGGAACCCGCAAATCATCCACCCCGGTTTCATAAGCCCGGACCTGCCCCACAACCCCGTGGTAGACACCGTGGTACCCAACTTCGGCGGTTATTCCAAACGGGAACTCCTCTCCCTGCTTTTCCGGAAGGATCTCCGCATAGAAATCTCCGGTGAGGGCTATGTCCGCCGCCAAAGCCCCCCGCCGGGAACCCCCCTGGACAGTAATACGGTCATCATCCTTGAACTCGAATAGCGCCGAATATTTCGGCTTTTGGGATGCTAATCTCCGGGTCATTGAGGCCCACTACCCCGGTTTGGCGGCGCAGTTCACCGCAAAGGATGAACTCCCGGAAGCGGATATCCGCCTTGAAAGCGCCGCCGCCGGGGACCCTACTCTCCTGGTACGGGGTATCCACGTCCATTCCCCCCGTGACCCGGTTCGGGAAGGCCGGCGGCTGGGCGCAGCCCTTGAAGGGGACGGCCCGATCTTCGTTCTGGGTTTCGGCCTGGGGTACGCCGCAGAAGCCGCCGCAGCCGCCGCCCCGGACCGGCCGGTCATCGTGGTGGAACGGCATCCCCTCATCCTGAAAAAAGCCTTCGAGTGCCGGGACCTCCGGGCCTTTCTTACGGGATACCAGGTTCTTTTTGTACTGGGCGGCAGCGGGGAGGCCATCAATGGGGCACTTCAACTCCTCGGCGCCGGCGCCGGCGCCATCGCCCTGGTTCGGAACCGCGCCCTCTTAAACCTGGACGAGGAATGGTATGCCCAAATAGAAGCGCGGATACGGGCATGGTCCACCCGGGAAGACGTAAACATGGCCACCCTCAGACGGTTCGGGAAACGCTGGGTACGCAACCTGGCGGTGAACAGGGAAGCTATCCGGGATCTGCCCGGCGTATCCCGCCTAAAAGGGCGCCTGGCGCCTTTTCCGGTACTTCTGGCGGCGGCGGGTCCCTCCCTGGACAGCCTCGCCCCCCTGCTGCCGGAACTGGCAAGACGGGCGGTGGTTGTGGCGGTGGACACCTGTCAACGGCTGCTCCTTTCCCAGGGGGTGGCGCCGGACTTTACGGTGGTGGTGGACCCCCAGTACTGGAACGCCCGCCACCTGGACCGCACCCCGGCCCCAAAAACCTGCCTTATCACCGAATCTTCGGTCTACCCGGCGGTGTTCCATGAACCTTTTGCCCGGGCCTTCCTCTGCTCCTCCCTGTTCCCCCTGGGCCGCTTCATTGAGGACCGGCTTGATGAAAGCAAGGGCAGCCTCGGCGCGGGGGGTTCCGTGGCCACCACCGCCTGGGATTTTGCCCGAACCCTGGGAAGCGGCAGTATCTGGGTAGCCGGCCTGGACCTTGCCTACCCGAACCTGAAAACCCACTTCCGGGGGGCCCTCTTTGAAACCCGCTCCCTGGCGGAATCCCGCCGGTTCGACCCCGCCGAAACCTGGTCCGTCCGCGCCCTCCGTGACGGCCACCCCTTCACGGCCCCCTCTGCGTCCGGCGGTGAGGTACCCACGGACAAACGGCTCTCCCTCTACGCAAGCTGGTTTGAAGCCCAGTTCCGCCGTTACCCGGAAACCAAAACCTACAGCCTTTCCCCGGAGGGCCTGGCCATCCCCGGCTTCCCGGTCAGGCCCGTGGAGGAACTCCTCGCCCTCCCCCCCCGGCGCGCCGAAATTGACCGGGCCCTGGCGGAAACCTTCGCCCGCATTGACGCCGAATTCAATGCCCCGGCGAAACGGGAAGACCGGGCGGCCCGGTACGATACCGCCTGCAAAGACCTCCTTGCGGGACTGGAAACCCTCAAAACCCTGGCGGCGGAATCGGCGGAGCTGGCGGAAAAGGCCATCCCCCGGGACCGCCTCATCAAGGCCCTGGGAACGGTAAACCGCCGCATCATGGAAAGCGAAGTGAAGGACGTGGCGGGCTTCCT
>BNUW01000237.1 GCA_025997655.1 Spirochaetia bacterium
TACCGAATCCGGCGAAGCAACGCCCCTGGTAAAGGTGTGGATCCGCAAGGGAACCCTCGCCGTGATCATGGAGCCCTTTGAGGTGGCTGATCCCCCCCACTTTGCGTTCAAGGAGAACGGTGCGTTCAAGGAGAACGGGGTCTACGTTTTCGAGGGGGCTAACGTGGTTTTGCCCGATGGGGTGGATGATGCTCAGGCCTTTCATGCCCTTCCCCGCTCCCGTACCTATGATGCCTTTGGCGATCCCTGCGAAATACCCACGGCGGAAGGCGAAGCCGGTATGGCGGCTTTCATGCTGGATACGGAGGCGGAGCTCCCCAAGGGATGGCGGAGCGTCCCCATCCGGCAGATCCTCGCCACCGCGGTCAGCGGGATGGTGAGCCCGGGCAGCCCCGAAGGAATCCTTTTCAGAGCCTACCATATCATGCAGTGGCGGCGTGAATCTGCCTATTGCGGCAGTTGCGGCAGCCCCAACGATGACGCCCCCGGAGGCCTTGCCCGGCTATGCCCGGTCTGCGGCAGGCAGGAGTTCCCCCGCATCTCCCCGGCGGTTATCGTGCTGGTCACCAACGACCGGGACGAGGCGCTGCTGGCCCACAACGCCAACTTTGCCGACGGCATATACAGCCTGCTTGCGGGGTTTGTCGAGGCCGGGGAAAACCTGGAGTCCACCATCATACGGGAAATCCGGGAAGAGGTTAACATTGAGGTGGACCGGATACAATACGCCGCCTCCCAGCCCTGGCCCTTCCCAAACTCCCTCATGCTGGGCTTCACCGCCCGGTATGCAGGGGGCACACTTAAACCCGACGGCACGGAAATCCTCGACTCCAGGTGGTTTACGCGGGACGCGCTCCCCAACTTACCGGGTAAGGGATCTGTTGCCCGGCATATCATCGACCGGTGGCGGCGGACTGAAGTTCCTTAGAGTAAAGAAGCCTTATACAAGATTCTTGTCATCATCTTGCCTGCAATCTAGGAACCGGAAATGTTCAAACATCCGGTCATTGACTTTAGGATGGACGACTACCTCATGGGTTTTCATTTTCTCCTTTGGGTCCTGGAAACTTGTTTCCTTGTGCAATTGCCATTTCCATGTTTTCCCTGAATTCATTAATTGAATAGCCTTTGATTCCGGCCAGGCGGTCCGTCTTGTCATCCTTAAGAACCGTGTTCCCTTCGCTGTTTCTGGTCATATCAATCTCCTGAATAGCAATTTCCATGGTCAAATTATACCCCAATTTAGTTCATTGTTCAATTTATCTCCCCCAGGGCCAGCGCATACTTGCTAAGTAATATCCATCGAATAGATAAAGAATGAAAAGAGTCCACGGATATACACGGATAGGAAATACAATTTCTTATTTTATCCGTGTTAATCCGTGTAATCCGTGGATTAAATTCTTGTTTCATGGAAAACCCGAAGTTCAGCCTATAAGTATGCGCTGGCCCTGTTATCTCCCCGTGGGCGAATAAAGGAACTTGAAATACTCCATGTCCGTTGAAAGGGTCTTGTCGAAGCCCGGCACCGTGGTCCGGTAGGATTCCACCGCCCGCCAGAAGTCGAAGAAGCTCTGGTCCCGGTTATAGGCGTCCGCATAGATACGGGTCGCTTCGGCGTCTGCGTTTCCCCGGATCACCTCCGCCTTTTCGTAGGCAGCGGACAGGATGGAACGGCGCTCGTTGTCCATGCGACCCATCCACTCGGCTTTTTTGCCTTCACCGTCTGAACGGAAAGCCTGGGCTATCTGGTTACGCTCCTTGATCATCCGGGCGTAGACGCTCTGGGTAAGTTCGTCGGAGTAGCGGATCTGCCGGGTCACCACATCGATAAGCTCAATGCCGTACTCGGGGACCATCTTCCGTGATCGCTCCAGGATCTCCTCCGCAAGCTGGCGGCGGCCCCGGAGTATGGGTTCCCGGCTGGCCGAGGACTGGATCAGTGTGGGAATCTGCGATTCGTCAATGCCGTCCCCGATGCCCAGACTGTCGGCGGTGGCTTCCTCCTCCAGGATGAGGTTGGAGTTCCGCACCGTTTCCCGGAGGTAGTTTTCCGCCACCACGGTCCGCACTTCCGAATCAATAACCTCCGCCAGTTTGGAGTAGGCGCCGCTGATAGTAGAAATGGATTCGTAGAACTTCTGCGGGTCCGCAATACGCCACCGGGCGATAACGTCCACCCAGATATACTGTTTCTCCCTGGTGGGCATACTCTTCTGTTCCCCGTCCCAGGCCATGATCCGTTTGGGGTAGCGCACCACCTCTTCAATAAAGGGGATCTTTACGTGGAGCCCCGCATCGGTGACCACATCCACCAGCCTGCCCATCTGGACCACCACCGCCTGTTCCCCCTCGTCGATCACGTAGAGGGGTCCCGCCCAGATAATGCCGATTACTATTACAGCGATAACTATGGGTACAAAAAGTGTCTTCTTCATTAACGGCCTCCTTGGGGCGCTGCCGGGCGTGTGGCGTTCAGATCCCGCAGGGGGAGGAAGTTGTTGAAGTTCCGGTCGATGATAACCGTCTCCGTATCATCCTTGAACACCTC
>BNUW01000238.1 GCA_025997655.1 Spirochaetia bacterium
GGCCGGTATCGGTAAAATATAACTTGGGCGATTTTACCAGCCGTTTGGTAGTATTCCTATAAAAAGGGCGCAGTAAATAAATAATGCGGGTGATTTCCAAAATGGACAGCCAACTCACCGCCGTCGCATGGGATATACCGCAATCCCGGGCAATCTGCTGTACATTCAACAAGCCCCCTGCCCTGCCGGCAAGAATTTGCATGAATATTTCAAAGGTCGAAATGTCTTTAACATTTTGTATCTGCCGTACATCCCGTTCAATGTAGGTTGAAAGATAACTTCCGTAAAAAGTTTGCAAGTCCGTTTCCTGGGTATTCGGTATCGGGTAAAACCCCTGCAAAATTTGCCGGTAGCAATCCCTTTGACTCACCGGTATAGCGCCGGTTTCTGCCAACGAAAAGGGCAGCAATTCAAATAATGCAGCCCGGCCCGCCAGAGACTCGGAAATCCCTGCCATCAGATTAAAGACCTGCGACCCGGTCAGAATAAAACGGCCGTTTATTCGTTCAGAATCGACACTGATTTTTATATAGGGTAAAATTTCCGGCGCATACTGTACCTCATCAAGTATCACCGGGACCGGCAGGCCGCTTACAAAAAGCGCCGGTTCCTGTTTTGCGGCGAGCCGTACCGAAGCGTCATCGAAGCTTACATAGTGATATGCCGGAAACATATGGCGGAGCATGGTGGATTTACCGCTTTGCCGCGGCCCGGTGACCACCGTTACCGGAAATTGCCCCGAAATTAGCCGTAATTTTGCTTCAAGGGTTCTCGAAAGGTACTTCATAGGGTATAGCATACTAGGTTTCTATGTAATTTTCAAGATTGACCTTGAATTTTACATACCGTGCTTGACTTATTATGGAGTTTCATGTATTATCAGGTAATATCAGGTAATATTAGGTAACAATGATAGATAACAACACCATTAAAATTGCTCCGCAAATGCTCAGTCAAATTGCCGAACTTGACGAATTCAAGGGAGCCTGGAACAATTTATCGGGGCTGCCGCCGGAACAGCTTAAGGCACTGAAAAAAGTCTCTACCATTGAGTCCGTCGGTTCCTCCAATCGAATAGAGGGCAATATGCTTTCTGACGCCGAAGTTGAAAAATTGTTATCCCGCATTACGCAAACATCCTTTAAATCCAGGGACGAGGAAGAAGTGACCGGGTATGCAGAACTTATGGACATTATTTTTGATAATTATGAAATTATACCGCTTTCGGAAAACTACATCAGACAATTTCATCAAATAATGCTTAAACATGTCGGCAAGGATACGAGACACCGCGGAGAGTATAAGAAACTCCCCAATTCCGTCGCAGCGTTTGATTCACAGGGTAATGAAATTGGCATAGTTTTTGAAACAGCCGCTCCCTTTGATACACCGCGCCTTATGGAGGCTCTGGTAAACTGGACCCGAAAGAACCTCGAAGACAACTATCTTCATCCTCTGCTTGTCATAGGGGTTTTTATTGCGCATTTCCTCGCCATTCACCCCTTCCAGGACGGGAATGGACGCCTTTCCCGGGCATTGACCGCTTTGTTGCTGTTGAAAAAAGGCTATACCTACATACCCTATAGTTCTATAGAATCCATTATAGAACTAAATAAAGAAGGGTATTATCGATCCCTTCGTCAAACCCAAAAAAATATTTGGACCGGTAAAAACGATTATGAACCCTGGTTATCCTTCTTTCTTTCTACTCTACAAAAGCAAAAAAAACATCTGGAAGAAAAAATAAAGCTCATAAAACAAGACGCCCCAATGCCTGTCCCCATTGATACAAGGCTCTCACGGACGGCAGTATCTATCCTGGATCTTTTTAAGGAAAAACCTCAATGGACCTCTGTTGAAATTGCCGAAGCGCTTAACCTGAACATTGAGACCACGAAGAAGGCCGTAAAATCTTTGGTTAACCCAGGGTATCTTGTCAAACGCGGCACAACGAGGGGGGCGTGGTATGAAAGACATCCCTAAGCCGTCCCGTCCCAATCCCCCGCAAAGATAATCTCCGGTTCCAGTACAAGCCCCCGCTCGGCGCGTACCTTTTCCGCCGTCTGTGCCGTCAGTTCCCGTATGTCCGCCGCAGTGGCGTTCCCCGTGTTGATAATAATATTGCCGTGCCAGGGCGCCACCTGTGCGCCCCCGACGGTATAGCCCCGCAAGCCCAGTTCATCAATGATCTGCCCCGTGGGCTTCCCAAAGTCCCGGCTGTTTTTAAACACCGATCCCGCCGAGGGGTACCGGTAATGCCCCTTCTCCTCCCGGTCCCGCCTATGGGCCGCCATTTCCCGCCGTATATCACCGGCATCCTGTGGTTCCAGGCGAAAGCAGGCGGACAGGATCAAGGGGCTGAACCCCGCCGCGTCCCGAGTTTGGAAGGGGCTCCGCTTATAGGAAAACTCTTCACTCCGGCAAGAAACCCACACCCGGTGGAAGGAACCGTCCAAGGGGCTCCAATCCAGAATCTCCGCCCGTATCAGCACATCCGACACTTGCCGGTCATAGCAGCGGGCGTTCATCCACACCGCCCCCCCAA
>BNUW01000239.1 GCA_025997655.1 Spirochaetia bacterium
AGTCGCCATCCCGAATTTCATCAGCCACCAGTTTGCCGACCTTATAATCCAGCTCGGTGGGTTCAGGATCGGGAACTTCCGGCAGGGGATAATTGGTTTCAATAAGATAATCAACATCGTTGATATGAACTTCCACGTCTCCAAAGGCCCGGGGCACATTGGGGTTGATTTCCAGAATAACCAAACCTGCATTTTCCCGGATGCCCCGTTCATAGGTCGCAGACAGGGATATGGACATATACCCGTGTTTATCAGGGAGGCTCGCGTTATAGATAAAAATGTTTGTTTTAAGATGCTCCCGGCGTTTCAACCCGGCGTTATGCAGATGGTTGGGAACATAGGAAACCGCATCTATGGCATGGTTGCGCCTGATAGGTATCCTTATTCTCAAAGAGCAATATGCGGTAAACCTTAAACAACACGCCGATTATTTCAAGAAGATACAAAGCAAGGATTTGAGAAAATCGCTATTGCCGGAGGATTTACCTATAAGGGAAAAATTGTCACCGCGCCGGATGGGTGGCTGCCGGAGGGTGATTAACCGATCAGGTTTATCTCTCGAAGCGGGGGATTGGAAAGCCTCCGGCGCATATTATGTCCGCAACAACCTTTCCGGCCTTGTTGACTATAATATTTTGGGCCAAAAAGGTAAAAAAAACAAGAAATAGGGGTATATTGTATGATTTTTTATAATATTGACATTTATAAATTAATGGTTTATAATAAAATCATGGAAATACTATTAGATGCAAGTGCAATAATGGCTGTTATTGCAGATGAGCCTGAAAGTGAAATCGTTATCAACTGTACCAAAGATGCTATAATAGTATCTCCTAACATGGTATCTTTTGAAATTGTTAACGGTCTAACCAAAATGATGAAGAAAAGGGTAATTGATACAAAAGAAAAAATGATAACTCTTATAAAAAATTTTGAAAGAATACCCATAAAAACTGTGGAAGCTGATCTTAAAAAATCGGCAGAAATTGCATGGGATTATAAAATATATGCTTATGATGCTTTTTATTTAGAAGTTGCTAAAAGATTAAATTTACCGTTATTGACATTTGATGGTGGTATGAGAAGAATTGGAAAAGAAATTGGGATTACTGTTTTAGGAGGAAAAGATGCAGGTATTTGACTATAATGAATTTTATCAGGACATGACAAAAGTTTTTAACACCGCATTGCTTGATGAAGTAATTATAAACAGCAAAGATGGAAATAGTTATAAATTACTTCCAATAAGTGAAAAAAAGAATACAGGGAAATCTCCTCTTGAAGATATTCCCCGTATAAAATTGAATATTACGACACAAGAAATTGTGGAACTACTGCGGGAATGTAGAGCTGGGATATAATAATAGTGAAGGAAAAAAGTCTAACACCTAATTTACGCTATCTGAAAAATACTGTTTTCACCAAAAGTCTTTTAAACTATTAATATTAATGGCAAAATGATGCCGTATTTCTTTCGCATAGCGTATGTTATGTGCAGTTTGGGAAACCCCAGCAGCGAAGCTGCTTTAATAATTGTTATACTTACCGTTCATATAAAATATACTTTACAAAGAATAATTGCGGATTTCGGTGGACTTGAACACCTATCACGGAAACATATGAACACCAAATACGGATTATTTGAACACAATGCCGGGATTTACTGGATCTGCCCATACCCGTAAAAGTCCGAATATAGGCAATGCGCCGTAGGCGTCGGTTTTTTTGAAATTAGGTATTTTCGAGATCCCGCTCGCCGAGGATTTTTCTCATGGAATCACCGGTGATATTATAGCGGTAGGCGTTATGGATAATGCGGTCAAGAATAGCCTCCGCTAAGGTAGGGTCGGGGAACAGGTCAAGCCAAGCGGCATGAGGAAGCTGGCCTGAAATGATCGTCGAAGCCCTGGCATACCGCCGCTCCACAAGTTCCATGATTTCATGGCTCTCCTCAAGGGTGAACTTTTTCAAGCCGAAGTCATCCAAAATGAGCAGCGGTATTTTGGAAAGCTTGTTTCGCAAGGAATCATACCGGCCCTCCAGGTGGGCATCGGCGAGGCGGAGGAACAGGTCGGGAACACGGAGGTAAGCAACCCCGACGCCCTGCATACAGGCAGAGCGGCCAAGGGCACAGACCAGATAGGTTTTGCCAACCCCGGTCGGCCCGGAGACAATGATGTTGAGATTTTTCTTGAGATAGTGGCCGGTACTTAAGCGTATGACTTCCGATTTGGCGATTCCCTGTTTGCTCTGGTAATCAATATCCTCAAGGAAAGCGGGGAACCGGAATTCGGCCTGGGTAATGAGGCGGTCAAACCGCTTGGATCTGCGGGAAAGCCATTCGGCTTCGACTAAAAGCCCGAAGCGTTCCTCAAAGGAGAGGGACGTTAAATCCAGCTGTTCACCGGAACCGGCGTCCGATTGTTCCCGGAATTTTTCCGCCATGACGGTCAGCCTCATCTCCCGCAATTGGTTCAAGGTGGTGTTGTTAAACATCGCTGCCCTCCTGGAAGTAACGGGAACCGCGAAGATTCTCATGCTG
>BNUW01000240.1 GCA_025997655.1 Spirochaetia bacterium
ACCGGTGTCTGCACGCCACGAAGGACGGGGTGACCACCTATTACCACAGTGCGCTGGCGGGGACGATAGTGAAGCCCGGTAACACGTCGGTCATGCCGGTCATGGCGGAGATGATTCACAACGGGGAACGGGCCCGGCACGCCTCCAACCGGCTGGATTGCCTGGTCATCCACAATGGGGGGAACAGCCTTGCGGCCCTGGAAGAGGCGGGTATCGCCAAGGCGGACGCCCTGGTCTGCGTTACCGACTCCGATGAGGTGAACATGATCACCTGCGGGCTCGCCGCATCCCGGTACCCCAGGCTGTTGAAAATCGCCCGGGTGCGGAACGACGATTATGTTAAGCTCAACGCCGCCCAGTTTCTGGAGAACGCGTTCAAGGAGAACGTCCTGGGTATCGACTATTTTGTGCACCCCGATGTGGAGGCCGCCCGCTCCGTGCTGAACGCCGTCGAACACGGCGCCATGGGGGACATCCTGGTGTTTGCGGACACCCCCTACGAACTGGGTTCCGTGGAAATCAACGGGGGCAGCGCCTTCGACGGCCTTGCCATGAAGGACTACCGCAATCTGGTGAAGGAAGACAGCCTGGTGACCCTGGTGGAACGCCGGAATGAAACCCTCCTGCCACGGGGCTCCACGGTCCTGGCAGCCGGGGACCGGGTCCATATCCTGGCCAAGGAACAGGACCTGGACCACATCTTTAAGCTGGCGGGCCGCTCCGAACGGGCGCTGCGGAAAATCGGTATCGTGGGCGGCAGCCGGGTGGGGGCGCTCATCGCGGAGGAGCTTCTGGGCAAGGGTGAAAAACACAAGAAACGGAGCGTTCCCGGAAAGCTGTTTTCCTTTTTTAAGTCCATCGGCCCCTGGTCCACGTTGCCCCGCTCCGGGCGTCGGGTAATCATCATCGAACGGGATTACAACCTTTGCCGGGATCTGGCCGCCCGGTATCCCGAAGCGCTGGTTCTTAACGAAGATATTTCCGACGAAAGTTTTGTTACCGAGGAACGGATCGACGACCTTGACCTGATCATAACCGCCACGGAGGATCAGGAACTCAACATGATTGCGGCGATTTACCTCAAGTCCCGGGGAGTCCGCCGGGCAATAGCAATGGTAACCGGTTCCGGGTATGTAACCATTGCCCGGCAGCTTGGGGTGGATGTGGTGATCCCCATGAAGTCCGTGGTGGTGGATTCCATCCTGTCCCACCTCATGGGCGAGGGAATCACCGCCATCCACCGGCTCGGCAGCGGGGACATCAATGTGTTCGAGATTGAGCTGGACCCCGGCGCCCCCGCCGTGGAAAAGGGGATCACCGAGTTGAACCTTTCAGGCGGGGGACTGGTGATGCTGGTGAACCGGGGAGTCGAACCGCAGACCGGCGGTCTGATGGTCCGCAGTTCTTTTATTCCCCGGGGGGATTATATTTTCAAAAGCGGCGACCGGATCATCCTTATCGCCAAAACCGGAAGCGAAGGGGAACTGGAAAAGTTCTTCGGTATCTTCCAGGGGAATACGCCATGAGGCCCTTAGTGTTACTGCGCACCATGATACTGCTCCTTGGGATGGTGGCGGCGATCATGCTTATTCCCCTGATCTTTGCCCTGGCTGCAGGCGAGACCAGGATGGTTGCCGCCCTGGGCATTCCCTCCGGTGTAATCATTGCGGCAACCCTGCCCGCTTTCCTTTCGTACCGGAAGGATCCCCTCCGTTTCCGTCCCCGTGACGGCTTTCTCCTGGTCTTCCTCACCTGGGCGGGCATGAGCCTCCTTGGATCAATCCCCTATTACCTTTCCGGATGCGGTATTAGTTTTACCAACGCCTTTTTTGAAAGTGCCTGCGGGTTTGCCACCACCGGGGCCACCACCATCACCGATGTAGAATCCCTCCCCCGCTCACTGTTACTGTGGCGGAGCATGAGCCACTGGGTTGGCGGCATGGGCATCGTCCTCCTCACCGTAGCCCTGATGCCCCTCTTAGGGGTCGGCAGCTTCCAACTGGTCAAGGCCGAAGCTCCCGGCGCCGACAAGGAGCGGATCACCCCCCGGATCACCGACACCGCCAAGGTTCTCTGGATCAGCTACTGCGTCCTCACCGCCCTATTAGCCTGCCTCTTCCGGCTGGGGGGCATGAGCGCCCTGGACGCCATCTGCCACAGTTTTACTACCATGGCCTCCGGGGGGATCAGCACAAAGAATACCGGTATCGCCTGGTACAACTCGGCCTTTATCGACACCCTGTCGATCATCTTTATGCTCCTGGCGGGGCTTAACTTCAACCTCTACTACCGCCTGGCGCGGGGAAAATTCAGGGACGCCCTCAACAATACTGAGGGCCGGGTCTATCTGGCCATTTTTATTATCGCCGCAGCGGCGGTAACCATAAGCCTCATTCCCTTCTACGGTTCGCCTGGTCCCGCCCTCCGTTACGGCGCATTCCAGACCGCATCCTTCCTCTCCACCACCGGCCAGGCCATCACCGACTATACCGCATGGCCCGCCGTCACCCAGGTCATCCTCT
>BNUW01000241.1 GCA_025997655.1 Spirochaetia bacterium
GGGAATCCTGGAGGTCCACCTCGGCGGCGCTCATGTGGAAACGGCGTTGGAGCTTATCCTTAACGGAACGGACGATCTGCCGCTTCGCCTTGATGCTGTCCACATCGGGTATCTGAAAAATCACCTGTATCATAGAAACAATCATTTGATACCCCTAGGGACCGGCGGCAGACTCACCGGTTCCACCGGTTTCGCCGCCTGCGGTATCCGGTTCAGCTTTTTTCTCCGCTGATGCTTTTCCCGCGGCCGCCTTTTCAACACCCTCAATAATCCGGCGTATCTCATCTTTATGGGCAGCGGAAATACCCGCTTCATCAAGGAGCGCGGTTAGCTTTTCTGTGTCCGAAAAACCTTCGGTCACCGCGGTTTCCAGTTCGGTAATGCCATCGGCCTTTTCCGGATCGGCGATAAGCAAAAGCCGGGCCGCCGCAAAACGAACCGCCGCCCGATCAATGGTCTGAGCCTTGGCCGCATCTGCGGCAGGCTTACCCTGGGGGAGGGCCTCCAGCACCGCCCGGTATTCCTCCAGCGCCTTGACATAAAACTCGGCGGACTCCAATACCTGGGCATATTCATACCGTACCTGGGCATCCGTATTGTCCTGCAGCCACTGATTATAGACATCCGCCGCCTCAACCTTATTCAGGGCCTTTTGCGCCCGTGCCAGAAGGAGCAGGGTATCCTTATTCTCCGCCATGGTGGCCTTGTATTTCAGGAGAACCGTTTCCGCCTGCTCCGGCTTTTTCAGGGCCATCAGTACCAGGGCATAGTTGTAGCCCTGGTCGGCGCTCTCCGGTTCCAGTTCCAGAACCCGGCGGTACAGGGTCTCCACCGCCGCAAGGTCAGCCGTTTTTATCCGCGCATATGCCAGCGCCTTGAGGGCCATCACATTATCCTTATCCCGTGCGATAACCTTTTCAAAATGGTTGACCGCATCGTCAAAACGGCCGGTTTCGTAGGCTATCCTGCCCAGGTTATACTCCGAGGCAACCTGGGTTTTATCCATCCGCTGGGCCCGGTTCAGCCACTTTTCCGCATCCTCGTATTTTCCCATGTCAAAATAGGCCATACCAATGGAATAGTATTCCTCCGCAGAAGTAACCCCGCGGGTGGCGCAGGAAGTAAGCCCGCTTGAAAAGCACAATAATATGTATATAAAATTAACCACGGACCACACGGACAGGACGGACTGGTTTTTGCCTGTCTTTTTCTTTTGTCCGAGCTGTCCGTGAGGTCTGTGGTTCTTCTTCATTTTTGTATGCCCAGCACCGTATGCTCAATCTCCCTGAGCTGGGCACGGTACAGTTTTGCTATGTTGGAACCGTAGTCGGCGATGAGCTGAATGATATTCCGGGGATACTCTTCCAGGTCCCTGCCGTTGATGCGATCCCCGGCATCCCCCAGACCGGGCATGATATATGCCGCGTTATTCAGCACCGGGTCCATCCAGAGGGTGTACACCCGGCAGTTATCCAGGGCCCGGACCACCCGGAGCGCCCCCTTAAGCGCGGCAATAACGTTAAAGAACTGCACCGACCGGGGTTTAACCCCCTGATCCAGCAGGTACTTTACCACCGTCACCAGGCTCCCCCCGGTGGCGTTCATGGGGTCCGCAAAAATAAGATCCCTGCCGTCAAGGTCCGCTACGTTAAAGTAGGACCGGTCAAGGTCCAGAATGTACTCCATATCGTTTTCGTGCTTGGAATCATCCCGGCGGATACGGAACAGGGCAAAGGGGCTTACATAGGCGTGGGAAGAGTATTCCTGTATCTCCTTGGACATGATCATCGAAGGAAGCAGTGCCCCCCGGAGCATGACGCACATCACCGCATTTTCAATCTTACTGTCAATGTTCGTAATCTTGTGCACCGCGTAATTCTGCACCGGGGAAGTCACCGGGGTCTTCACAATAAGGTGATTCTTGTTTTCCCCCGCAGACCCGCCGTAGGCAAGCTTAAAGAGCATCTCGAAAGCCCGCTGGGTATAATACACAAACTCCTGATTCTCGGTCCGCACATCCCGAAGCTTGGCGATAAGTCGGGAGGCCTCGGCGTGGCTTTCGTGGGGGGTCGAAAAGGAGTACACCTGAATCCCGCCGGCAGGTTCCTGCTTACAGATTTCCTGCATCAGGCCGCCCATGTCGTTATACAGAGCGATAAGCCTATCCTCCGCCTGTGTCCGTTCCGTAACCGAACGGGTAGCGTCAAGGGTAGTAAAACAACCCAGCACTTCCTTATAGACCGCATCCATCCGAGCCAGATAGGCCTTATCCGCATCGGTGAGGTACCCGTCCAAATCTTCCGCTTTTAATACGACCTTGCTCATGGGATCATCATAATTGGTAAAAGGGCTTTGATCAACATCGTCAATTTAAGGAGTCCACGAATGAACACGGATAAGATAAGGGAATTTTATATTCTATCCGTGTGTATCCGTGTAATCCGTGTCTATCCGTGGATTCTTAGAATTGCCCCCTATCAGGGCATTTCTACGGCCCG
>BNUW01000242.1 GCA_025997655.1 Spirochaetia bacterium
TGATTTCCCGTCCCGTAAAGGGGTTTATCGGATTTTCTATTTGTCCGTCTAAGGCAAGATAAGGAACATCGGCATTACTCATAAAGGTCATATCGGTCTTTATATCAAAAGAAGCGCCAAAATCTTTGACAAGCAGTATAGGATGGAGGTTATCAAAATTTTGGGGCAGCCCGGTCTTACCCTTTGTAACATAACTTACCTGGGAACCGTGATCGGATACTAAAATAATCCTTGTGTTATCATAGACACCCTCAGTTTTCAGAAAATCGAACCAATCCGCAAGCCGTTTAAAAGCAGCGATATTAATATGGTATTCTGTTTCTTTGCTGAAAGGACTTGAGCCATAGTTTGTCACGTTCAGAACCGGACGGTATTCAGGCGCCTGGAGCAAAGCCCCTTCATGGGTGGTGTTATTTACCATGAGCAGCGCCGTGTTTTCATGGGCCGGGATAAAACCGGTGAGCCGGGGTAAATAGTCAAGCACAGAATAGCCATTCAGCAGAAGCCGCAATTTTTGTCCCGAGACCGGGGCGCACCAATCCCCCCACTGATACAATCCCCAGCGAAAGGGGAGGGGCACTGCTCTGAACAGACTGTACCAGAGGATATTCCTTTTTAGAATATCACCGGTGGATGGAAGTACAATGTCATGCTCAGCAAGCCAGAAATCGGTGTACACCGCATCGGTGATGCAGGCTTTCAGTTCCGGGTATTTATCGTAGAGACGCAGATCTTCTTTCCAACTGTAATTTGGATAGGGGGGGTCCGTAATGGTAACGGAATAAGCGGCTTCAGAAAAAAGCCGGGGAAGCATGAGCAGCGCTTCATTGTGTTTGTCAACATTTGCCGTGGTGTTCCGTTTATTTATCTCTATCGGGGTGTATTCATAACCGCCGAATACCGGGGGAGCCCCAAGACTGGTATATCCATTAAAAGAAACCGTATTAGGATAGTATACAAAACCGGAATAGCGCTCCATGAGATCCGGGCTTTCCTCAAGGATATAGGGAAAGAAGGAACTTGAAGCGCGATCCAGCATGATTATTGCAGTGTTTTTCCCGGTTCGTGAAAGATGGAACAGCGGTTCAATAGAAGTGATTTCCGGTTGTTTGTTTGCATGAAACGTTTCCATTTGTTGGTATTCTTTTTGAATGGCAAAAATGTTGGAAAGCGATAATCCCAGAAGGGCAAAAAGACAAAGCGCCTCGGCGGAAATTATGATACGGCTTGATCTTCGCATAAACAGAAAGAAAACGACACCTGCGATGAGACAGAGAACCGCGATATTTAAGCGTGTCTCTCCCGAAGAATGACTTGGCGTAGAGGCAAATTGTAAGTCAACAGAAATGAGCCCATAGTGACCGGGAAAACCAAAGACATTGCAGAGGGCGCCAAAGCAGAGCGCCAATGCGAAGACGGCAAAGAGCGGCTTCATTTTATTGGAGAAAAGAAAATAGAGGCAAAGCGGCCAAAAAACAAACAGGCCCATACTTTGTAACGCAGTGTTGTAAATAAAGAAAAGCGGAGTGGTGTACGTATCAATATATGAGAATTCCTGGGGAGAGGCGGCGATAAGCGCGGCGGGAACAGATATTCCCGTTAAGACCCATAAAATTAACGCGGCAAGAAAAAAAACGGCAAATGTTTTTTTTCCCCGGCCTTCAAACCCGGAAAGGTTTATAGGGACCTTTTTTATAAGGGGCAAAAACCAGGGAACCGCCGCCAGAGCGGCGAAGGCAAGGGCGATAAGAGCCCGCAAACTTTCGTTACCCTTGTGGATGGCCAGTATATAATAAATTCCCATAAGGCAGAAAAGCGAAATGAAAGCAAATATGATCCGTTTTTTGAACCGGAACCCGATTTTATAATAACAATTTTTTACCAGGGAAAAAATATTGTTCATGGTCCAGTAGAGGACGAGGCCTGCGGGAGAGGTGTAGAGCAGGACGAAAAAGATCACAGCCATAGCGTAGATTTGCACTTTTTCTTTTAGGGGGAAGCCCCGGGTATAGATGGCGCCGGCGATACAGTTGATGACGGTCATGGCGATAGGGAACACGTTGATGGGGAAACCGTGGATGGTAAACAGCGCATCCGGGGCGCCGAGGTCCTTGATGAAAGCGAAGTGCGCCCCGCGCAAGGCCTCTAGTTGGCTGAGGTAGGAGTAGGCGGCGATGAAAAAAGGCACTTGGATGAGGAGACCGAAGGAACTGCGGAGGGCGAAAATGGGGTGGTAGTGATTTTGGCGATAAAAAGTGGAGAGAATGAGGTATTGCTCGTCACCTTTGAAGGCGGCTTTGATTTTAGCAATTTTGGGGGAGAGGCGTTTTTGGGTGTCCCGTTCGCGTTGCTGCCACTTTTCCGCCACATTATAGAGGGGGAGGGTGAGCACGGAGACGGCGGCGCTATACCCGGGGCTTCCCCCTAAAAGAAAAAGATCACAGCCATAGCGTAGAT
>BNUW01000243.1 GCA_025997655.1 Spirochaetia bacterium
CGGCAATTCCGGTAGTGTATTCGGATGTATTTTACGAGCGGGAAAAGGCATGGATGGATAAACGAAAAGAAATCCTTGTTCCTTTCTTCGCGGGCGCCGAGGTCAAGGAACGGCTTGTCCGCCTTACCGATAGTTCCGAAAGTTTCAATGTCATCGATCAACTGCCCTTGCTTGATATGCCGGTCCTGGTGGTAAGCGCCGAAAAGGATTATTTAATTCCTTTACGGGAACAGGAAACCATAGTTCAGAAAATCAGGAAGGCCCACCATGTACTACTACCCGGCTGCGGTCACGCTTCCATGTACGAAAAGCCCCTGCTTTTCAGCAGCCTTACCCTGGGTTTCATCAATTCACCAAGCGGTGAGTTTGCTATGTAGCTACGGTTCGTAGCCAGGCCTAAAGGCGAAAAATTAACCGCCCTACGCCAGTTCACCCCCCATTTTCAGGTTCCCGGAGCTTAACGCTGGTATCAGGGAAAAACAGTATGCGAGCCGTTGGTTCGCTTCCAATCTTAAGAAATAGGAGTTATCTAATGGGCACTACTTTAATCCCTTTGTACCCGTTTCTCTTAAATATCATGTCGATTATCGTGATAAACGCCCCCGTCTGGGGGATTGCCACCGCGCTGGTCGATGCCATTGAAAGTTGCGTATATATATCCCTGATAAATTGTACCTACAAGCGTAATTCATTATGTTATAAGGAATTACAAAATTTATACGTAAGTACATAATATATCTACGCTGTTGTGCTAATTCCTTGTACTACAAAGAATTAGCAGATTTTATACCTACAAAACCGGGATTTCAGGATATAGTTATGTGAAATTTGGGAACCCCCAAATTTTCTAAACAAAATATGGTAATAGTCGGCAAGATGGTTGAAAATATTTTTTGAAATAACACTACCTATAGCGTTCTCTAATCTGAACAAACACTATAGGTAGTGTGTATTATGTATAACAACCCGTATTCTGATATTCTCAAATATTGACAAAAATAATAAAAAAAATTATAGTATTTTACAAACAAGGGGTAATATGTCAGCTAATAGAAACAAATTATCAAGGAATCAAATAATTGGTATAAGTGTTACACTATTATTAGCCGCATTAGCTGGTATGTATACTCTTGGTAAAGATAGTGCAAATGATCAAAAAGCATCGTTGCAAATCAGCTTAGATGAAGCTCATCGTGAAATTGATGCTCTCAAATTGGAAAATCAAAAAACACAACAAAATATTCAAATTCCCAAACCCACAATCTTAATTTCAGATCTTGAGGATATGGACTCGAATGAAATATATGTGGTTGCATCAGATTACTATCATACTAATGCATGGACTTATGCTATGGAAGTGTATAATTTTTTAATCAAAAAAGATAGGCAATATTATCAGGCGTATTTAGATTGTGCACGAGTGTGTGCTGAGATGAGGTATTGGAAAGAATCTTGTGGGAGATATGCTTATTTGTTAATTGAAAGTAAAGAGTATCAAAAAAACAGATTTGTACTAAAAAACTTACAATATGTCGCCGATATGTGGGAAGATCCGAAACAAGCATCTGTGTATTTTGAAGCACTTAAATCCGGTAAAATTTCTGCAATAGTTAATGATAAACTTAAAGGAGCGTCATTATTAGTACAGGAAGGGCCAGGAAAACAGTATAAAGAGATTGAAGAAGATGGCTCAGCCAGAATAAAAGTGTTTGATAATGTGGCTGTTTTAGAATGTAGTGACAATCGAGACCCAATTGATACATATAATTGTTATTGGTATAAAATAAAAACGCCGTCAGGAAAAATTGGTTGGGTGTATTCAGCATATCTTTCTAGCTATCCAACTGATTATTGCGTATTTCGGCCAGACATGAACACCAATTACGGAACACTTGAACACCGATTACGGAAACACTTGAACAGGAAAACGGCAACACTTGAACACCAATTACGGAACATTTGAACAGGAAAACGGCAACACTTGAACACCGATTACGGAAATACTTGAACAGGAAAACGGCAACATTTGAACACTGATTACGGAACACTTGAACAGGAAAACGGCAACACTTGAACATCAATTACGGGACATCTGAACATGGGCGGCTCTAAATCTTAGTATTTTCCCGGGTGCGTTGCATCCAAAAGGAGAATACTGAATGAGGAGAATTGACATGGAAAGAGCGAAAGAGATCCTGCGGCTGCATTACGAAATGGGACTGAGTCAGCGGGATGTAGCACGGGGAACCGGATGTTCCCTTGGGGTGGTAAACGCCATCCTATCACGGGTGAAGGAGGCGGGCATACATGACCCGCAGACCCTCAGCTCAAAGGAACTGGGGTCAATCCTATATCCCCCCAGCGGCGAGGCTGTGGGGAGTAAGAGCGAGCCGGACATTGAGCGTATAGACCGGGAAATGAAAAAGAAAGGGGTAACTCTCATGC
>BNUW01000244.1 GCA_025997655.1 Spirochaetia bacterium
CGTGGTGAAAAAAGACCAGCTTCCTGACCCCCGCCTTTTGGGCCATCACCACGGCGTATTCGTAGGTGGAGTGCCCCCAGCCTATTTTGCTCGCCTCGTATTCCTTGGCGGTATACTGACAGTCATAGATGAGCACATCCGCACGCTTGATGAACTGAAAGATCTTGCTGTTTGCTTCTTTGGCCGCCGCTTCACCCTCCCGGGCAACATCCTCGTCATAGCAGGGATCCGTGGGATTCGTAGGGAAGAGGTTCCGGAAGGGTTCGGTGTCATAGGCGGTAACAATGGATTTGCCCTGGAAGCCGAATACCGGGAAAGGGTTACGGCGAAAACCGGTATGGAAAACAGGGTGGAGATAATGGACTCCATGGTATCGTCCCCGTAAGAAACGGGACCCCGGACCCGCAGCTTTGTGGTGGGGATGAAGAGGGGGGTAAACATGGGGAAGCCCATGATATGATCCCAGTGGGTGTGGGTAACAAATATATCCGCGTCTATGGGGCCTTTGGGAAAGTCATGTTCCATGAGCCAGTCCCCCAGGGACCGTATCCCCGTGCCCATATCGACGATAGCCAGCTTATCGTCCGCCCGGATTTCCAGGCAGGCGGTATTCCCCCCGAACTCAACGGTGGATGCCCCCGGACAGGGGATGGAACCCCGGCTACCCCAAATACGAACTTTCAGCATTACTATCCCCTTTATAGGTTCAGAAAAATCTGAGCTTTTGCCACCTCTTCATCAACGACGGGTCTGATATCTTCAAACAGGTCCCCGCTTATACCCAGGGTTTTCCAGACCAGGGGAGCGGGTTTTTCGGGATGGCAGTCACCGGCAAAACCTATCTCCATAAGGGACGCAAAATAGTTGGCCGCCATCACGTTATAGAGCAGGTCCGTATGCTTCCCGGTATAGTCGGCGGCGTTATGATGGTGGATCACCGCATCCTCCAGGGCGCCCTCAATCCGCCACGCCCGGAACACCCGGGCGCCCACCTCGTTATGGGTGACACCTAAATATTCGGCTTCCGTCCGAACCAGGCTTACCTTTCCGGTATCGGCGGATTTGATGGTGAGGAGGTACTCCCGGGGCAATACGACGTTTAGGGGGATCTTCCCGATGTCGTGGAGCAGGCCGGCGGCAAAATATTCCTCATGCAGCTTGGGATCAACCCCCCGTTTCCGGGCAATGATCTTCGCCGCCACCCCCACGCAGAGGGAATGGCGCCAGTATCCTTCGGAGTTGAGCCCCTGGGTTCCCTTTCTGTTTAAGCTCCCGATGATGGCCGAGGAAAGGGCAAGGTTTTTTACGGTGTTGATCCCCAGCATGGTGATGGCCTTGACCATGCTGGTTACCGCCAAGCCGTAATAGGCCGAATTAATGAGCTTTAACACCCGGCCCACCAGAACGGGATCCAGGGAAATGATATGGTTGAGGTCCGCAGGGCTGGCCTTCGGGTTATTGCAAATCTCCAGAACCTTGGACAGGGTGGTAGACAAGCTGGGGATATTTTTTATATAGCCGTCGATCTTCTTGTTTAAATCTTCATTCATTTGTACGTTCCAGGGTATCGATAATATACTTCATTTCCACACATTCGTCACTATGCATAAATTCATCCAATACCGGTTCCGGCAGCGCTTTGGTGAGGTTCATCAAGTACCGCATCAAGTCGAGCAAACTCCCTTCCGTGCGGTCAGCCGAATTTTCCCCGGCGAAGGTCAGTTCAGGAACTTCCACCTCAAAGGCCACTTCCACAACTTCCTCCGGGGACGCCGGTTCAGGGGTTTCCACCACCAAGTTTACTTCCACAACTTCCTCCAGGGGCGCCGATTCAGGGGTTTCCACCACTAAGTTTACTTCCACAACTTCCTCCAGGGGCGCCGGTTCAGGGGCTTCCACCACTAAGTTTACTTTCACAACTTCCTCCAGGGGCGCCGGTTCAGGGGTTTCCACTACTAAGTTTACTTCCACAACTTCCACCGCAGGCGCCGATTCAGGGGTTTCCGCTGCTGCCTGCGCCGCTTTCCTGGCTGCACGGGCCTTTGCCAGGGCAATAGCGCCGGGGTGGGTGGATGCGGGCTTCGGTGCGGCCGGATCGGGGAGCTGTGCCGCAGGGGGCGGCGTCAGGTCCAGCCAATACCGGGATTCGGGGGCCGTTATCATGAAGCGGCTGTCGCTATCGGTGTTTTCTCCGGTTGAGCCCAGGGCGGTTATCCTTTCAAAGACACTTTTCGCTTCTTCGTCGTCTCCCTGTATCAAATGGATCGCCCCTTCAATCCGCAGGACATGGATATTGTCGGGCTCCTTCTCCAGAATCACCCGGGCCTGATCCATGGCTTCGGTGTGGCGCTCCAGTTTATGGTAGAGCGCCGCCAGCCGGGTTCTCACCTCCCAATTCGCCGGG
>BNUW01000245.1 GCA_025997655.1 Spirochaetia bacterium
CATCAACCTGGATATTTAAATTTGCCATTTAGGGCCTCCATAATCAATAGGGCCGTTATTTTCGGAAATATCAATACAAAGTACGAATAATGACGGTGTTTGACGAAGGCGAAGCTGTGATAACGCCTAGTCTATTTTTAGCGCCGGGCGCCTTCTGACACCGACATCTGTCCGAGGGATAGGTCTTCCCGCTCGTATAATTTTGAGGCTAAAAGAAAGGTTCGTCAATATGCCTTTGGTCATACCGTCTGAATAATACCGCTATATCGCCGCAGTTGTTTTAAATCCGCCGCATACTGTTCCGTAAGTGTGGGGGTATCACCGGAACCATTCGGCGGATATTTACTCCTGAAATAATGGGTTATAGGAAAGTCTGATCCCAACAGAACCCGTGAAGCGAACCCCGCTTTCATAATAAACCGCAGATCCGCTTCCTCAACAAAGGCCGTATCGCAATATACATTGGGATAGGCTGCAAGAAGCTTGATGGTCTGATCAAGCGGACGGCAATGGGCCAGGATACAGCGGGCCGCCGGGTATTCATCAAAAAAAGAACTGAACCGGTTTGCTTCGTCCTGGGCATCATATCCCGTATGGATAAGTACCGGCAATTTATGCTGGGAAGCATACTCAAAAAGTTCATGCAGTGTATCAAGCGCCCTGGTGTCCGCAAAATCCCAATGGTGAGCGCGGGGGTGCAGTTTGATGCCTTTGTAGGGCAGGCCCTTCATGGCCATCTCAACACTAATGCCCTGATCGATGTAGTCCGGAATATACCACAGGAAAGGCTTAATAGTATCCGGGGAATATCGGGAAACCACAACGGCGATTTCCTGCTCAATCTCGGCATACTGAACGTCATCCTTGCCGCTGGTTGTGGAGGAAAACACCGATTCCTCCACACCGGCATCGGTTATTATACCGATGACTTCCAGGGGATCGTAGTGAACATCGTAGAATTGTCCGGTGTGGATGTGGGTGTCGGTCATTATTTTCATATATGCTTATTGCTTTTTATGGGTAGATGTTTTCCAGCCGTACAAAACATCAAGCTCGTTGAATTGTTCTGTTTTGTTCAAATCCGTCAGTACCGCTTTAACAAGCAGCCGTGTGCAAGGCCGACCCATCCATTGTTTGAATGTCTTTGGACGAAATTCCTTTTTGTTTCTATTCCTAAGTACCACCATAATGCGCTGCCTGTCTTTCCATTGTACAAACAGACTGATTGAGATCAGGAAAAAAATAACGGCAATAATAGTCTGTGTCATCCGTGGAGGAAATGGTATTTTATAAAACGGTACAAAGATAAATATCAACCCACCAAAAACCAGGAGACAGCCATACATATTTAAGAAAAAAAATCTTGCAATTTTCATAGTACTACCGGCTTAAGTAAATATGATTCAGTTTCAATGAAAATTTCCACTGAAACTGAATCAACCATTCACCCGTTAACGGTCCTATTTTGATCCGTTACAAAAATCAACAACCTTACCAAGACATTTACAGAAGCCGGTAAGACAACTACAAAACCCTTTACAACAATCGCAAAAACTCATAACTTTCCTTCTCCTTACTTTAGACCCAGTGGATCTTTTATTACGGAAACAACGTTTCCGGTTTTATCTGGTTCGCCGTAGTCTCATTTTACCGAGGGGCCGCCAGTAAAAACACTTATTGAAAAAGTTTCCTGAAGAATCCCCCCACGCCCTTATTTTCAGCGGGCGCCGTGGTATCTGTGGCGGATTTCCCGGCGGCTGTATTCTTTTCCGCAGTCTGGGCAGGGACATTCTTAACCGGAGCAGCAACGGGCTGAGCCCAGTTCCAGACTTTGATCTTGGGATCATAGGTATAGGTACCTGCCTTTTTTTCCAGAAGTTCGTAGGTTTCATAGAACCCCACAGGAAAAAAGGTTGTGGGCTTTGCCAATTCAGATGATAAATGACCCAGTGCTAATGCACCCGCTGCCAATCCCCCTGCTACCCATCCAACGGGGCCTAATATTGTCATAGAAAAAACTGCCGCAGCGACACCTCCAGCGACCGCACCGGTGACAATTACTTTACCGGCACTGTCCCTGGTTGCCCCCTCAAGTTCGACATTATCCCCGATGGTAATCGTAGGAAAGTTTTTTACCTCAAAGGCTCCTGCATACACCTTTTTAAGGCTCTTGGGAAGGTAAATATTCTTTACATCGGGGCTGCCGTAAAAAGCATTCCCATGGATCTCTGTTACTCCCTCGGGGATAACCAGATTAACTATTTTTGATTTACGAAAATGCTCAACCCCAATAACGGTACTTCCCGCAGGGGCGGTAAATTCCGTTAGCCCGGTATCATAAAAAAGCTGGACGCCTACCTCAGACGGCTTGCCTAACCAGACAACTTCTTTCAACCGGGCAT
>BNUW01000246.1 GCA_025997655.1 Spirochaetia bacterium
GGAAGCAATAGGGAAATTATGTCCTTGACTTTTCACGATTTGGGCTCTACACTAGTTTGTATGAACCTAAAAACAGTGCTGACTAAAGACACCATATCGCTTCGTTTAAAGGGGACCTCCAAACAGGAGATCATTGCCGAACTGCTGGATATCCTGGTAGCGGCGGGGAAAATAGAGGATCGGGACGCGGCTTTCAGCGCCATCATGGACCGGGAGCAGAAGATGTCCACGGGCATGAAGCACGGTATCGCCATCCCCCACGGGAAAAGCGCCACCGTAAAGGATCTGGTTGCCTGCATTGGCGTTTCCGATGCCGCAATTGATTTTGACGCCCTGGATAAAGAGCCCTGCCGGATTTTTATCATGACCCTTTCCCCCCTGGAAAAGACCGGTCCCCATCTCCAGTTTCTTGCGGAAATAAGCCTGCTCTTTAAAAGTGCGGAAAAACGGGCGGAAATCCTGAAAGCCGCCTCTCCGGAAGATATTATGCGTATCCTCGCCGAATAGGCGCAAACCGTTTCAATTAAGCTGTACAATTAATATACCCCGCCACGTATGCTCGCAGCGGGGTATGTTCTTATCACCTGGAGAACTTGGCCTTGGCTTGCTCGGCCAAGTCCTTAACGGCGGGGGTGGCCGGACTGTTTATCACGGCATCAAGAGACCTGCCCGGATCCTTACCGGCTACCCCAATGGCGGGGATAATTTCCCGGATCATCCGTTCATCGGTTTGGTTCCTGGCGCCGTCTTGTATCCTGGTAACGAGGGTCAGCAGGAATGCGGAAAGTATCTTCGCCGAATCCTCCGTGGCCACGGCCCCCAGGGTCTGGACAGCGGAGATTTTTTCATCATCGCTTCCTTCCTTATATGAACGCTCCAGAAGGGGATATACCGCCGGGTCACTGGCCCCATACCGGCCAACCATCTCAATGCCTAGTTTTCGCAACTGGGCTATTTCCGTCCGCTCCCGGGGTGTGCCTGGCTGGCTCCTCCAACCCTCGGCTAAGGCCGCCGCCGCCGCCGCCGCTTTCCCTGTTTGGGGTACATTGGACTCCTCTATGGTCTGCAGGGCCACCAGTTTAACCGAAGCCGCATAACCGGAACCCCTGATGACCTGGGTGGTCAGCAATTCCGAAGGGTCCTCAAGAATAACCGGGAGGGTGGCTTTTGCCAGATCCAGTATCCGCTTTGGGTATCCGCTGACGGACATCTCAAATACCGGCACATACCCCGAAATATCCCGGTATTTTTCCAGGGCAAGAATAGCGCCCCGGGCGATATAGCTTTTGGCTTCCGCCTCTTCGCTGCCCCTGGGGGACACCGCGTTAAGATTCCTCAATATCTGGACAACCCAGGGCAGGTAGGTGGTGTCCCGCAGCTTCCCCAGGGATATGAGACACTCGGTCTGAACCAGGGGAGAGTTGGGAAATGCGTCATAGGCGCGCCGGAGATCCGGGGCGGAGGTGGTATACTTTTCATCCCCGATTAATGCCGCGAGGGTCTGGGCCAGATCATCCGCAGCAACCCGCTCCGTAGCGGAGTAGCCCCGGATATCCGAGGCCTGGCCTACCAATTCTTTAAAAGCCCGGGCATAGAATTCGCCCGTACCGGTAAGTTCCTTATGGATTTGAAGAACCTGGATGATATTGAATTTTTCCGTCGGGCTGCCCGAATTATCATACAGATAGGTGTATATCTCCAGATCCTCCTGGAACGTAATGGCAAACCCCATGGAAGCAATGCTACAGAACAGCGTAAAACCCACTAAAAAACGTTTCATAAACCTGATTCCCCTTGCCATTAGGTCCTCCCGCGGTTGGGCCGGTAGTCATATTCAAATTCCCTGATTTGTTTGGAATTACCCTGGTAATTTTCAACGATCCGTTTCAATACCTCACCGTCGGGACCGTATTCATTGGTGATCTTCAACTGGAGTTTACCCTCCGCAGAGGTTTGCTGGATTTCAATTTCCAGGCCGTTTTGCCATTTCGTGGTAATTTTCCGGGTTACGGCCCCGGCGGCGTTTTTAAACACCTGATTAACCAGATTGCCCTCTCCGTCATAGGAATTCTCGGAGGAACTGATCCGTTTTCCACTGCGGTCATTGGTTTCTGAGGAAACAAGCAGCTTGCCGTTCCAGTTGTAGAAGGTCTTCGCCAGTTCGACATTATTCCCGTTCAGGATGCTCCGGGACTCCACATTACCGGCAGCATTATAGGAGTATACATTGGAATTAATCACCTTGCCCGCCTTGTTCACCACGGTTTCCATCGTCGGCTCAGTGGTTTTTGGATCATCATGCTTATAGACAACCCTGGTTTTTAGCCGGTTTTCATCATCCTTGGTCATCTTGGTGGTTAACACCCGCTTTTCTTCATTATACGTAAAATC
>BNUW01000247.1 GCA_025997655.1 Spirochaetia bacterium
AGCCTGTTCGCGGTGCGCTATGCTCCCGACCCCTGGTTTAAAGGGGCCGAAAACCAATGGGAAACCGTGGCCTATATCGACCGGGACGAAGCCTGGACTATCTATGAGCCGCAAATCCGCCAACGGGCCGATGCCTTTACCGCGTTGTTCGAAGCGGCGGAAACCGACGAGGAACCCTTCAGAACGTTTTTTCGATATCCAAAAGTTCAAGTCTATGCGGAACAGGAACTGGCTCCCTATCTTAACTTTGCCCAGGTTCTGCATCCCCGTAATGCAGCGGCGTTTGACGAAATCCGTTCTCTTATTTCGGCGATTCCCCAGCGGATAGAACAGGCCCGCACTAAGGCCAGCATTTTTATTGTCTGCCCGGTTGATCTTGACGAAATAACAACAACAGCGCTGACCCAGGCTATTAGCATGGAGGGCTTCCCGGTGACACGGGACCGGGGAGCGGCAACCACGGTCTGTAACGCGGCGGTGGATGAGGGGATGCAAACTCTTCCGGCGGGGACCTTTTATACCCCTGCGGTCAGCATTACTATTCCCGGTACATCCGGCAGCCCGCTTTTTTCCTGTGCCGTCAGGGCGGCGGAACGCAGCGGGGCGGTAAATCCCGATGTGGCAAAACGCCGGGGCTATACCGCGCTTGCGGAGGAAATCCGGAAATCATTTCATGGTGAACTAATTGCCTATAACGGCAATAATTAATAGGAGGTTCAATAATGAACAAGGTACTACGGAAGGCCGTTTTTGGTGCGGTGGTAGTGATGGCGGTTTTATTTATCGGGTGCAAGACAGCGGGCGGCAGCACGACTACTGATGCGGCGGCAGATGCGGTTGCGGCTGCGGCTGTTGCCTCTGCGTCAAACGTGGATATCCGGCCGAACCGGTCGGTTATCCGGGACTGGAGCAACCGGAATATTGGCATGCCCCCCACACCGGTCTGGTTTCCATCCCTGGTGTTAGGAAACAGCGGCCCGGTTAAGCAGGACTTCGGCATAAATGGAACGGCCCGGGTAAAACATATTGTCGCGCAAAACCGCAACAGGGAAAGTGCGCGGGTTCAGGCGGGGCTTCTTTTTGCGGCTAAAACAGCAAACGAACTAAAACAGTATGTGGTAACCGGCGCAGGACAAGAGTTGAACGATGGTGAATTGGATATTGTAGAAGAAATCGCCACGGCGACAAAAATAACCATCATGGGAAACGAGCCGGTGGCGGATTTTTGGCAATTAGTCGAAACCGAAGATTTGACAACCCATCAGAAAACGCAGGAGTATTTATACTATATTGTGTACAGTATGCCTGATGCTACCTGGAAAGCGCTGGTGAGGAAATACACCAACGATATTATCGGCCAACTTCCTAACCGGGCGGTACAGACAAAGGTAGCCCAAGCCTTTAGCGATATTGAAGCTGCGGCGACCCGTGAACGGGAGCAGACTGAAGCCGAGTTTAAAGCGCAGATTGCCGCCCAGGAACAGAAAGCCAGGGCTGACGCGCGGCTTGCAGAGGCAAAGGTAAACCAGCAAACGGCGGCAAATGTCCAGGCACAGGCAACCGAGCGGGCGGAAATTGAAGCAAGCGCAAGCGCCCAGCGGGCTGCGTTACGATCCGGGAAACCGGAAGAGGTGGCGGCGGCAAGTACAAGTTCGGGTGATGTTGACTGGATTAGCGCATTGGGTACCGCCGCAAAAGTAGTGTTCTAAACAGGAACCGGGCAGCATCTTGTCATGTTGCCCGGTATGCTGCATTTTATTGAGTAATACGGTCCGCCGTTTCTTTCGCATTAGAAATGGCGGCTGCCAGGTTGGCGATCCGCTGTTTGTTCGACGGGTGGGTGCTGAGGAATGCAGGGGCTTGGCCGCCGCTCATTTCGCCCATCCTCGTCCAAAAGGCAATTGATTCTTCGCTATCATACCCGGCAATGGTCATTAAGATAAGCCACGGACATCTCTAACCCCTTGTCAAGGCAATAGTTGATATCCTCAATAATCCATATATTGACTAAATACTTAAACGTATCTATACTATTGCTCAAACGGAGATTTTTTGAATGATAGTAACATCTGATAATGAAGCGGAGCTTGTTTCCATTAATGAGTGAGGTTTCTTAAAAATGAATAATGAAAAGATAAAAATATATTTGCGGGAACTGTTCAGCTACGATATTGAGAATGTCAGGTTGAGAAGGACGGTTGCGTCCCAGGGGTAATTTATGGAAGAGAAATTAATCGGTAGTAAAACGGTAGAACAATGGGAAAAAGAAATTCCCATCCTTGCCGATGCCGCCGCCCTGCGGGAAACCTTCTGGATAAATCCCCATTATAAAAAGGGAAAGGCATCGTCCATATCCGCAGGGCTGACCCCGCAGAGACTCAATTCCGCC
>BNUW01000248.1 GCA_025997655.1 Spirochaetia bacterium
GCCTTGTTCGTGCTTTTGATGACCGTGGTATTGTTGGAGCTCTCCACCCTCGGCGCACTGCTCGGGTACGAAGCGAAATGCTTGGCATTTTTGAAACGCGATACCTCAATCACATCGGCGATAATCGCAATGGCGGACATCACCGACACCCCGGACATGCTGGTGAGAATCCCGATCTCCCGCATGAACGGTTCTGCCTTCACCTTGATCCTGTCCATCACCTCCTCGACCTGGACCTCAAGGTGTTCAAGGGTATCCATGAGCAGATTGATTTGGAAGTTCAGCACCGGGTCGCTTGAAATTGAGCGGATACGCTGTCGGCTCCCCTTCCCGAAGATGTATTCCTTGGTGAAGGGAAACAGGTTCTCCTTCAGCAGGGAATGGACGCGGTTCTTGGTCTGCCCGATTTCCTTGCGGAGGAGCCGGTAGGTTGAAAACAGCGCCCGCAGGTCCCGGATTTGTTTCGGCGCCACCGTGACCGGGACTATCTGCTGCACCCCCGAGAGAACCTCGGCTTTCAGCTTTTCGGCCAGTTTCGCCGCATCAATTTTGTCGGTCTTCTTGGACGCGACCCCAACCGACTTGAGCTGGTAGGTATTGGCTACCAGCGCCTCTTTGACCTTGTCTTTCCAGAGGTCAACGAACGCAAAGGTGTTGATGGTCGCCTCCAGCAGGACATAGGTCTCTGCGTCCAGGGTCTTGTAAAATTGGGCAAGTCCCGCGTCGTCCAGCTCGTAGGTTGCCATCTTCTTCTCCTTCGTATCCTTGAACAGATAACAACAGGTGAAGCGATTCGGGTGAATGTCGATTCCGATAAATTGCATAAAAGCCTCCTAAAATTACTTCCCGTTCAAAAAGAAAACCGGTATAGTACCACACGTCTATTCGGGGTAGCAATCCTGCGAACTGCTCCCCATGAAGCTGAAAATCCTCATAACAAAGAAGCGAATGTTGCAGGTATAAACCAGGATATCTATCTAGTATTAGATGGACAACAACGCTTAACCTCTCTATTTATTGGCTTGAAGGGTTCTTATCGTTACTTTTATCGGTGTTGGCGTAAAGACAGATTGTATCTAAATATTTTGAAACCGGTACAAAAGAATGATGATCCAGAGGAATTTGTATATCAATTTCAATTTCGTGAAAATGAGAAACCGGATTTGAATGATACTACTCCGCAATATTGGTATTTAGTCGGTGATATATTAAATTTTGTTGATGCAGAAGATGCAAAGCGTGATATAAAAGACAAACTATCAGGATATTCTGAAGAACAAAAAGATATAGCAAATACACATATCGGAAGACTTCATTCAAGAATAAAAACTCTTCGATTGTTAAATTATTATGAAGAAAAATCTCAGGATTATGATAAAGTTGTAGAAGCATTTATCCGTGCAAATACTGGTGGTGTAAAACTTGAATATAGTGATATTTTATTATCAACTGCCACTGCCAAATGGGATAAACTCAATGCGCGCGAAGAAATTAATATTTTTACGGATGCTATAAATGAAATTGGCAGTGGCTATTCTTTTGGAAAAGATTTTGTATTAAAGGGGTGTTTATATTTAACAGAAGATTTACCAATTCAATATAAGGTCAGAAATTTTACTAAAACCAATCTTCTAAAAATAGAAAATAATTGGGAAAACATTAAAACATTTATTGAACTTACAGTTGAATTAATCAGTCAATTTGTTTTAATGATAAAAACATTGTTTCAAAAAATGTATTATTACCTATTGCCTTGTATTTAAAATGTTTAAATCCTAAAAATTATTTAAACTCGACAAACAAGAACGATGTGAACAATCAAATTATCATTCAAAAATGGTTAATCCTTTGTCTTTTAAAAAATGTTTTTGCCAGTTCAGTAGATGCGACATTAAAAAACATACAAGAAATTATTTTAAAACAAGATTCTTTTAATATATTTCCTATTGGACAATTAAATAATAAATTAAATATTTCAACAGTTTTTAGCGACTTAGAAATTGAAAATTTGTTACTTACAAATTATGGAACAAAATATAGTTTTTTAATATTATCATTAATCTATCCAGATAGAGATTGGAAAGATAAGGTATTTCATGAAGATCATATATTTCCAAAATCTGAATTTTCAGAAGCAAAATTAAAACAAAGAAACTATGATGATGCAAAAATATTAGAATATAGAAAATATTATGACACAGTATTGAATCTACAATTATTAACTGATTCTGAAAATCTTGAAAAAAAAGCACAGGATTTTTCGTCTTGGATAACAACACGAGATGATAATTTTAAAAATAGACATATGATACCAAATAATATATCTATTTTTAAAATTATCATCTCGTC
>BNUW01000249.1 GCA_025997655.1 Spirochaetia bacterium
GCGTTATGTTTCGTACCGAGCGGGAAAACGATTTGCTTTTCGGGCCATTCACCGGCTATCTTCCCAACTTTGTAATGTACATTGATCCGGACGCTAACGAAACGCTTTACGATTTTACCTATCCCATCGAAGGATACGAGGCGCCATTTTCTAAGGCGCAGATTATTCTTATTAATGATAACGCCGTAACGCCGGAGACGCCCGCTGACAGCAAAGAACTACTGGAGTATGCTAAGAAATACAAGGGTAAAGTAACATACCCTTCCCTGGAACATTTTACCGGCGCCGCTTTTATCCGTACCATTATTTACGATATATGCGGCCATGAAATCTTTATGAATATGAAAGAGGATTATGCAACGGTACATGAGGCGGTTGAACCAGCAATGAAGTATCTGCGGGATTTAAATCCGCACCTTTGGAACAGCGGAAAAACTTTTCCCGCGCAATTGACCGATGTGGATAATATGTTCATCAACGGAGAATTGGTACTGATGATGTCCTACGGAATATATGATGTGGGCGGTAAAATAAAAAAGGGTATTTACACGCCGACAACCAGGGCCTTTCTGTTTGATAATGGTACGGTTGGGAATGCAAATTACTTCGCTATTCCTTTTAACGCGCCCAATAAAGCAGGGGCATTAACGGCCATCAACGAAATGCTTTCCGTGGAAATGCAGCTTGTCAAACTGGCAATAGGGGAAGAACCATACGCCATTGATTTAAGCCGGGTTACCGAAGAAGAACGGGCGCAGTTTGAAGCGGTGGATATGGGGCCGAATAATCTAAACGCTGAATATATGTTGAACAAGCGGCTCCCCGAATATTCCGCCGCCATTGAGACACTGGTAACGGAAATATGGTTAAAAGAGGTTGTTGGAAAAACCAATTGAGAAATAATACATTCAAAAACAAATTGACGCCTTTTTTATTGCTGCTGCCATTTCTTGTTATTAGTACGTTCTTTTTGGCGGGACTCATTGACGGTATCATTCAGGGATTTGGATATATTCCTGCCTTTGGGCTAAAACACATCACGCTTCGGTATTTTACGGAAGTCCTCTCGGATAAGTATTTACTGGGAAGCATCGGGAGCAGCCTGTATATTGGTTTTGTCTCCGCAACGATTTCGGTTTTTTTAGCAACCTTTCTCACCTTTTGCCTTGTTACCTTAAAAAAAGCGCATAGCGTGTCAAGTATGGTACTCAATATGCCTATGTTCATTCCGTGGATGACAAGCGCCTTACTGATCACCCAAATGTTTTCCGGCAGCGGGTGGCTTGCACGGTTCCTTTATACCATTGGCTTAGTTGATGCCGCCGCAGCATTTTCACATTTTCTTTATCAATCCAATCAGTTTGGAATTATATTGGCTTTCGTATGGGCCTGCACCCCATTTGGCTGCTACTTACTTTTGACGGTCATGGCAAATATAAATAGTTCCTTCGGTGAGGCCGCCGCAAATCTTGGGGCAGGTACATGGCGTACTTTTTGGAATATAACTTTTCCACTATGCTTACCGACCATGAAAAATTTATTTTTAATTTTTATGATTACCTGTTTTGGCAGTTATGAAATTCCGATGTTACTTGGAATTACCATGCCGCGCACCCTGCCTGTTGAAATATACTATCAATATGATCATTTTGATTTACAGCACCGGCCTTATGCTATGGCATTGAATACGGTTTTGATTTTTATCTCTATGTGCGCGGCATGTATTATAAATCCGCCGGTAAAACGCAGGAAGGATTTTCAAAATGAAATTACATAAACATGTATTGCTGCATATTGCCATTGCGCTGACGGTTCTTATGATTCTGACCCCCTTACTTTTATTGTTGATCCGAAGTTTTACCAATAGATGGCCGTATCCGGAACTGTTTCCAAGTGCATGGTCGCTGCGCGGCGTTAAACGTGTACTCGCGGTTAATTTCCAAGTGGGTCATATCATACTATCAAGCATCGTGCTGTCCCTGACTATTGCCTTTTTGTCCGCCGTCGTTGCTACAATGACGGCCCGGGCTTTTTGTTTTTATGAGTTTAAATGCAAGGGTTTGCTAAAATTTTTGTCAATATTACCAATTCTTGTCCCGGTGACTGCGTTTGGTATGGGGTCACAGCTTCTTTTCATGCGTTTACACATTAACAATACACTTTTTGCGGTAATTATTAGTCATCTTATCATTGTATTGCCCTTCGCGATAAAAATCATGGAAAATGTTATCGGTTTGAGTAGTACAAAATTGGAAGAACAAGCCAGAGTTTTAGGGGCGGGCGCTTGGCGGGCTTTCGTAAACACATCGCTGCCAATACTGGCGCCGGGTTTT
>BNUW01000250.1 GCA_025997655.1 Spirochaetia bacterium
AAACTCCGGCCGGTTCGGGGAATCCGGCAGGTACTGGGTTTCAAGGCAGAACCCGTCATGCCGGTTATATAGAGACCCTTCCTTGCCAACAAGCGCGTTAAGGAAGTTCCCCGTATAGAACTGGACCCCCGGCTGGGTGGTAAGGACCCGCATGGTACGGCCCGATTTCGGCTCGAAAACACCGGCGCAATGCCGCAGCTTCCCCGGCTCACCATCCAGCACGAAGCAGTGGTCATAGCCGGGGCCGTCGTTTCCATCGGGCAGCTTGGAGCCGTTGGTTCCAATGGTACCCGCAAAATCCCGGCCTATGGGCTTGGGCGCCGTAAAATCAAAGGGACCTCCCGCCACGGGGACAAGTTTCCCCGTGGGGATAAGACCGGCATCCACATCCACGTAGGAGGAGCCATGGATTTGCACTTCATGGTCAAGAATATCCCCCCTCCCCTCCCCGGCAAGGTTAAAGTAGGCGTGGTTGGTAAGGTTTACCGGGCTTTCGGCATCCACCTGGGCCTGATAATCCGCAATGAGCTCCCGGGATTTCGTAAGCCCGTAGCTGACCACCACCTTGCAGTTTCCGGGGTAGCCCTCATCCCCGTCGGGACTTTCCAGTTCAAACCGGACAAAGACGCCGTCCTTTTCCTCGTAGGGCTGGGCCTTCCAGAGGAGCTTGTCAAACCCCCGGCGGCCGCCGTGGAGGCTGTGTTCGCCATCGTTTTTGTAAAGATTGCAGGTTTGGCCGTTCAGGGTGAACTGTGCCCCGCCGATGCGGTTACCGAAACGGCCGATAGTGGCACCCAAATAGTTTTTGGGGGAGATATAGGGCGCCAGGGTGGAATAGCCCAGGAGGATGTCCTGGGTTCCGGTCTTCCGGGAAGGAACGAACAGGGATGTCCAAGTAGCCCCCAGGGTGGAGATAGAGAGGGACAGATCCCCCGCCTTTAGGGTGTAGAGCCGGACTTTTTTGCCGGATGCAAGGATACCGAAGGTCTTTTTCCGTATATTCATGGCGCCAGTTTAGCGCAGAGACCGGGGTCCGTCTACCATTAAATATTGTCCGTGTTGGCAGACCAAAGGTCTGACGTGAGGTCGGTGGTTAAATTTCTAAAAAAATATCTTGATAATCCTGGACACCTATGGTATCTTGGTGTTACTTTATTTTTGAGAGGTGCAATATGGCGTATAAGATCAGTGAAGAATGTGTGAACTGCGGTTCCTGCGAAGGCGACTGTCCCGAGGAAGCTATCTCCGAAAAAGACGGTTTCCGCTGGATCGATCCTGCAAAGTGCAAGGAATGCGGTACCTGTGTCGATACCTGTCCTACCGAAGCAATTGCGGAGGTGTAAGGCTCAGGTCAATGTCTATCCGGCGGCTTAATTCCGCCGGATAGGTCGCTTATAAAAGGCAAGGGATTAACCCTTGCCTTTTTTTAGGTCCCCATGATGAATAAGAACCTGGTTTCTATCCTCTTCTTCGTTGCGGTCCCCTTAATGTTGGCCCAGTCCTCCGCTCCCCCACCCTTCCCGGTCATTTCCCGGCTGGATATGGCAGACACGGCCTTCAAGCAATACTCCGAGGATGTGGCGGAAGCCCGGCGGCGGCTTAAAAACCGGGAGCGTACCGGGGAAACGGCGGAAGACTTGGCGGGGGCTCTTACGGTATACGCCTACCGCCCCGGAGACGGGGATACGGCGCCGTTCTCCCTGAACGCATTTTCCCTGGCGGCCCGTACCAATATCCCCTATGAAACCCTGGCTACCCTGAACCGGCTGGCCCACCCGGACAGCTTCACCGTACCGTTCTCC
Source organism: Spirochaetia bacterium (assembly GCA_025997655.1). Taxonomy (GTDB): domain Bacteria; phylum Spirochaetota; class Spirochaetia; order Treponematales; family Breznakiellaceae; genus Termitinema. The sequence goes on from BNUW01000250.1 coordinate 1,803, forward strand.
TTGAACGCACCGTTCTCCTTGAACGCACCGTTCTCCCTGCTTCTTCCCTCCATGCCCGGCCTCTTTATCCCCGAAAACCCCGAGACGGATCTGGAACTGCTGCTCTGGTCCGGCAGGACGGCGTCCAGGGAGAACGGCGTCACCGTCACGGTGACCCGGGACGGCAAGAGTGAGCGCTTCCTTTTTATCCCCGGCGCCGAATTCTCCCCCACCGAGCGGGCTTTCTTCCTGCAGACCGGTTTCCGCTACCCCCTGCGGAGCTACCGGCTGAGCAGCCCCTTCGGTCCCCGGGTAAACCCCGTTACAGGAACCTTCCGTACCCACCAGGGGCTGGACCTGGCGGCGCCCATGGGAAGCGAGGTGTACGCCGCCCGGGAGGGGGAGGTGATCGAGATGGATACGGACCCCATCTACGGCAATTATATCATCATTGAACATGGGGGAAACTGGCGGAGCCTCTATGGGCACCTGTCAAAGTTTGAAACG
>BNUW01000251.1 GCA_025997655.1 Spirochaetia bacterium
CTGGTGGAAATGCAGAAGAACGCCAATGAATTCTACGATGAATATGTGAACGACATTGAAAAGGGAACCCTGAGCCATATCTTTGACATTTCTGATGAAATCCGTGCGGAACTGGAGCCGAAGCTCAAGCCGAATCCCCGAAGAGCTGCGGAATTGCGGAAACTCAAGGCGGCATACGGTGAGGTTCTGCCGAAACATTACTGGCCTGATATGCAGATAGTGAATGTCTGGTTCTGCGGCAATACCCAGATCTACTTTGATAAGATTAAAAATTCCTTCCCCGCCGATTGTGTGTTCCATGAATTCAGCTATTTTTCTTCCGAATGCCGGGCCGGGGTGGTGTTGAAAAGCGGGACCCAGGATACGGTGTGCTTTGGGCACAAGATATATTTTGAGTTCATCCACGAATCGGAACTGGAAAAGGCGAACCCCGTCATTACCCCAATGTACGCGGTAACGCCGGGGCAGCGTTACTGCATGCTGGTTACCACCTCCTCGGGGCTCTACCGGTACAACATGAACGATCTCCTGGAAATTACCGGGTATCATAACCAATTCCCCACCCTGAAGTTCATCCAGAAGATAAACGGGACGGTGAGCCTGACCGGCGAAAAGCTCCACGAACGGCAGTTTATTGAAGCGGTGAAGGCGGTGGAACAGAAAACCCGGCACAAGGTTGCCTTTTTTGTGGGCTTCGCGGATACGAACAATTCCAATTACCGGTTTTACTATGAATTTGCGGATCAGAATACCACCGATACGGAAGCGGAAGCGTTCACCCAAATGGTCGACGCCGAGTTACAGCAATATAACCTGGAATACAAGGAAAAACGGGCCTCCGACCGGGTCAAGGCGCCGGAAACCTACCTTCTGGGAAGCGAATCCTTTGAACGGTTCAAGGCCGCCTGTATTGATAAGGGGTACCGGGACGGCCAGTTCAAGGTCAACCTTCTTATGCAGGATGAAAAACGCCACGCAATGTTTAAGGAATTGGTAAAACACGCAAGTTAAACCGGTAGAAGAGCATATACCGAAAGGCGTTAATGGGCGGGGCCTGTCAGTCGGAAAGTATGGGGCCCCCCTGACACCCGCCAATACTCCCAGTGGGTATATGCTCTTCTACCTACATGCGCAAACCTCAACACTGCATTATTTCATGTGCTCTTTTCTTCCCCCACCCTCCTTATGGCCGCAGGCATTGCAGTGGTAGCTAAGGCCCCAGTCGCCATCCCATCCGTCAATGTCCGTATCGTCCCGGTTACACGTATCGCAGAAAATGCTCACCGGCCACCATTCACCCTGGATCTTGTGGTCCTCGTCACGGAACTTGTCCAGGATTGACTTGAGGGTGTCCCGGTGTTCCAGGGCTTTGCGTATCCCCCCGGCATAACGGGAGGACCGGTAGCGCTCGGCCTGGTAGAGGTATTCGGGCTGGATGCCGACAAAGGGCAGCATGGTTTCCACGTCCACCTCGTGATGCCGGGCATAGCTTGCGTCCCGGTCCCAGGGGTCGGGCGCCATGGTGATGGGGAAGCGGAGGTAGCTTTGCAGTTCATCCTGCTTGGGCATGTTCTTGGGTACCTTGCGGAACACATCGTAATCGTCCCAGGAATAAATGAACCGTACCTTTTTGCCCATATCCCGCAAAGCCCGGGCCACCAAATCCACGGAGATTATCTCCCGGAAATTGCCGATATGCACCGTCCCCGAGGGGGTGATTCCGGATGCGCAGGTATACTGTTCCTTCTCGCCCTTCTCCCGGATTATCTTTGCCGCTGTTTCATCGGCCCAATGGGAGGCTTCACGCTGCTTGTCCATAAAATACTCCTGAATGGGGTAATTATAGCACAGGAGGTTTATAAAAAAATGAACCAGACATGGCTGGGTAACCTGGTCCTGAACAAGCCCCGGGCGTTTTACGGCCCCTTCGCCTCCATTGTAGGCAAGGCTATTGAGGGAACCGCGCCGGACGGGACCATCTACGGTTCAATTTCCGGGGTTATGCAGCGGGACATCCCCAAATTTATGCAGGGTATCCATACGGCCCCGGCGGCGGTGTTTAAGATTCCCGATTATAAGGCCCGGTATTATACGGTCATGCGGATGGCCATTGAGCGGAACACCCACGGGATCATCACCGCAAACCCCAGTACCCTGGTGGAAATGCAGAAGAACGCCAATGAATTCTACGATGAATATGTGAACGACATTGAAAAGGGAACCCTGAGCCATATCTTTGACATTTCTGATGAAATCCGTGCGGAACTGGAGCCGAAGCTCA
>BNUW01000252.1 GCA_025997655.1 Spirochaetia bacterium
TCCGGGCCGCAGCATCCTTAAGGGTATTACTTCGCCGCACACTGATCACCGGAGGCCCGTCCTCCAGGGGAACCGCGCCGCCCTCCTCGGACCCAAGCCCGACGGCAGTGAGGGTGATCCCGGCGGCAATGGCCCGTTCCAGGGCATCACCTAAGGAACCCGTCAGGGATTCCCCGTCCGACAGGAGGATGATCCGGCGGCGGCTGGGGAATGCGTCCTGAAAAGCAGTACAGGCGGCATCCACCAGGGATTCCAAATTGGTCCCCGTCCCGGTAACGGCGGCAGGGGAAAGGCTCGACATGAAGCCCCGGATCGCCTCGGTATCCTCGGTTAGGGGCAGGGCCAGCACTCCCCGGCCCTTGCCGATGGCCGCCCCAAAACGGAAAGCCGAGGTTGCGGGATTACCGACCAGTTCCGCCGCCAGTTCCGTCGCCCGGCCAAGCCGCGAAGGACCGCCGCTTACAATATCCCGGACATCCATGCTGCGGGATAGATCAATGGCAAAGACCACATCCACCCCCCGGCGGGTTTCACTCACCAGGCGAGTGCCGCCCCGGGGCTGAGCCAGGGCGATGATCATGCAAGCCAGAAAGAACAGGAAAGCAATGGCGGAGAGGCGGTACCGGAAGCGCAATTTCGCGGCCAGGCCGCCGCCGGCATCCAGGAAACCCAATATGGCCCGCCGTTTACGGTAGTGGAGGACGGCCAAAAATGCTGCGGGGACAAGCAAAAAGAGGGCAAGCAAGGCCCGGGGATTATCGAAACTCACAGGAAGGCCCCCAGTATATACCGCCGTATATAGCGGGCAACGATTATCAGCAGAAGGGCTGCGCCTATGAGGGGGACCTGAAAACTCCGGGTCCGGTTTATCGTACCGGAACGGCGTATGATCATCTCCCCTTCATCAATGCGGGAAAAGGCATTGGAAAAGGCCTCCGCCGAAGGGGCGGCAATATACTGACCGCCGCCGCTGCGGGCAATGGCTCTGAGGCTTTCGGCGTTAAACCGGGAATCGAAGGTCCCGGTGCGGTGCAGCCTGGTGACCGGATCAACGTAGTCAATGGGGACCTCCCCGCCGCCCCCCACCCCGATAACCCAGAGGGACACAGCATTTTGCAGGGCCGCCGCCGCCGTTTCCGGGTGTATCGCCCCGGCGTTGTTTTCCCCGTCGGTGATCAGCGCCACCGCCTTCCGTGGGGCCGTGGAATTCCGTATATGCAGCGCCGCAATCCCCAGGCCCATCCCCAGGGCGGTACCGTCCCCCAGTTCGCCGATACGCAGAGCATCAAGGCGGGAGAACAGCGCGGCCCGGTCCACCGTGGGGGGCACCAGGAGGCCTGCGTCATTTCCCACCGCCACCAGCCCTATGGCATCGGTGGGACGCGCGGCGGCAAAATCACGAACCAAATCCCGGGCCGTATCAAAGCGGCTCTGGCCGTTCATATCCTGCCCCGCCATGCTTGGGCTCACGTCCACCACAAAGAGAATATCCGCCCCCCGGTTAAGCCACACCGTTTCTGTGCTGATAAACACCGGCCCCGCAGCGGCGATAAAGAGGGCGAAAACCCCGGCCAGGTCCAGGAAGCGGATTATCTTCACCAGGAATTCCACATTGAAGGGGGGCTTGAAGGGAGTTCCCCCCGGCGGCCCCAGGGGAATAACCAGGGTAAAAGCGCCCTTCAGGAAACGGGAGATGACAAAACACACAAACACTATTACTGCGCCGATGACCAGGAGAAGGGGGCGCTCAAAACCGATGTTCATGAGGCGCCTCCCGTTAAGAATAAAAACCACGAAGGACACAAAAGACCGAAGGTCCTTGAACACGAAAAGAGAAAGGAGATGAGGTAAGGCAGGTAGTCCTCTGATTTTTTCCTCATCATCTTCACCTTTGTGTTCCTTTGTGTCCTTTGTGGTTAAATTCTTTTTCCCCGGTACTGTTTCGCGGCTTCCGGTACCGTTCCTTTTCGGCGGCCTCCAGAAGAACCGTCATTTCCTTAAAATCGTCCAGAAGCTTGACCACCGCCGCCTGCTCTATGTCCGCCCCGCTGAACCGGAGCGTATCGCAGCGGCGGAAAAGCGCCGAAAGCGCGGCAGGCGAAAGGGCATCCTCTTCTCCCAATGCGGGAAGGGTGAGGAATTCCCGGGGCACCATAGCCCGGCAGTTCGTTCCCGTAAGTATCCCCAGGCCCGTGCGGAATTCCCCCGAAAGGGTTTCCAGTATCTCCCCTTCCCCGGCGCGCAGCCGTTTGAGGCTCTTCGCCATGGC
>BNUW01000253.1 GCA_025997655.1 Spirochaetia bacterium
GGGAAAAAGGAGGGGGAAGAAATAGCCCAGTTAGCGTTAAGTGCGTAAACCGGGCCGGGAGTTGCCGGGGGAAACAAGATTTTTCGTAAGAAAAATTAGCGAATTCCCTTGACAAGAAACATAGGAGGCGCCGAAGGCGACTAAGGAAGATGAAGATGAGGGATAGCCAAGTCCCGAAGGGGTCTTCTCTTCCCCTTTGCGCGCCTTCGGCGCCTTTGCGGTTTTTCTTCTTCGTTTTCTATTGCCCCTTAAAGCGCCGCCGTCTTCTCCGCCGTTGCCTGTCCTGCCTTAGCCGCCACCGCCTGCACCCTTATCTTCCCGTCCTTCGTATCCGCAACAAACAGCGTTCCAAAGGGGTAGTTCCCCTCCAGCAGCATCGTTGAAAGCGGATCCTCCAGCTCCTTTTGAATGGCCCGCCGCATTGGCCGTCCGCCGTATTTCGGGTCCCAGCCTTTTTCGATAAGGATGCTGCGGGCCGCAGGAAGCACTTCGATGGAGTAACCCTGTTCCGCCAGCCGCTCTGAAAGTTCCTCGACCTGTAACTCCAGGATAGTTTCCACCTGCTTTTCGTCCAGGGCGTGGAAAACTATCACGTCATCCACCCGGTTGATAAATTCCGGGTTAAAAAGCCTGCGCAGTTCCGACAGGGCGGCGCTCTGTATTTCCGATGCGCCCATGATGCCCGTTTCGGAGGAGAAGCCCAGGCGCGAATCCCGTGAAATTTCCCGCACACCGGCGTTGCTGGTCATGATGATCACCGTGTTGCGGAAGTTCACCGTGTGCCCCAGGTTGTCCTTCAGTTCACCCTCCTCCAGCACCTGTAAGAGCAGGTTGAAAACATCGTGGTGTGCCTTTTCAATTTCGTCAAAGAGGACCACCCGGTAGGGGTTCCGCCGGATCTTTTCGGTAAGGACGCCCCCTTCTTCGTAACCCACGTAGCCGGGGGGCGCGCCCACCAGACGGGAGGCGTTGTGTTTTTCCATATAGTCGGACATGTCGATGCGAATTAGCGCCTCTTCGTTGCCAAAGAGGTACACCGAAAGCCGCTTGGCCAATAACGTTTTGCCCACACCGGTGGGGCCAAGAAAGATGAAGGAGCCCAGGGGACGTTTGGGTGATGAAATGCCGGCGCGGGATCGGCGTATGGCGGAAGAAATGCGCCGCACCGCCTCGTCCTGTCCCACCACTTCCTTGTGCAGTTCCTCCTCAATCTTAAGGAGCCGCCGGGATTCCTGTTCCTCCAGCCGGGTCAGGGGGATGCCCGTGGTTTCTGCCACCACCCGCCTGATATCCCCTTCACTTACCGTCATCCGCTCATCATGGGATGCATGTTCCCAGGCGTCCCGGACCGCCTCCAGCCGCAGCCGGAGATTCCGTACCCGGTCCCGTATTCCCGCCGCCCGCTCATAGTCCTGGACCGAAACCAGGGCGTTCTTTTCGTCGGTTAATTTTTGGATTTCCCCTTCGATATCCCCTATCTCCGGGGGATTATTTCCCGCTTCCAGCTTCCGCATGGCCCCGGCTTCGTCCAGAATGTCGATGGCCTTATCGGGCATGAACCGGCCAATGATATACCGTTGGGCCAGGTTCACCGCAGCGGACACCGCTTCCGGGGTATAGGCCACCCGGTGATGGTCTTCGTACTTTTTCTGAATCCCCTTGAGTATTTTCAGGGTTTCCGGAAGCCCCGGCTCTTCAACCTGCACCGCCTGAAAGCGGCGTTCCAGGGCGGCGTCCTTCTCAAAGTACTTCCGGTATTCCGCCAGGGTGGTTGCGCCGATGCACTGGATATCCCCCCGGGAAAGGGCGGGCTTGAGCATATTCGATGCGTCGACGGTTCCCTCGGCGCCCCCCGCCCCGATAATCGTATGGATTTCATCTATAAAGAGGATCACGTTTTTGGCGGCGGCGATCTCCTTCATGATCCTCTTGAGCCGTTCCTCGAATTCGCCCCGGTACTTGGTGCCCGCCACCACGGCGCCCAGGTCCAGGGACAGAATGCGTTTTCCCGCCAGCATTTCGGGGATATCATCCTCGGAAAAAAGCTGGGCCAGACCCTCAACGATGGCGGTTTTGCCCACCCCCGGCTCGCCCACCAGTACGGGGTTGTTCTTGGTCCGTCTGGATAAAATGCGCACCGCCCGGTTGATTTCCTTCTGTCTATCGATAACCGGGTCCAGTTTGCCCAGTTTGGCCAGGGCGGTAAGGTCACGGGAGTATTCGTCCAGGCTAGGGGTAGAGCTCAGGGGTGGATATGACGC
>BNUW01000254.1 GCA_025997655.1 Spirochaetia bacterium
GCGTCATATCGGCGCATGATTATTTCTTCCAGGTCATGAGCTCCCACTGGATCATGAACAGATCATCCTTGTTTCGGTATCCGCCCACATCATCCCGGCCCACAAAAAAATCATTACCCTGGTGCATCAGGCCGACAAGCCGTTTCTCCTGCACTGCTGCGGTAAAATCTTCCCCGTCATGGATGACCTTATCGCCGCAGGCATCAACGCCAAGCATTCAAACGAGGACCAAATCGCGCCGTTCTCCCAATGGGTCGACCGCTACGGCAGCCGTATCGCCCTCTTCGGCGGCATCGACACGGACCACCTCTGCCGGTACAGCGAGCAGGAGATCCGGGCCCTGGTCAAGGAAACCTGCGCCTATTGCGCCGGAAAATGCGGATTTGCCTTCGGCTCAGGCAATTCCATCACCGACTACGTCCCGCCGGCCGGTTACCTGGCGATGATTGAGGCGGTGCGTGAATTCCGGGGGGAAAGCGGGAAAATCCTATAAGGGTTTTGCAAGCCCGGTAGACTTCCGGATAATAAGCCGAAGGGCGGCATTCCGTTTTTCTTTACGATATTCAGGAGATCCTCCGCCGCGGTCCGGCCTATCGTAAAAACTTGTTGGGAAACGGTGGTAAGGGGAACCTGGCAGAGGGCGGAAAAACGGATGTCGTCAAATCCTGCCACCGCCGCCTGTTCGGGAATGGCAATGCCCATTTCCAGAAACCGGGTAATGAAGCCGATGGCCACATAATCGTTGCTTACAAAAAGGCTGGTTTTTTTTGTCTTAATAGAATCGGGTTCCACGATCTGTGCGGCCAGTTTATACCCGTCCAAACAGGTCTTGGCATTGGAATACCGGATAATCCGCGTGCCGCCTGGCTTGAGATGATCATCAAACCCCCTAATGCGGTCCCGGACGGATTCGTGGTCGGATACCGAAACAAGGATGATCTGTTCATGATCCAGTGGGAGCTCATGACCTGGAAGAAATAATCATGCGCCGATATGACGCTGTCGATACCGTCGGCCAGGTCGATATAGAAATGATTGGGGAATTCAGCCACCACCACTCCGATATTTTTAGTGGGCATCCCCGCCAGGCCCATCTATCAAGTTGCGTGGTTTTATGGGAAACTGATCCTTACCGGTACTAAACAAGTTTAAGGGGTATGATCAAATCATCCCCTTTTAAAGGCAGCAATCGGTTGCAGAGGCAGATTACCCCGCCGGATCCCCGCCGTATATCCGTAATAGTGTCAAGAACCGAAAAAGCTTTGATGTCATTTTTTTCGGGGGCGGCGGTTTTTTTAATCTCCAGCGGGTGCAGCAGGCCGTTTTGCCAAATCAGCAGGTCTATTTCTTTCTTATCCCTGTCCCGGTAAAAATAGAGGGGCGGGTCCAGTTCCCCGGCGTTAAGATAACTTTTGAGCACTTCCCCGATAACAAAGGTTTCAAAAAATGCCCCCGCCCTGGCGCCCTCGCGCAGCACCTCCGGCGTGTTCCATTTGGTAAGGTATGCCGCAAGGCCCGTATCAAGGAAGTAAAGCTTGGGTGTTTTGACCGCCCGCTTGGCAGGGTTCGTATGGAAGGGCTGCAAGAGGTACACCAGGTTCGATGTTTTAAGGATGGAAAGCCACCGTTCAGCAGTTTTATTGCTAATCCCTACATCATTTGCAACGGAAGAGATGTTGAGAAGCTGACCGGTGGAGGCCGCAAGGACGGTCATGAAGTTGATGAATTGCAGTTCGTCCCCCACCTGAGTAAGATCCCGTACGTCCCGTTCAATATAGGTTCTGACATAGGCGCCGTAAAACCGCGACCAGTTTTGCTCCTCCTTTGCATGAAGGGCCGGCATACCGCCCCGGTGGATCAGTTCCCAAACTTGGGTGGGGGATAGTTCTCTGGCAGCTTTTTCCCGCGCATCAAAATAGTCCTTTACCGGCAGAAAGGGCTTTGAAAAGGCGTCCCCCCGGATCTCCCGCAGGGAAAGCCCTGCCAGATTCAGGATGCCGAGCCGCCCGGCCAGGGATTCGCCCACATTGTGCATCAGGTGGAACTGCTGGGAACCGGAAAGGTAAAACATGCCGGTTTCCTGCTTCGCATCGATCCACTGCTTTATTGAGGGAAAAAGGCCGGGCGCGTATTGAATTTCATCCACGAAAACCGGGGGCTTGTTATAGTCAAAAAAGGTTGCCCCTTCTTCCCGGGCTGATTGATAGGCGGCCGCATTATCCAGGGATATATAGGGAATTGT
>BNUW01000255.1 GCA_025997655.1 Spirochaetia bacterium
AGTCGCCATCCCGAATTTCATCAGCCACCAGTTTGCCGACCTTATAATCCAGCTCGGTGGGTTCAGGATCGGGAACTTCCGGCAGGGGATAATTGGTTTCAATAAGATAATCAACATCGTTGATATGGACTTCCACGTCCCCAAAGGCCCGGGGCACATGGGGGTTGATTTCCAGAATAACCAAACCTGCGTTTTCCCGGATGCCCCGTTCATAGGTCGCGGACAGGGATATGGACATATACCCGTGCTTATCAGGGAGGCTCGCGTTACAGATAAAAATAGTTGTTTTAATATGCTCCCGGCGCTTCACCCCGGCGTTATGCAGATGGTTGGGAACATAGGAAACCGCGTCTATGGCATGGTTGCGCCTGAGCTGGGGCGTATAGAACCAGGAGTTCACATTTATTTTGCCGATGTAATCGGGATCGGTAAGGTACTTTCCTTCGGCCATGGGCAGACAGTTGGTGACCGTCACGTTCTTGACCCCCCGATCGATTATTTTATGGATGTCCATAAAAAAGTCATGGGCCTCCGCAGCGGCCATGCCGGTTACAATGTGATCGCCGTCCTTAACCAGGGACAGCGCCCGCTCAAGGCTGATAATTTTGCCGGAATAATCGTAACTCATAAAACCTCTTCCTCCTTAATGGTACTGTTTCCGCCCGTAATTTCCGGATACGGGCGGAAGTTTATGACCGCATCGGGTTTGCCGCGGCTACTTGCTCAACCTCGCAATAAGTTCGTCAATGGACGCCATGGGATCAACTTCAAAAAAGCTTCCATTGGCGGCGGGGCCCGAAGCGGGGGGCTGGTATTTTACGAACGAGAGGGCATCAAGGCCTATCCTGCTTCCGTCGGCGTAGTTAACGCCGCCTGATATGGCGATGGGAATACGGCCGCTCTCCATGGCTTCAAGGTAGTTCTGGGCAGTAAGGGGCTTGCCGGAGGCGTTCAGCCGCTCAATGCCGGCGAGGAAATGCTTGAGGGCTATGTAGGAGCTCATGGAATAGGCGTTAAACTTGTAGGCCTCCTTTTCCGATGCGGGAATATATTTGGTATCCCCGTCTACAATTTTGCAATATTCCGCGTAGTCTTTCTGCCTTCTTGCGGCCTCGGCGCTTTCTGTTCCCTTTTCAGTGATAACAACCCAGGCGGCGCTGTAGATTTCCCCGGCGCCGGGGTTAATCGCCTCGGTGGGAATATTGGTGGGAGAAGCGTTGACATAGGTGGTGATAAACGGTTTGGGCCGCGCCACCGAGTTGGAGTATGCGGCGGAGTAAATCGCCTTGAAGTATGCCTGGTTTCCCGCGGCGATAATCACATCCGCATCCTGGACGGCGGCGACCTGGGGAGAAATGGCAGCGGCGTCGGTGGAGCCGATGGGCTGATAAACGATGGTGGGTTTAACTCCAGCGGGGCGGGTGTCCTTGGCGGCCTCCTCTTCGATTCCCATCTTCAGGCTGAGCCCGTCGTCAGCGGTAGAGTAGACGACGCCGATTTTTTTGATGTCCCGGAAACTGGTGAGTGCCCGGAGGTACATCAGCCGTCCTTCGGTCTTGTACAGAGGCTGGACGCCCATCATGTACCTTTGGCCTCCCCTGGCGGGTTCAAACATCTGGGCGCTGGAACCGGTACCAAAATACACCGAGGGGATATTGCAGTTTTCAAGTTCATACTTGGCGGCGATTACATTCCAGGTTCCCAGGATCGCTACCAGGGCGAATACCTTGTCGTCGTTGATGAGTTTTTCGATATAGGTTTTGCCGGTCGCTCCGTCACCCTTGTCATCGTAAACGGTAAGTTTAAGATTTCTGCCCTTGAGTATATCCTGATACTCGGGAGCCTGGTTGACGTAATCCACGTAGGCCTTGTAGAAATTGCCGTAGGGAACCCCTACCAGGGCGTAGGCGCCTTCCGAACAAATGGTCGCACCGATGTGGATCTCGTCATTTGATTTTTCTCCCCGGCAGCCCACAAATGCGAAAGCCGGAATAAGGAGCAATGCCATAATCACGCAGGGTACTTTTTTTTTCATAACTCTTCCTCCAAAAATATATTTAGGAACCTCTAAAGGCTTACCTACTTTTTGTTGCCCAAATAGGCGTCTATCAGGCGCTGATCGTGGATCAGATCTTCCGCCTTCCCCTCAATACTGATTCTTCCCAATTCCAGTACGATGGCGTAATCGGCAATTTTCAGGGTTTGCAGGGCGTTCTGTTCAACGATAAGGATCGTCGTG
>BNUW01000256.1 GCA_025997655.1 Spirochaetia bacterium
TTGCATTTCTCACATTCCGCAAGGTTCTTGAACTTGCCGTTTTCAAACAGGGTCTTCATTTTAACTTCGCCCCCGCAGGAACAGAAGAATTTCTGGGTAGTACTGGATGTACGGGCGTTTTTACTGACCTGTCCCATGGTTATACTCCTTGCCAAATGGCGTGCTTTTTATAGAGGATTTTCGATAAAACCCAAACGTTACGTTCCTAAGATACTATAGACAGCCGGGACTGTCAACGGTCTTTGCAGGGTAAAATATCATGTAAAATTGCATATAAAATCTTTACTTTTTTACCATAATTCATTAGCATGGTAGTCATAATTGAGGTATGAATGAGAATAACCACGAGAGGCCGTTACGCATTGAGGGCATCCTTAGCATTGGCGAAAATTGGGAAAGACGGGGCTCCGGTATCTATTACCAGCCTCGCGGAACAGGAGCAAATTTCCTCCGTGTTTCTTGAACAGATTTTTTTTAAGCTCCGGAAAGCGGGTATCGTTTCATCGGTCCGGGGCCCCGGCGGGGGGTTTTACTTTGCCCAGCCCCTGGAACATTTGACCATAAAGAAAATCCTGGACGCCGCCGGGGAGGATTTGAACCTCAACTCCTGCGATAAACATGCCGAGGATTGTTCCCGGATAGGGATGTGCCTAAGCCATGCGGTCTGGGCAGAGATGACCGATTTGATCAATAATTACTTTAACAACATCACCCTGGCCGCCATTCTGGAAAAGGATACGCGTGGGGGAAAATAAGGGGTTTTCATGGGACAGCAGCAAGCGGACAGGGAAGCGTACCGGAAGGTAACCGAGGCATTTCGCCTCTCTGAACGCCGCGTAAGCGGCTCCCGCCAGAAGGGGGCCACGGTTGCGGATATTGTGGCAAAAACGGCGCTGCCCCTGCATACGGTACGGGAACTGGTCCCCCGTGCGGCGGACGAATATTCCGCCCGGCTTGAGGTGACCGAATCCGGGGAGATCCTCTACTCCTTTCCCCGGGGTTTTACCAGTAAATACCGTAGTTTTAAGGCCCGCTTTGGCCGATTCATGGAAAAATTCGGCAAGGGCCTGAAAATTGCCGCCGCTGCGGTCTTTAAGGTCTGGATCATGGTGATGCTGGTGGGCTATTTTGTCCTATTCATGCTCATCGCCCTGGCATCCCTGATGATTTCCGTGGCCGCTTCCTCCCAATCATCAAACAACCGTTCCTCCAACCGGGGCGGCGGGATTGGGGGCATGTATTTTGCCTCCGGCATTTTCAACCTGATAATCCGCATCTGGTTCTATTCTGAGCTAACGAAGTCCATGGATCGCCGGTACTACGGCCGTTCCCCCCAGGCCGCCCGTCCCAAGGGACGCCCCCTCTACAAGGCCATCTTCTCCTTCGTATTCGGCGACGGGAACCCCAACGCCGACTGGGACTCCCGGGAAAAGCAGGCGGTGATCGCCTGGTTGCAGAAAAATCGGGGGGTTATCTCCCTGCCGGAGTTCATGACCCTCACAGGGAATAGTCCCGCAGAGGCGGAGGAACGGATCACCGGGTACTGCGCGGAATTCGGCGGCTCCCCGGAGGCGACCGATGACGGGACCGTGGTGTACCGCTTTGACGAATTGCTGGTACGGGCGGACAAGAAGGACCGGTCCTTTACCGGTTTCTCCGCGCCCATCAAGCGGCTGTTTTCCTTCTCGTCGAATACCAAGAAGATGAACGGCTGGTTCGGCGTGATCAACAGCGTCAACCTGATTTTTGGCGGTTACTTTCTATATAATACCCTCACCACCGGGGCGATCCTCACCCAGGCCCACTTTGATGCCGCCTCCTACCTGTACGGCGTTACCTACATTCTCTCTTCCACCCTGATCACCAATCCCCTGCCCGTTCTCACCGTCGGCTTAGGCATTGTGCCCCTGGTTTTCTCGGCGCTCTTCTGGCTCATCCCCGCCCTCCGGTACTTTGGGTTGAAGCGGGACAACGAAACCATCAAGCGGGAAAATTTGCGGAAAAGCGGATATGGGCAGATTTGGGACAAACCCCTGGCGGTTAAGCCCGCGGACATTGACCCCAAGGCCGAAGAATGCCGGCCAAAAAACATGGCCCTTGCCCGGGATCGGATCATAAAGGAGATCGGCGCCTACGCGATGCCGGATGTGGCCATTGGGCCTGGGGGGGAAACGGTCTATGCCTTTACGGAACTGGAGCGGGAGAAGGAAGCGTTGGAGAAATACCGG
>BNUW01000257.1 GCA_025997655.1 Spirochaetia bacterium
CAGTAATGCTGACAACAGTAATGCTAACGGCAAGGCCGCCGGGACTTTCGCCGCCGAAGGCCCTTACCTGAATGTGCGCCTTGACCGCCCCTCCGTAACCGCCGCCGTCCTTGCCTGCATGGCGGATGAGAGCGCCCCGGTTGGCCGCCCCGGTACCCTCTCCGGTTCCCGCATCATGGTGGAGTTTTCCAGCCCCAACACCAACAAGCCCCTCCACCTGGGCCACCTCCGGAACGACATCCTGGGGGAGAGCATCTCCCGAATCCTTGCGGCCTGCGGGGCAACAGTGCGCAAGGTCTGCATCATCAACGACCGGGGTATCCACATCTGCAAGTCCATGCTGGCCTACAAGGAACAGGGCGGGGGCAAAACGCCGGAATCCGAACACATCAAAAGCGATCACTTTGTGGGGGACTATTACGTCAAATACCATCAAATGTCCCAAGAGGACAAAGAAGCGGAGGTACGGGCCCAGGAGATGCTCCGTAAGTGGGAGGCCGGGGATACGGAAACGGTGGAACTCTGGCAGAAGATGAAGGACTGGACCGTAAACGGCATGAAGGAAACCTATGCACGCACCGGCATCTCCTTTGATCAGTATTACTACGAAAGCAAAACCTACCTCCTGGGGAAGGTCGTCGGCGTCAACCACGGTACCTTCACGGCTCTTCATCTTCCCCTCGGGGAGGTTCACCATGCCGTAGGAAAGGTGGTAGAGGTTATCCGCCCACCGGTAGCCAAGCTTTTTCAGGATGGCGAAAAGGACCTGAAAGTGATACTGCTGCTCGGAGCCTACCACGTAGACCATGCGGTCAAAGGGCCAGTCGTTGTGCCGGAAAATGGCGGTGCCGAAATCCTGGGTGATGTAGATTGAGGTGCCGTCCTTGCGGAGGAGGATTTTTTTGTCCAGCTTTTCCGCGCTTAGATCTACTGCAACTGCACCATCGGGCTCCCGGTAGAATATCCCTTTTTCCAGGCCCTTGTAGACCTCGTCCTTCCCCAGGAGGAGAAAAGTCCGGGTATCCTTGAGGCTATGGTCGATTGCGTTCTGCAGTATCGACTTTAGCCCCCTATTGCCCCCTACCGCGTAGGGAAATTCATCAATCGCCAGGATCACCTGCCGGTCTTTGGTCTTTTCCGCAAAAAACTGAAGCGCCCGGCTCCAATCCTGAAAGGGGGGCAGTTCGCGGCTTACCTCAAAAAACCGGTACAACTGCCGGGAAAACATTTCCAGGTTCAGCCGGTCATTGGCCTCCTGGGCGGCAAAGAAGATCCCCGGCTTCCCCTCGATAAATTTCGAGATCAGCGTCGTTTTTCCCACCCGTCGCCGCCCATAGAGTACCACCATCTGGAAGCTATCTTTTTGATATAAGTTTTCCAGGCTCTGTAATTCCCGGTCCCTGCCGACAAACATGACGGCCTCCTGTATCGCTTAGTTGAATCATGATTAGTATAATCACGATTCAACTAAAGGTCAAGCTGGGACTCGTTGTTGAAACGGCGGATGGTCAAACCGGCGCAGGTCCAATTACAAAAGCTTCGCCTGAGCTTGTGGTAAAACCCCTGGACCCGGTATCATAAGCCATGCAGCCCTTGCTTCGTATTGATAATCTTGATGTTCAGTTCCATACCCAGGAGGGGATACACCAGGCGGTTCGGGGCCTCTCCCTCCGCCTGGGGGAAGGTGAGACCCTTGGGCTGGTGGGGGAAAGCGGCAGCGGCAAGAGCGTGAGCGCCCTGGCGGTGATGCGGCTTATCCCGAACCCGCCGGGGAAGATCCTGGGGGGGAGTATCTCCTTTAACGGACGGGATTTGCTGACCCTGCCCATAGAGGAGATGCGCCGAATTCGGGGGAATGAGATTGCCATGATCTTCCAGGAACCCATGACCTCCCTCAACCCCATCCACACTTGCGGCGATCAGATCATGGAGCCCCTGATACTCCACCAGGGGCTTAGCAAGAAAGCGGCCCAGGAGCGGGCTCTGGAGCTGCTGACCATGGTGGGAATTCCTCGGCAGGGACTGCGGGAATACCCCCACCAGCTTTCCGTGGGTATTCGCCATCGGGTCATGATCGCCATCTCCCTTTCCTGTAATCCCAAGATGCTCCTTTCGGATTAACCCACCACTTCCCTTGACGTTACCATCCAGTCTCCTTTTCTGGAACTGCTTAATGAACTGCCCCTGGCGCCCGGTTCCTCTTTCCTCTTT
>BNUW01000258.1 GCA_025997655.1 Spirochaetia bacterium
CGAAGGATTCACAGCCTTCAGCCATCATAAGCAATCTTTTTCTGTTTGGCAAGCCCTCTATAGCCCCGGAAAATTTTGGAAAAGCACAGGAATCGAAGCCGATGCTGATATTCATAGACAAGGCAGTCCGTATCAAATTGGTAAATTCATCGGGTTTAAGTTGGTGCACATTATTATTCAGAGCCCTTCCTTTTGCTTTAAGCGATAAAAAGACCAGGGCATTTAACCCTTTAAGACGGCTGTCCGTCTTAATATCATGAAGTACCTGAAAAGCATTTTCCAAGCTTTCCCGGGCTATAGAGGGCTTGCCAAACAGAAAAAGATTGCTTATGATGGCTGAAGGCTGTGAATCCTTCGGACGTTTTTCCTTGTATGTAAATGTTGACGGCCAATGTTTCCCCTGTTCATTTTGTGAGCATGAAACAGGCTGGGAAAAAGGCTTCGATTTGCTTACGGCTGATTTTATGACCGATATATGGAACAGCGGCGAATTTGAAAAGGGCCGGAAGCTGCTGTCAAAAAACGGCGGAGCGTGTCCGGTATTTGATATATGATGCAATAGGAGGCATACTATGAAATTCAGAACTGGTTTTATTTCCAATTCCTCATCCTGTAGTTTTATTATCGAGCGGCATATCATATCCGATGAGAAAATTGAACAGATAAAACAATATGTACATTGTGTAAATCTCGAAAAATGCAGAACCCGCGCTACACGATGCATTGGCTGCAGGGATGATTTTTGGGAACAAAATGATCAAGGCTGGAGAATAGAAATAGACGATAAAACCATATCCTGTGATACCAGCATGGCCAATTTTGATTTGTATTCCTATATCGTCCGTGTTCTGGAAATAAACCCCCGTGATATTAGTGTAGATGATGATCAGGGAATTGATTTATGCGATTACCACACAGACCTTACTTTTGAGGAAGTAGAAAAGCAGAGAGAGGAAAGAGAGCGTAGATCCCGTGAATTTATGGCAAAGCTTAAAAGGGAGAAAGGCGCCGAATGAAATTCCGCAATGGTTTTGTAAGCAACAGCAGCAGTTCGTCATTTATAATTTGCTCAAAAAACAAAGATGAAAAATTCATCAAAGACCGGCTGGCGGAATTTCTTCAATTTAACAAGGCTTCAACCGGCAAAGTATTTGCCGATGATGACGACGTTGATTTTCTGGCGCATATAATGGCGGATGAATATCTTGATCCCCATGGGGACGCGGAAATTGAACGATACTATTCGTGGGATGAATATGTCAATTATTTACGAAATGGGTATCACTATGAATCTGAAGAAGATTTTAAAAAATGCCTAAAGGACTATGTCGATATTGAAACTCTTTTTAAGGAAGGCTTTATTGTTTTTGAGGGGTCCATGCCTGATTATGGGTTGGGAGGATCGGCCATGCAGTATTTTCTGCGTAGTAGAGAGTACTGCCGTATCGAAAACGATTTTGGGTTTATTCAATGTGATGGCGGGGATGATCCTGATATTGGTAAAGCTTTGAGAGAACGGAAAGAAAGGGAGCGGCAATAAGCTAAAGAAAAGAAAGCAGCATCTTTTCGCTTGAAGTGAGCGTGTCAGAAGTTTCGTGTAAATGGCAAAGTGTATCATCAGAACGGAACCCGCTCATTGCCAAACTCAATAGCGAACTGGTTGAGCGCCGGACCCCAATGCTGAATAGGCATGGTCCATTTTTCTGACGCATTCCGGATCGCCAAATACAATATCTTGAATATAGCATCATCGTTCGGAAATGTCGAGCGGTTTTTGGTGACTTTCCGCAGTTGGTAATTCAAAGACTCAATAGCGTTCGTGGTGTAAATGGCCCGGCGGATTTCCGGCGGGTATTTGAAGAATTCGCTGAAGTCATCCCATTGGCTATCCCAGGATTGGTAGACCATGGGGTACTTGGCATTCCAGATTGTTCCGAATTCTTCCAGCGCATCCCGCCCGGCATCTTCGGTAGCCGCCGTGTAAATTGCCTTTAGGCCGGCACACAGCTTTTTGAGATCCTTGTACGAAACAAATTTGGTAGAATTACGAACCATGTGGACGATGCACAACTGGACACGGGTATTGGGGTACACCGCCCGGACCGCTTCCGGGAACCCGGTGAGTCCGTCCATGCAGGCGATGAGGATATCCTCAACACCCCGGAAAATTTTGGAAAAGCACAGGAATCGAAGCCGATGC
>BNUW01000259.1 GCA_025997655.1 Spirochaetia bacterium
TATAGTATTCAACAAAATTGTTGGAAGCCTAAAAAACATTGCCAGCAGCAAGAACATGGAAACACGTTTAAAGAAGTGGCGCAGCAGTGCTGAAGCTATAATATCAAATTTGAAACGCGGTTTTGACCTGAGAAGATGTATGTGGAAAGGCAGCGCTCATTTTGACCAAAAAGTATATTGGAGCGTGATCTGTTATAACATACGTGTCATGGCGGCGCACGTTCTGGAAACATTCCGGCTTGAATCTCCGGCACCGGCTTAAGCCGGCTAAAAACACCGGAAGAAATGGCGTACTTTTAGTGATTTAAGGGGGTATTATGCCCATTTCAATCTCGTTTCAGTAAAAATACTGAGCAAACTGACTTTTTTGGTCATTTTTATGATCTGGTAAAAAACAAAACCACTTTCTCAAGGTTGTTTCGAGCAATCTGTGGGCAGTTTTACGCAAAAATACCAGTGCATGCTATTTTTTTTCGACTTTAGGGTTAGACACTAAATAAGCAAACCTTTTATTAAAAACATCCATCATACTACCTTATACGATAAAGATAGCCTAAATACGGTTGGTTGTAAAAATACAGGACAGTCCTGCCCCTACCCCCCGCTTCCGGTTGGTTTTGAACAAAGGGCTATCCCATAGAGCATTTTGCGGCCATTTTCGTCCAATTGCTTGACGGTCCGGACCAAAGCGTCAATTTCAGGGCTCATAGGTGATTTTCCCGGCGGTTTTTCCTGCCCGGTGACGGGGTCTTTCACCGAAACACCCAGAACCTGGGTGATTTTGGCGGCATTTTCGGCGGTAGGGGTGTGTCACCCTTTGTGCCCCAGCTTAAGGAAGCGGTCAAAACGGGTTTCTACATCGGCATTGATTTCCTGTTGTTGCTCATCCGTGAGGAATGGCCTGGTGAGGTATACTTTTCTTCCCACATTCGCATTGCTTTACCTTCCGTTTTCTGCTATACCTATCGTTAGAAGATTTGAATATGAATAACAGCGCCTACCAAATAACTATTACGTTCCCGGAAAATATAGGGGATATCCTCAGTCAAGCCGTCTCCAACATCGAGCAGGACGTTAAGGTCTATCTTGCGGTAAAATACTATTTGGATGGGATTTTGACCATTGGAAAAGCCGCAGAATTGGCCGGTATGCGGAAAATGGATTTTGAGCTGTTTCTCGCCAGTAAGCAGATACCAATTTCCCTGTTGGACTATTCGGATATTCAGACCGACATGGACAGAATGAAAAATCTGAAAGCCCAGTCTGCATGATTGTTATCGCAGATTCAGGTCCCATAATCTCTCTTCAAATCAACCTTATACCGAAAATTTCTGCCGGGCTGCGACGCCCAAAATCATATAAGGGCCAAGTGGTCAGGCTGCTTTTTCAGCGTAATTCACCACGGCAACATCAGTAACCTTTGCCATAATAATATGGTCAACAATTTCTTCAAGCCGGGCAGCTACGGTTCCGGTATACCAAATATTCCCACATTCGGTACAAACCGTTGCGGGAACATTCCTAATGACAATAACTGAATTATTGACATCTTCTGTATAGGTAACCAGTTTTTGTTCCGTTTCCGCCTTACAAATACCACAGGTCATTTTACCCTCCATACTTTATTCCGCGCTGGCGCATTCTTGTCAATAAATGTTCGGTAAGAACTATTGCATACGTGATCAAGATTAAACAAACCTTCTATTGGCATATCATACAACATTAATAATTTTATGCTTGTAATTTCTCGTTCAGCCTTTAATAACACATCATTGTCTTTTAATCCCAGCTTATTTTTTAACACCGTGATTCCGGGATAACAGTAATCTTCGGAACCTTTATAGGTATAATTATATTCTTCTATAACTATGCCTCAACTAATGTGTATTTTTTTATCGTTTCCTGTAAAACTATATTAATATCTGTCTTACCGGTAATACAGTTCCTTAATCGGTATTTATCATCTTCAGTAAGGGGCATATCCTCCATTTTCATTGAGAAATCAATATTTTCGATGATATTTTCAATATTTTTGTCCATAATTTCCTCCAAAAATGGTATGCTTTATGGGAACCTCTAAAAAGGGTATTTTTCAATCGTCATTTTCAGTTTTTAACGAATTTTGAAAAACCTACTACCTGTTGTTAATTTTTGGCATTCAAGACTGGGCATTGTTGGCCGCCCCCCATATTGAG
>BNUW01000260.1 GCA_025997655.1 Spirochaetia bacterium
TCGGCATTTGTACCGTATGGCTCCCTGGTGCCATAGAAGACGGGAATCCTGCCCCGTACCAGCCCTGGTTTTCGAGGCGTTACAGCGACAAGGTGGAACGGTACAATTGGGAGGACTCGGGGGAAAGCCTTGACACGACCTATGCGGCGATCCGGGAGATGGGTGCCACCGGTCCCACCATATCGAACGTACTGCCGGGCAAATATGCGGGAAAAGACACCCTCATGGTGCAGATGCGGGTTCCGATACGGGATGAACTGCGGGGAAATAATATCGTCGGTATGATAGGGGTAAACTACGACCTGGACATGGCCGGGGAAGTCATCACCGCCGCCAAAGCCTTAAAAGCAAGCTATGCGAACGGACGGGAAATCCTCTATGCCAATGACGGCACCATTGCGGCCCACTACGATCAGGGTATGGAAGGTAAGAATATTAACTCCCCTGAATCGGTGGCTGTTTTGGGCCAGCAGGCGGTTAATGATACCCTTGAAACACTCCGTACCGGCGAGCCGAACGTCGGTGAGAATAACGGCCGCTTCTTCACCAGCTATCCCTTTTATGTGGGCGATATAAAAACGCCCTGGACGGTGCTTGCCTCGGTGCCCTCCGCCGATGTTTTTGCCGCGATAAACGAAATGACGATCTTTGCGATTATCATCGCGGGGGCATTGGCGCTTCTTTCGGCGGTTATCATCTTCTTTGTTGCCACCTCAATCGTTAAGCCCATTATCAAGGTTGGCAATACCCTCAAGGATATTTCCGAAGGCGAAGGTGATCTGACGGTGACCATTGCCGAACATGGCAACGACGAAATTTCCGACCTTGCCAAGTACTTCAACAAGACCCTGAGCAAAATCAAGGATCTGGTGCTGGTCATCAAAAAACAGGCGGCGGCCCTCTTTGACATCGGCAACGAGCTTGCCTCCAACATGACCGAAACGGCGGCGGCCATCAACCAGATTACCGCCAACATCCAGAGTATTAAGGGCCGGGTGATGAACCAGTCCGCATCGGTGACCGAAACCAACGCCACCATGGAGCAGATCACCGTCAACATCGACAAGCTCAACGGCCATGTGGAGAACCAGACCGCCAGCGTGTCCAAGTCTTCCAGCGCCATTGAAGAGATGATCGCCAACATTCAGTCGGTGACCAACACCCTGGGGAAGAACGCCGAGAGCGTCAAGGAGTTGATTGATTCCGCCGATGTGGGCCGCACGGGCCTCCAGGAAGTGGCAACGGACATACAGGAAATCTCCAAGGAGTCCGAAGGGCTCCTGGAAATCAATGCGGTGATGCAGAACATTGCCAGTCAGACAAACCTGCTTTCAATGAACGCCGCCATTGAAGCCGCCCACGCCGGTGAAGCGGGGAAGGGTTTCGCGGTGGTGGCCGACGAGATACGGAAGCTTGCGGAAAGTTCCAGCGAGCAGTCAAAGACCATCAGCGCCGTGTTAAAGAAGATTAAGGAATCTATTGATAAGATTACGAAGTCTACCGACAATGTACTCAACAAGTTTGAGGTCATTGACGCCGGGGTAAAGACCGTGTCGGATCAAACGGAGAATATCCGTAACGCCATGGAAGAACAGAGCGTGGGGAGCCAGCAGATTCTGGAAGTGATGGGCCAGCTTAACGGGATAACCCAGCAGGTTAAGGGCGGGTCCCTGGAGATGCTTGAGGGGAGTAAGGAGATTATCACCGAAGGGAAAAATCTGGAAATGGCGACCCAGGAGATTACCAACGGGATGAATGAGATGGCCACCGGGGCGGATCAGATCAACGTCGCGGTGAACCGGGTGAACGAGATCAGCGGGGATAACAAGGAAAACATTGATATCCTGGTTCGGGAAGTTTCCCGGTTTAAGGTGGAGTAATTTAGGAAGAAGAGTAATTAACCACGAAGGACACAAAGAACACGAAGGAAGAGGGGAAAGAAAAGTAGCTCTCTTGGGGTCTTTGTGGTTTATCTTCTTAGGTACTAGGGTGTTACAGCGGGATGTTTGTTCCGCGATTATTATAAAATTATTTCCAGGAGGAATTATATGAAATTAAGGTTCAGGCTAACCCTGATCATTGGGCTTTTGATGGTCGTAATTGTAGCCGCCGTATCGGTTATATTGTTGACCCAGGCGCGATCCTTGCAGACCCGGTCAAATTCTCCATGTTTGCAAACGCCGCCCGGGTCTGC
>BNUW01000261.1 GCA_025997655.1 Spirochaetia bacterium
GATTGTTCGGGGTGGCGGGGTGAATAAAGGATGGGCCTGACAATAGCACCATTACTCATCAATCAAATATAAAAGCCCCAATCAACCCTCCGAGGATGAACCCTACTATTCCACCTACAAGACCACCACCACCAACACCTATTACCCCACCCACCAGAGCAAATATAGTAATTCCCGTACTGTTTCGTTCTTCTGCCTTTCGAGCTTTCTCTTCCGCAATACGTCTCTCCTCTGCGGCTTTTTCTTCCGCAATACGTCTTTCTTCTGCAGCCTTCTCTTCTGCAATACGCCGCTCCTCTGCGGCCTTACGTTCTTCTGCTTCAGCTTTCTCCCGTGCCCTCCGTTCCGCTCTTTCAATACGCTGCTGTCGATTTTCTTCCAAAACCTGAACAACCTTTTGATATTGGACCGCAATATATTCTCTGTTTTGATAGCCTGCATACCCTACCCCTGATAATGCAAAAAGAATAACGACTATAACTATAACCTTAACACCGGTCTTTACAGGTTTCTTAAGAGAAAATGTTAAAATAGTAACCGCGTCTTTTATTGCCAAAATAGTATGGTTCGTTTTTCCCTGTATTTCTGCTGAAAGAGCGTCTTTATGATGCGTCAATGCACGCCCTTTCTTATCCTGCAGGGACCAAATTTTTGATAAGAATATGTCGTCCTGTGTTTTATTATTAATATACAGTATGTCCCTAAGCACAGTTTTTTCATCGGAAAACTTACCCGGTGTTTTTACTTCGAGCAGATCCATACATTTCTTTGGTTTATTGAGAATCAGTAGTCCGTCATCATCATCACGGATTATATCCCGCAAAGCTTTTGCAAGGGGTTTATGCTTCCCCAGTATAGTCATACGGCTCCTTCCTTAAAAGAGATAGTACGCCTTACCTCTGCCCAGACTTTGGCTCTTAGTGTTACTGGCACATACATAAGGGCATACTTACCTAACTCTGTGACTGCGGCCAAACAGAGTTCCGTTGTCTTGAATTCTTCCGGTACATAAACAAGTGCAATGAAGTGCTGTGTAACTGCGGCAAGACAGAGTTCCGTTGTCTTGAGATCTTCCGGCACATAATTCAGCGCACGGCCTTCCTCGGTAACCGCAGCAAGGCAGAGCTCAGCCGTCTTGAGTTCATCAGGTACATACTTAAGCGCAAAGCCGTTCTGTGTAACTATGGCAAGACAACGGAACTCTGTTTGGCCGCAGTCACAGAGTTAGGTAAGTATGCCCTTATGTATGTGCCAGTAACACTAAGAGCCAAAGTCTGGGCAGAGGTAAGGCGTACTATCTCTTTTAAGGAAGGAGCCGTATGACTATACTGGGGAAGCATAAACCCCTTGCAAAAGCTTTGCGGGATATAATCCGTGATGATGATGACGGACTACTGATTCTCAATAAACCAAAGAAATGTATGGATCTGCTCGAAGTAAAAACACCGGGTAAGTTTTCCGATGAAAAAACTGTGCTTAGGGACATACTGTATATTAATAATAAAACACAGGACGACATATTCTTATCAAAAATTTGGTCCCTGCAGGATAAGAAAGGGCGTGCATTGACGCATCATAAAGACGCTCTTTCAGCAGAAATACAGGGAAAAACGAACCATACTATTTTGGCAATAAAAGACGCGGTTACTATTTTAACATTTTCTCTTAAGAAACCTGTAAAGACCGGTGTTAAGGTTATAGTTATAGTCGTTATTCTTTTTGCATTATCAGGGGTAGGGTATGCAGGCTATCAAAACAGAGAATATATTGCGGTCCAATATCAAAAGGTTGTTCAGGTTTTGGAAGAAAATCGACAGCAGCGTATTGAAAGAGCGGAACGGAGGGCACGGGAGAAAGCTGAAGCAGAAGAACGTAAGGCCGCAGAGGAGCGGCGTATTGCAGAAGAGAAGGCTGCAGAAGAAAGACGTATTGCGGAAGAAAAAGCCGCAGAGGAGAGACGTATTGCGGAAGAGAAAGCTCGAAAGGCAGAAGAACGAAACAGTACGGGAATTACTATATTTGCTCTGGTGGGTGGGGTAATAGGTGTTGGTGGTGGTGGTCTTGTAGGTGGAATAGTAGGGTTCATCCTCGGAGGGTTGATTGGGGCTTTTATATTTGATTGATGAGTAATGGTGCTATTGTCAGGCCCATCCTTTATTCACCCCGCCACCCCGAACAATC
>BNUW01000262.1 GCA_025997655.1 Spirochaetia bacterium
GCCATCGTGACCTTTCAGCGGCCTTTTTTTACTGATGGCCCCAAGCATATCCTCCCCCTGACTCTGCGGGACATTGCCGGGGAGCTGGGGCTCAACGAATCCACCATTTCCCGGGCCGCCCGGGGCAAATACATGCAAACCGAGTGGGGCATCTTTGAAATCCGCCACTTCTTTACCAATTCCATCAGCGGCGCCGGGTCCGGCGGTTCCCGGTATTCAAAGGAGGGGGTAAAGGCCATCATACAGGAGCTTATCACCGCGGAGGAACGGCATTTTTCGGATAAGGAAATCACCGAAATCCTTGCCGGGCGGGGAATCCCCCTGGCCAGGCGTACCGTGGCAAAGTATCGCAATGAACTGGATCTGGGATCGTCGTATACCCGGTAAAAGACACTATATAGGAGAGAACCATGAACACAGAAGTTAAAGCGGTCCATTTTACCCTGCGGGAAGACGGACGGGAGTATCTGAACTCAAAAATCGCCCGGATTCCCAATGCGGAGAATATGATTGTCGATTTGCTCATCACCCTGACCAAGGAGGCCAAGGAGTTTTCCGCCGAAGCCAAGGTCAACTTCCGCTGGGGGGTGTCCATCCACGTCAAGGAGACCGACTTTGAACTCCATCCGGCGATTGATAAGCTCATGGGCAAACTGGACGCCAAGATTACCAAGGAAAAGGAAAAGGCAAAGGACGTAAATGAGCGGGAACGGTCTGCGGAAAAGCGGGATACCACGTTTTCCGGTTCCGGAAGCAAAAAAAGCTAAAGTTTCAGGCGGAATATGCCGAAACTGGCGGTAGGAGTAATCGAGGATTTGGACAGACTCCGGGGAGTCTATCCAAATCCTATGTCAAGGAGGATGAGGATGACCCTGCCGTTTCAGTTTGGTATGTTCGCGCCCTGGTCTCTTAAATATCGGCTTCCCGATAAAAACCTTTACGGAAATCTTGACTTCTACTCCCGCGCTTGCTATAATCTAATTCAGATCATTTAAGGGGAAGGGATTTGATCGGAGTTAGGAACTTGGCACTAAGTTCCCGTAAGGGGACTGCAAATATCTCTCAAGGAGTTTCTGATGAAGAAGAAATCTTTCTTATGGCTGCTTCCCCTTGCGGCCGCATTGTTTTTAATCGTCCCTTCTGACCTTTCTGCGCTGTCAGCTAAGGACGAAAAACAGTTGACCAAGCTGGAAGAAAAAGAGGCAAAGTTAAAGCCCGGCAAGGAACTGAGCAAGTCAGATCGAACAAAGTTGGACGAACTGAGGGCAGCGAAGGAGAAGGAGGCTCAGCAGATTGCGCCGCCTTCACAGGACCTCGGTGGGGCTCTCGTGGCGCAAACCCCGACGACGGCCATTGCGCCGCAACCGGAAACGGCGACTGTCAACCTCGACGGTATGCCTGCCGATGGCGCTCCTCCCGACTCTAACGCGAATTCTCTCGGTTTGACTCAAAAGACCGGCACGGAAGCGAACAATCCTCCTAAGGAGGATCCCAAAACAGTAGTTCCGCGTAAGGATTATCCGGAGTGGGTATCAAATCCATACTCCCTGGAAAGGCTGATTAAAGAGGCCATTCGGAACAATAATATTGATGAAACTGACGCGGGCAATGAAGGCCTCGCGAAGGAATTCAGGCTGAAGGATGTCTATGTCGGCATCGGAAGCGCGACAAACGCAGCGGATAGTCAGGCGATTCAAATGGCCGAAGCCCGTGCCCGTCAGGATCTCGCATTCCAGCAGCAAGCCCTGGTCAAAGCCGAGATAACCGATTACTCGAAAAACATGACGAGCACGAGGGGTGGTAAATCG
Organism: Spirochaetia bacterium; assembly: GCA_025997655.1. Lineage (GTDB taxonomy): Bacteria > Spirochaetota > Spirochaetia > Treponematales > Breznakiellaceae > Termitinema. Next base: position 1,809 of record BNUW01000262.1, read on the forward strand.
AATGCTGCCGAAGACTACATCGTAGCGCAGCAGTCGATCGACATAGAATTAACTCCCGTAAAGGTGCAGATACGGGAAAAGATCAGCGGCGCCTGGTGGGTTGTTGTTACCGCGACGAAGGTACCGGAACACCGGGCAACGGTGGAAGAAGGCCCGTATATTCCAAGCGCTATGGAAGCGGTCAAACTGATGGATCAACGCCTGGAGAGAAACAGGATTAAGTCAACGGGAAGCCCCGCGGCATCCGAACTGGGAAGTGAAGCGATAAGCGGAATGCTCGACAACTAAGCGGGCAGCAGGTGAACGTTCCCGGCTTTGTCCGGGGCCAAAACAGTATTTAATGGAGGTTTAAGATGAAAAAGATTTTAATGGC
>BNUW01000263.1 GCA_025997655.1 Spirochaetia bacterium
CGATAACCCGCTTAGCCAGTTCCGCCCGGCAGGCATCCAGCACATTCCGCGCCCCGGCCAGCAGGGCATCCATATCTTGTTGCGCCATGCTTCTATTGTACCCCGGCGGGTTCTTCGGGGCAATACCGCGCGCAGGTTTGACACATATACCCCATTGATTTATAATAATGCCGATAAAAGTTATTACAAACAGGAGTCATCATGGATAAAGAGAAGTTGGCCTACCTGAATGGTCAGGCTAAGGAAATCCGAAAACTGACTATTGAGGAAATCGGTACCCTGGGTTCAGGGCATATCGGGGGCTCCATGTCCATCGCGGATGTACTTGCCCTTCTGTATTTTCACCGCATGAAGGTTGATCCCGCCCAGCCCCGGCTGAAAGACCGGGACCAACTGGTGGTTTCCAAGGGCCACGCGGGACCGGCGGTGTATTCCGCCCTAGCCTTAAAGGGTTTTTTCCCCAAGGATTGGCTTAAGACCCTCAACCAGGGGGGCACCAAGCTGCCCAGCCACTGCGACCGGAACTTAACCCCCGGCATTGACATGACCGCCGGTTCCCTGGGGCAGGGCTTTTCCGCCGCCCTGGGTATAGCCCTGGGACTCCGGATCGACAAGAACCCCGCCCGGGTCTACACGATAATCGGGGATGGCGAATCCGACGAAGGCCAAATCTGGGAGGGCGCTCTTTTCGGCGCGGCCCAGCGCCTGGCAAACGTCACCGCCTTTACGGACTTCAACAAGCAGCAGCTTGACGGCTATGTCAAGGATATCCTGGACCTGGGGGACCTCAAGGCCAAGTGGCTTGCCTTCGGCTGGTACACCCAGGAAGTGGACGGCCACGATATCGAGGCCCTGGATGCGGCGATTGAAAAATCGCTGGCCTGTAAGGATAAGCCCTCAATGATCATCATGAATACCATCAAGGGCAAGGGGTGTAACTTTGCCGAGGGTATTGAGAAGAATCACAGCATGGCCTTTGACCTTGCGAAAGCCCGGGAAGCCATAGCCGCCCTGGACGCAGCGGACTAAAGTCCGAAGGAGTAAACGATGGAACTAAAAGAAATACGCGCCGCATACGTGGACACCCTTATGGAACTGGCGGCAAAAAACAGTAATATTGTGGTACTGGAAGCGGACCTCATGGGCTGCACCAACACGGGGAGCTTTAAGAAAGCCTACCCGGACCGGTTTTACAACATGGGCATCTCCGAAGCCAACATGATTGGTGTTGCTTCCGGGCTTTCTTCCGTGGGGAAGATACCCTTTGCCTCCACCTTCGGCTGTTTCGCCTCACGAAGAGTCTACGATCAGTTCTTCATCTCCGCTAACTACGCCCAGTTGAACGTTAAGCTGGCCGGCATGGACCCGGGGGTAACGGCGGCCACCAACGGCGGCACCCACATGCCCTTTGAGGACCTTGCCATGATGCGGGCGGTACCAAAACTAACGATAGTGGAACCTTCGGATGCCTGGAACGCCGCCGCCCTTGTTAAGGAAGCTGCGGAAACCTACGGCTGTGTCTACATCCGTTTCCCCCGCAAGCCGGTCCCGGTTATCTACACGGCAACCGACAAGTTCCAATTCGGCAAAGCCAAGGTACTGAAGCAGGGGAAGGACGTCCTGTTCGTAGCCCTGGGGAGCCTTATGGTAAACGAATCCCTGAAAGCCCGTGAAGCACTGGCCGCCGAGGGGATCGACGCCGGGATACTGGACGTGCTTACCCTGAAACCCATTGACCGGGAAGCGATACTGTCGGAAGCAGGAAAGGTGAAGGCGGTGATCAGCGCGGAGAACCATCAAATCAACAACGGTCTGGGCAGCGCGGTGGCGGAAATCCTGGCGGAAGGCGGGTTCCGGGGCAAGTTCGCGCGCATAGGCATCCGGGATGAGTTTGGGGAAGTTGGTTCCCAGGATTACCTGACGAAACGGTTCGGGCTGGACGCGCCGGTGCTGGCGGCTAAGGCGAAGGAACTGGTTAGGTAGGGTGAATCACTACAAGGATTTATTTTAACAGGATCAAATTTCCATGCATCCAATTCGCCATCGTATCCGCAAACGCAAGTGCGGGGCGAATTGGGTCATTGGTTGCTCCTTTTCCTATTGTTTGGTTGTAAACTCTATATCGCCGCCTTCCCTTCTCGCCTTTTTCACCGCTTCCTGCAATTCTTCC
>BNUW01000264.1 GCA_025997655.1 Spirochaetia bacterium
TCGCCCATTTTATAAGATTTACCTCGTTGTAGGTTTCAATAACCTTCAGAAGATGGATATTATTCCCCGGTTGTGTAATGGTAGCATGGCAGACTCTGGATCTGTTTGTGGGGGTCCGAATCCTCCCCGGGGAAAATAAGCTAATTCTTTATGTAGTAAAAAGTTAGCCTGTTTTTCAGAATCACCAGAAAACTGGCATTCAATTAATTTCTTTTAACTATGAGCAAAGGGTATGAGCGTGCGTATTTATGCGCCACTCACCCCTGTTGCCCGGAAGGAGTTGTTGATGCGCCAGTATTATCTACACACCCGGAAACGTATCTTTTACGTTCAATTTACCGACCCCGCTACCCAAAAACGGCTATCCGCCATTTCCACAGGCAAGAACAACCGCGATGATGCCCTGATTGTCATTGCGGGTTGGCTTAAAGACGACGTTCCGCAGCGGCAAGCTGAGCATGAGAGCCAGTCCCCCCGTCCCTTGGATGCCTTGATTAGTTCCAACCAATTATTTTTGGGCCTGAAACGCCTGGACCTTACCGCCCAGGATGTCCTCAAGATTGAAAAAATCCTTAAAGAGAAGGGTTTGGTTGAAACCATCGTTAAAAAGGGCTTTAAAGAAGCTGAAGCTATGGAGGATTACCTCGGACGATTTTGGGATTATGATCGTTCGCCCTATGTTGCAGACAAGCGATCCCACGGAATCAATCTTGGGAAAGCCTATGCCCGATGTAGCTCTGAGCGGGTGGCTCTCTATTGGGTGCCATATTTTAAGGGGAAGAAACTCGGCGAAATTACCAAGCAGGACCTCAAGGATTTTTCTGTAATGGTTGCCAAGAAGTACCCGAAACTATCCCCTATAACGCTACGACAAATCATGTTAGTTGGTGTAACCGCTTTACGCTGGGCATTTGCTAATGAATATATTCCCAGCGATCCGACCATCGGTTTGACAGGCTATTCAACTAAGGCCAAGAAGCGCGGCGTCCTATCGCCGAAAGAAGCAGAGGACCTATTCAAACTTGAGTGGAAGGACAAACGATCAATGCTGATAAACCTTGTCGCCATGACCACGGGTTTGCGGATAGGGGAGATTTTGGCCTTACGTGTGGAGAATATTGGTGAGGAATACCTTACCATTGAAAGCTCATTTTCGCAGATTGACGGCCTGAAATCCACCAAGACCGATGAGCCGAGAATCGTACCGGTGATGCCACAGATCCGGAATGCGATGCTGAATCTCGCCCAATTCAATCTGCACGGTAACCGGTTTGTATTCTTCGGTGAGAAGAAGGAACGTCCTTGTGGCCAGTTTACTCCGGCTTGAGAAGCCCCTTAACGACAATCAAGAAACATACCGGAATCAGATAACCAACATGTTTCTGGACAATGAAGTGTTCAAGCCGTTTATCAATCCGAATCACCTTTCGCGGAGCAGCGTCTACCGTAAGTACATTAACAAGCGAAATTACCGGCTTTCATCCAAAACCGAAACGCAGAATGGCTATGAGGAAGTGCAGAACCTTGTCCAAAATATGTTATGCGAAGTGTGCCCATACCCCATTTTTCCCTAAACACTTTTCATTAATTCTATTTGTATTTCCCTTTCCTTTTTTATTTCTTCAAAATTATTTGGATACATTTTATTTATTAATTTGATTGCATAATCTGAATCCCATAAAGCATGATTCTTTACATGGGGAGTATTTGTTACTTGTGCCATGACTCTATAAATTTTTTCCTTTATTGGATCTTTTTCATCATGAGCCAACTTGAGAAGTTTATCTGCGACATCCCTTGCCACTTGAAATTTTGCAAAACCCTTGCCAGTTTCTCCATTTTGCCATTTTTTAATTATATCAAAACATTCATTTATTTCCCTGCAAGGATCTGTATTAGTTATTTTTAAAATATGTTTACCTAATAATACACTATATTTTACCATTTCTTTATGGTTTTTGCTGTCAAATATGTTTTCAAGTTCAATTCTTAGAACAGGTATATCATCGATTTTCTTAAATATTCCAGCATAATTTATTTTTTTTATTGCGTAGCCGTTGGTTTAATACCCCGCAGCTTGCTGCGGCTGTAAAAAGCAATATAATGGAAGGATGAAAAGTCAGATAATACGGAAACAACACAATGTGAGTGTGATTATGTATCATATAG
>BNUW01000265.1 GCA_025997655.1 Spirochaetia bacterium
AAAGACTTACGTTGTGAGGACGGTGGGGCCTGAAATGGTGAATTCCCGGCTGTGAGCAGGTGTGACAGCAGAAACCGGGAAAGTGAGGGGTTTATGAGAGTTAAGGCGAATTACACGTTGTTTCCACGGAAAATGAAAACCGGTAGGACTATCTACTACTACCAGTGCTATGACGAAAATGGGGTGCGGGTTAATCCCCATTCTACCGGGGAGAGTTTGAAGACCCTGGCTAATAATAAGTGCCAGCAGCTTCTTAAAGAAGGGGTGCTGATTCCGGCGCAACGGAAGAAGATTATAACCTTCAAGGAGTATGCCCAGGGGTGGTGGGAGTGGGATACCTGTCAGTACCTGAAAAGTAAGAAACACCGGAAGGGGTTGACACAGGATTATGTGGATGGGCAAAAACGATTTATGAACAACTGGATTATACCCTACTTTGGGAAAATGCGGTTGGACCGGATTAGCCGGGAGGATTGTGATAGGTTTTTGACGAATATGCCGGAACAGGCGGTTAAGGGTCAGAAGGTAAAGGATGGCGGGGTTATTGCGCCGGGGACGGTCAAGACTTTGAAAACGTCTACGGCGAATGTGATTTATGGGACGTTGCGGATTATGTTGAAACAGGCGGTGGCGGAAAAGTTGATTCTGTTTAATCCGGCGGAAACTATCGAGAAATTAACGGTGGTGGAAAAAGAGGTGGGGATTTTGACGCCTATCGAAGCGATGAATATGTTTACGCCGGAAATGAAGAGCGCGGTTCCGTTGTTGGAAGGGCCGGGGGCGGCGGAGAAGGCGGAAAAAAAGGCGTTGCGGAAATTCGCGCTTGCTTATGAGTTGGCGGAGCTTGCTAATAGGACGGCGGCGGTTACGGGGATGCGGATTGGTGAGGTGTTGGGGCTTAAGGGGTCCTGTATCTTTGAAAACTATATTAAGGTGGCGGGGCAATATGATGCGAAACATACGTTCCGGGGAACAAAGACTAAAAAAATGCGGCAAATACCATCTTCGCCTACGGTGCTTGATCCGCTCCTCAAACTGAAAGTATTGAATGGGGACGGGTTTCTCTTTTCTGATGATGGGGGGGCAGCGCCGATTTCCCGGTATATGTTCAATAAGGCGCTTTCGGAGGGGCTTTCCAAGATTGGGATTGACGCAGAGGAAAAGAAAGAACGGAACTTGACGCCTCATGCGTGGCGGCATTTCTTTAATACGACTTTGCGGATGAATAATGTTTCTGATGCTAAGACGCAATCGCTTATCGGTCATGTTACCCAAAAAATGACCGACCATTATACTGAATTTGATACGCTGACCTTTACCGAGGTGCGGGATATTCAAGACAATATTCTGTCGCAGGAAAAGCCGGTTAAGGAAAATTGAGGCGAGCGGCGGGGATGTTGCCGGGGATTCGGGGCGGAAACTGGGGCGGGTTCAGCGGTATGGTGCGGCTGGGCGGGGGGCATCGAGGCGGGCGCCGATTGGTTCACGGAAAAAGCGGCGGCACGTTTAGGCGTATATTTTAGAGTTTAAAGGCTTTTGGCTCCTGTCATTTCGGTGGCAGGGGCTTTTTTTTGCCCAAAACCCCAACAAAATGATCAAATTAGGGAAAACCCCTAGATACTTCTGGTTTCTGTTATGCGATTTTCTTTATATGGCGCTGCCAAATTGGGGGAATGAATGGGAATTGAAGAACTGCTTGATGTCAATGATGTTGCCAGGATTACGAAGTTGAGCGTTGCGGCTATCCGTAAGTTTGTGCTGCAACGGCAAATTCCCTTCCACAAGCTTTTGAAAGCGGTACGGTTCCGGCCTTCGGAAGTGGACGAATGGATTACCACGGATGGGAAGGATGTTTGTAACCAAAGGCTACCTGCGGCGGCGCTGGACGAAGGGGATCTCTTTTTCGAAGCGGCGGCGGATGATGTGGCACTTGACGTGACGGATGGAGGGAACGATGGGAAATGATGATATTGAAAAAACAGTTGAAGCGGTGCGCGCAGAAATGCTGCCGTTTGAGAGTTGGGAACGGTTGAGGGGGGAAAGTGCGGCGGCGTTTGCGGCGTTTTGTTCGTTTCGGGATTTTGGACCGGAACGGAATATTCGCCGGGTGGTGGAAAGTTGGCAGCAAGCAGCCTTGGTCAAGGATGAAACGAAGCGGGGACGGCAGT
>BNUW01000266.1 GCA_025997655.1 Spirochaetia bacterium
CCATCAAGATGGACAAAATCTTCTTCAAACCGCTTCATTTCATTTAGCCATTTCTTTTCTGTTATCAGCGGTTTGAAGAAGATTTTGTCCATCTTGATGGGAGACTATTGCGATTTTGCATTGATGAAACCAACAAAGATGGAATCTGGCCTGAAAGATATAATAAATCCATAATATCGTATTCTTTGTTTGATAAAGATTTACTGGAAGGGAAGAGAAAGCAGACAGGTTTAAATACTGTTGATCCACCGCCTCATTTTGATCTAGTAATCGTAGATGAGGCGCATCATATACGCAATTCAAGCACCTATCGCTATCAAGCGGTAAAATATTTTTGCGATAATGCCGAAGCGGTGATATTTCTTACCGCAACGCCGATACAACTAAGTGATAATGATTTATATACATTGCTAAACTTGTTGCGCCCGGATTTGGTAATAGACCCGGAAAGTTTTTATCACATGGCGGAATCAAATCCTTACATCAATGCCGCAGTCTCCGCCATGCGTGAAAAAGGCAGCGATTGGGCAAAATCCGCGCTTAAATATCTCAATGAAGCGTCGCAGACATCATGGGGGAAAGAACTTCTTGCAAAAAATCCCGAATTTATTGGCATTAAAGAACAGTTAAACAAGAATGACATATCCCCAGAAGAAAGAGTTAAAATGATAACCGGCACTGAAAATCTTCATAGTTTTTCAGGCATTATCAACAGGACAAGAAGACGTGACATTGGAGATTTTACGATTCGTAAGCCGACAACCGTCAAAATTTCTTTCACTCCAAAGCAGCAGAAATTGCATGATGCCTTGCTTCAAATTCAGGCTGAAATTTTGGGAACAATCCATGATCATCGAAATATTGCCTTTATGATGACTACTGTAAGACGGCAAGCTGCAAGTTGTATTTATGGGCTAAAGCCATTTTTGGAAGAAATGCTGAAACGTCATTTGGATGAATTGTTTTGGGATGTAGGCGGTGATATTGATGAAGAAACAGATGATTCCTTCGTTTCTGATATTGAAAAACAGATTAATGCGTTGATTGCTCTTGCTAATACCCTTGACGATGACGATCCAAAATATAATGAACTACTAAAAACAATCAAGGAAAAGCAGGCGTTTCCCAATAACAGAATTATGCTTTTTAGTACTTTTAGGCATACCTTGTATTATCTGGCAAAAAGACTACAAAAAGACGGTTTTCGTGCTGATGTCATACATGGCGGTATTCCTGATGAAGAAAGAGTATCGCTTAAGACAAGGTTCGAAAAAGATCGAAAAGAAGAAGATGCCCTTGACATACTCCTTTTTTCCGAAGTTGGATGTGAAGGCTTGGATTATCAATTCTGCGATTGCATGGTAAATTACGATCTTCCCTGGAACCCGATGAGAATAGAACAACGGATTGGCCGTATTGACAGGCAGGGCCAAAAAAGTCCCGCAGTTGCCATTTATAATATGATCACCCAGGGAACAATTGATGCGGATATATATGAGCGTTGCCTTATGCGGATTGGAGTTTTTGAGAAATCCATTGGTGATTGTGAAGAAATTCTTGGTGAAATTACCCAAATGATAAAGAGTATTGCCGAAGATTTTACTCTTGATGAAAGAAGCCGGCAGGAAAAATTCCGTCAATTAGCAGATAATGAAATTCGTCACATTCAGGAAACAGAAAAACTTGAGGAAGAAAATTATAACTTCATTGGTTTAAGACTGCCTCAGGAACAACTTGCCAGAGAAATTGAGCAGGCATCCAACTACTGGCTAAATTCCGGCTCTCTTTCTCGTATCGTAAATCTATATTTACAAAAAAAGATAGAAAAAGAGCAGGAATTTATTCTTGGGGAAAGACCGTTAAAGACATTGAGGCTTTCTATCGAAGCTAGAAACCTTCTTCTTGAAGATTTTAAGAAATTGCCGAAACACAAGAATCCTATGTATAGTAAGTGGGAAAAATGGTTAAAGGGCAGTGATCAGCATTTATTGATGACATTTGACGCTGAAACTGCGGTTAATAATCCTGAGGCGGCATTTATTATGCCCCTTCATCCTCTTGTAAAACAGGTGGCGGAATTTTTTAAACTGGAAGGTAAGGCACATACAAAATTGACAGTTATTTCGGATACATTACCCCCGGCTGATTATCCATTTTCGATTT
>BNUW01000267.1 GCA_025997655.1 Spirochaetia bacterium
GTCGGGTATGGAGGAATGGCATAAAAACGAGAAAGCTTGTTTGACCGAACTCTACGCGATTACCGCCAGCTTTGGGGGTAAGATCAGCGGTGAGCACGGTATCGGTATCAAGCGGCGGGGATTCCTGAAGGACATCCTTGCGCCGGGGGAACTACACCTCATGCAGGCGCTCAAGAAAGCCTGGGACCCGAATAACATCATGAACCCCGGAAAGATTTTTGTGTAGGAAGGCGTAAAGGCCTAAATTTTATTTCAGGAGGATTATATGTCTATAGGTCTGTTGGCTATTATTGGGATAATCCCCATTGTATTAGCCCTCGTTCTCATGGTCGGCTTCCGTTGGGGAGCCATGAAGGCCATGCCCCTTGCGTGGCTCTTCTGCGCCATCGCGGCAGTTGCGGTATGGCGCCTTCCGGTACCATACGTGGCGGCCCTCAGTTTGCAGGGGATCAGCAGTGCATTTAGCGTATTGATTATCGTCTTCGGCGCGCTGCTCATTCTGCATACCCAGCAATTTTCCGGGGCGATGGAAACCATCCAGTACGGAATGCAGGGCATCAGTAAGGATATGCGGGTTCAGGGTATCATCATCGGGTACATGTTCTCAGCCTTCATCGAAGGGGCCGCCGGTTTCGGTACCCCTGCGGCTCTGGCGGCACCGTTACTGCTCTCCCTGGGGTATCCCCCCATGGCGGCGGCGGTTATCTGCCTGGTCTTTAACTCTTTCCCGGTAACCTACGGCGCGGTGGGAACCCCCATTATCACCGGGTTCGGATCATCCCTTACCACATCGGTTGCTGCGGCGGTTTCGGCGGGTAACCTGGAATCCATGGATCAGCTTTTGAAGCTCATTGCCAAGACCGTTCCCTTTACCCACATTCCCATGGCGTTTATCATCCCCATCTTCATGCTTGGGTTTATCACCCGGTTCTTCGGGCAAAACAAGTCATGGAAAGAGGGCTTCGGCGCATGGAAGTTCTGTATCTTTGCCGCCTTCGCCTTTACGATCCCCTATGGAATCCTGGCGTGGTTTGTCGGCCCGGAAACCCCCTCCCTGTTGGGCGGCCTCATCGGGCTGGCGATCGTCATACTCGGCGCAAAGAAGGGATTCTGTCTGCCCAAGGATGTATGGACCTTCGGGGAATCCTCCAAGTGGGATAAGACCTGGACCGGTACCATCGCCTTTGAGCAAAAGGAACTGAAACCCCGGATGAGCCAGTTCATGGCATGGTTACCCTATGTCATCATCGGCCTTATCCTGGTGGTGACCCGGGTGAACTGGGGCGGTCATGTGGTGGACGGCAAAATGGTCTATGCTTTCCCCCTAAAGACCCTCTTGAATCAAAATTTCGGCCTCTTCGACTTCAAGAATATCCTGGGTTATCCGGGGGTGAACGATAACAGCATCAAGCTGCTCTACCTCCCCGGCACGGTGCCCTTCATCCTGGTCGGCCTCCTCTGTATCGTGATACATAAGATACCCGGCGATAAGGTAAAGGCCGCCTGGACAACGACCTTCAAAAAGATGATACCCGCCACTATCTCCCTCTGCGCCTCGGTGGCCCTGGTCAAGATATTCCAGGGTTCAGGAAACTTTACCAATGCGGCGTTGATCGAACGGTTGGCCGCGGCGGGTGTGGATACCGGCATACCCTCCATGCCCCGGGCAATGGCCGAAGCCGTATACGGCGCAGTCGGACCCGCATGGCCCATGATTGCATCCTACGTAGGCGGTTTGGGGGCCTTTATTACGGGGTCCAACACCGTTTCGGACGTCCTCTTTGCCCAGCTCCAGTGGGATATAGCAGGCCTTATTCATCTGCCCCGGCAGATAATTCTTTCCGCCCAGGCCGTCGGCGGCGCCATGGGTAACATGATCTGCGTAAACAACGTCGTAGCGGTAGGCGCGGTAACGGGCCTCTTGAACCGTGAAGGTGAAATGATCAAAAAGACCTTCTGGCCCTTCCTGCTCTACGGTATTGTCGCCGGTATCGTTGCGTACCTTCTGATTGGGATACACCCCGGCTTCATCGTTAATTTCTAGGAAGGAGAGAAGAAAAACAACCACAAAGGACCCCAGGGGGTCCGGGACACGAAGGACACAAAGGGAAGATGAAGAGGGGGTGTATCCCAATCAGAAGG
>BNUW01000268.1 GCA_025997655.1 Spirochaetia bacterium
GGCTTCTATCAGTTATAAAATAACCCTCATTTACCCATATATATTCCAGTTCTCCAACAACATATTCTGTTGTGCTTCTATCTTGTGCGGTAATATACACAATAGCAATTCTTGATCTTGGCGGAACGTTTTTTAGGGTTTGTTGGGCAGCACGTGTCAAAGCTCCTTCAACACCTGCAGAATATTGATTCTGAGATTTTTTTGATATTACTACATCACCTATAGCCGTTGTTGAAGTTACACCATATGCTAACCCGACAAATTTTTCATCAACTTTAATGTTCATTACATCAATATTTCCAGAATATTGTTTTTTTGCTTCTTCAAGTAATTTCGGGTAAGCATCCGCTCTGGTACCTTCTGCTGCTTTATAAGTAACAGTTACATGACCTATAATATCATAGTTCCCAACATCGCTTTGTGGGATAGCCCTTTCCAAAGTTCCGCCAGTTGATGCACAAGAAACCAATAATCCAACCAAAACCAAAAGAACCAAACCTTCATGCTTTTTCATATCAACCTCCATTATTTTGCGCCGCTATGACGGCAGTGTATTCAAACAAAAATTATCAATATTTTATCAAAATGTCAATTCATTTTTCAAAAATTTTTAAGTTTTTATGGCGTTTAACGTGAAAGCTATACGACGTTTTTATGGCCCGAATAAGGAAACCGTAGGTTTCCAGGGCCATAAAAATGTACCGGAGAAAAACCCCACAAAGGCGCTACTGCGCCGACTGGGGTTTTTCGTAGGTCAAGCCGCTACTGCGGCGCAGCGTATAGCGTATGTTATACGATGTTTTTTGCGCCATAAACTGCATCATGATTTCATATTTAGGCTTAGCAAGTAAAAACCTACTACGAAATGTTGCGACATTAACAACGCGGCGGGCTATAATGCTCAAAAGACAACTGCTTCAATAGTGTACATCTGTTCTGCATTTGAATAATCAACTGTAGGATTATAACGAAAATATACATTTACTTTTTTCCTACGAGTTAAATTATTCAAACGCTTTGGTGAGTATAATGCTAAATATGTATCACCTTCAAAACTGTCAAAATAGTATTTTGGACCATCATTGTGAGAATATCTTACAACAATTTTAAATCTTTTAATATTTTGACCAACAGCTTTATATCCACCATATTTGACTACAAAATCATATATATCTATTTCTTCATATTGAGATTCCATTGATTGATAATCCAGATCCGGTTCAATTCTTCTCCCCTTTTTATAATCATTAACAGCCGAACTAAACTCTCCTATACTCCAATAAACATCACCACGAACTAAATATGCTCGTGCACTATTTGGGTCAAGTTCGATTGCTTTTGAGCTTTTTTCAAGGGCATTATCAAAATCACCAATTATGCCATAACATTGTGTCATATTTCCATAATCAACAGAGCTAGCTTCATTATTTTCAATCAGATTTGTATAATATGCGATTAATTGTACCGGACTCTGTTTTCCAAAGAAGCCTGTAAATACCTTTTTTACAAACGAAGGGTCTAATACAAGAGCTTTTGAATAATCTTCTATGGCTTCTTCATATTGAGACAATTTTTCTTCAATTTCAGCACGAGAGAAAATATATTGTGCATTATCTGGGTCTAAACGAATAGCAACTGAATAATCGCCTACGGTTTGCAGATAATCATTAAAACTAAGAGGGTCATAATCGTTAGCCACTAATTTTTGCGCCTTATATGCAGAACCCCGAAGATAATAGGCTTTAGCATTATCGGGATCAATTTCAATAATTTTATTAGCTATTTTAATGGAATTATCGTATCTTAAAGAATGGTATTCATTTTCAAGGCGCTTCACCATATTTTCAGTAGATTCTTGACAAGAAACAAGCAGGCAACCATCTAAAATAACCATAATAATTATCATTAATTTTTTCATAAAATAGTCTCCTTTGAAAGTACATAAATCCTATAAGAATAATACATCCTATTTTTATTATTTGTCAAGCATTTTTTATATATTTCTTGACTTTGTTGCAACGATAATGGAAAATGAGGTATAATTTGGACATCGTGGAGGGGGAAATACGATGTCAGAAAAGAGCAATAAAAAGTACCGGGTCAAAAACTGGTCAGAATACAACAAAAACTTG
>BNUW01000269.1 GCA_025997655.1 Spirochaetia bacterium
GACCATTTTGAATATCAGGGTATTTTGAGATTTTATGACATTTGGGACATTCACAATGACTACCGTGAGCGGGACCTTCGATAACCAGTTGAAGTCCACAATGAGAACAATGACCGGGATTCTTTCTATCCGTTGTTTCTGTTAATGCACCGCAATTTTTACATACAATAACATTTTTTGGGAATAAAAAACGGCGGTGGAATACCACTTGGAAGCGGGGGATGGCTTAACATTATTGAAAAATATGCAAAGGCAAAAAAATACTGTACCGAAATATTTGAAGTTCAAAGGGATAAATTTCACAAGGGCAATAAAAAAATCGTGGTTCCCATCTATGGAGAATGGATTGGTGATAATAAAGATGACAGTACCAAACGTATACTGGATATCACTTGTCAGGACGCGGCAAGTATTGAATGGGAACCAAACAGCCTGGACGGTGTTTTTACGGACCCCCCTTATTTTGGGAATGTTCAATACGCCGAATTAATGGATTTTTGTTATGTATGGCTGCGCAATCTTGTACAACTCAATACTGCCGCATTTGCTCCGGTTTCTACCCGGAACGAAAATGAATTAACCGGGAACGACGATATGCAGCGGGGATTAGGTCATTTTACCCAGGGACTATCAACGGTATTTACTGCCACAGCCAATGCCTTAAAGCCCCACGCGCCTTTTGTTTTTACCTATCATCATAATGATATTACCGCATATTATCCCGTGGCGGCGGCCATCCTGGACGCAGGGCTCTATTGTTCAAAAGTACTACCCTGTCCAACCGAGATGAGCGCCTCAATTCATATAAAAGGAACCGTATCCTCTATAATCGACAGTATATTTATCTGTCGTCATAAGAAATATATGACAGTGGATATAAATGAGGATTTAGATGAATTAGTAAAGGCTGATATTTCAGCATTATTACAAGGAGATTATACCCCCACTAAAGGGGATATTCGCTGTATTGCTCATGGTCATATAATACGGAAATGTGTTAATGTTCTTTCAAAAAAATGGGATGCGGCACAAACCACAGAGACAAAATTGTCAATAGTAAGTCAATGGTTCTCAAACCAAACAATAAAAGAATCCCTGAACGAATTAATGAACCTTACGGTATCAAAAAAGGAAAAGGAATATTGTCATGAATTTGTACTCGTTTGAAGCGGACTATAATAACTTACTGGAAAATATAGACTTATATGTGGAGTCAGTATTTTCTACCCTCGAATCTGATTTTCTTATAATGCCAAAAGGAAATGGATTTATTGAATACCAGACTTTCGAGGGTGGCTATGAAATTTTGAAGGGAATCACCAATGGATTTCGCAGTTTTAAGTCAGAATCGATCAAGAAAGGATTGTTAGAAAATCCTATGATATTTATCGTCTTACGAACTATATTGGGTTTCACACCCCCGGAATGGGCATATGTTGCAAGTGGACATACCCATATATCTATAACGCAGACCCAGATACGTTCTTTAGATCGTTTCATCCGTCTAAATCCTTTAGCACCCCTTGAACTAAAATCCGACGCCCTTGACCGCTTGGATGCGTTAATTCTTACCGCCTGTGAGTTATTGAAAAAAGGAGCGCCTTTACTTGATGCGGACAGACTCCATCGTCTTGATAAAGCGGATACCAAGTATGGTATTTCCGATCTACAGCGTTTTTCTGATATGGGTGTTCCTTATGCTATGCTGTTATATGAGCGGTTTTTAGGCCGCCCCTTCGCCGGGCACCGGGATTCAGTCAGTGAACTTATAGGAGATGGGCTTGAAAATGCTATTGAGGAAGTCCTCATGAAAGCCAAGATGAGTTTTAGAAAAACAAAACGTGCTGAAAAGATACCCGGTTTTGACCAAGCCCCTGATTTTATTTTACCGAGTGAATTTAATCCGGAGATTGTTATAGAGGCAAAAATTACCGAGGACGACGGAACAGCCAGGGATAAAATTACCAGGATTCAGCACCTTTCAGAACTAAGCGAACAATTTTTCCGTTCCGGTAAAAGGCGGTTTCCAGGCCAATGAGCCCGCCGGGGGCCTCGGCAAAGGGCTTCTCTTTTTCTTCTATATTATGGGGGGCGTGGTCCGTGGCAATCATGTCAATGGTTCCGTCTTT
>BNUW01000270.1 GCA_025997655.1 Spirochaetia bacterium
GGAGGGCTTGGGAGAAGTCCTCAATGGCCTCCTCGTACCGGGAACGGGCAAAATGGGCCATCCCGCGGTGTTTGTGGACCAGGGCGCGGACCGATACGCCGGGGTTCATTTCCAGGATACGGCTGTAAAAATAAATGGCCTCGTTAAATTGGTTCTTGTTATGGGCATAGAGGGCATTCAGGAGAAGGTCGTCCATGGAGGAACTGCGTTCAAGAAGAACGGAGCCCTTTGTCCCGGGGCTGAATTTCCCGCCTGCCCCTTCTGTTTTTTCTTCGCCAAGCTCTGCTGTATCGGCATCAAATAGCAGGGAATCCGTGGCGTCTTCTATCTTTTTGAAAAAAGAATACCGGCGCTTCCCCATTTCGCCGTTTAACTGCCGCTGATAGGCCCGGATTTCCTGAAAAATAATGTCCGCCAGGGAAAGATTGGCGTTTATAGCCGCCAGTTTCCGCTTCATCGGATCGTCAAAGGGGGTGAATTCGGCTTTGTAAACCAGTTCGTGCTCCACCTCCGCCCAGGCATCCTGCAATAAGGTACGAACCTGTATCTCCGCCACATCGCAGCCGCAGTCACCGTACTTTGCCGTCAGGGCTTTCGGGATTGTCACCAGGATATGGGTCGATTCGTAGCCGAATTCCTTGAAGGAATAGTGGGATCCCTTTTTTTCAACCTCGACAATGTCAAAAATTGTGGCCAGCATAGCCTGGACCGTATCAACTTCTTCAAGGAAGGGACAAACAACCCGGATACCGATAAGGTCGGTGATCCGGGGAAATCCTTCCTCCGGAACATTACCTCCAAGGATGCGGATGTATTTTTTAAAGAAACTGGTGAATTCCTTGGGCCGGCCTTTAATCGTTGGGGGGGAGGGTAAGTTCTGAACCGCTTCTTCAATACGGGCCTTTAAGTCTCTGGTGACATTGAACATGGCCTCTTTGCGCTGTTCATACATTTCCTCCAGGAATTGACGATCCGGAAGCTTGTTTTTTTTCATCGGTATTTCCTTGGATGCAAAAAAAAGCTGTCCGGAAAATCAGAACGATTTTCCGGACAGCCAAAAGATTTTATTAATTAGAACACACCCTACGCGTCACCGGGCTTATTGCGGCTCGTTAGTGGCCCGGCCGGGATCACCAAAAGGTAAGTCTTGAGCCTGCTTCTGGCTTTCAATATACCGCAGTATCTGATTCTGCCCAAATTGACTCATTTCAAAGGCCTTTTTGTCGTTTTCCCGTGCATTGATGATGCCCCAGGTCGCTTCATCGTCAATATCCCTTTCGGTATCAAGCACGGCTTTGTCGTAGATGATCTTTACATCCTTGAAATAACCGACATAATCCCCGCCTACCTGCGCGGCATCCCGCTGGATAAGGAATCCGCCGAATTTAACATAGGGAGTTGCCTCGGGGTACAGGGGATAGATACGCAGTTCCCGGTTCCGCACTTCCTGTACATACGCAGGATTCATCCAGGTAAGTTCCATCCAGCCATCCCCATTAAGGTAGCCCATGTGTACGTTCTTCTGGTTTCCCGAAGAATCAATAAGTATGGTAGAGAGGCTGTGGGGAAAATTAAGGCCATAGACGTTAACCGCCACCGATTTAATATTCCCTACGTTCTTTACCACCCCATACCCGTCTTCAAACCGGGAAGGACCGGTGACATCAGGAGTTTCGGCGGCGGTAATCGTGCCGTCGTCACCCACCTCACCCTGCTCGTAGGCGGGAATTTCAAAGGGAGGCCTGATAATAGCCCAGGAATTAAAGGGTTCCACCGGGAAATGAACCCGTATACCCAAAACCTCCCCCCACTGCTTTGAGGGGGCCGGCTTCGCATAACTCAGGCGGGTATTCGCCACGTTACGGGAAGATGATGCAAGCTGAATCTCCCAATTGGGTATGGCGAGGGATGTCTTCATCAACCCCTTTTGGGCATCGGTAAAGCTGCCGCCGGCGGTGGCGCCATAATCCATTACGGTCTGCTTGTTCTGATTTGGCTCGGTACCTTCATCAGTGTCGCCGACATTGACATGGATATCCGCCGCCAGTTTGGCGAAATCAATCAATACGGCTTCATCGGCAAACGCCGTCCCAACGGTAAACAACACGACAGTGATA
>BNUW01000271.1 GCA_025997655.1 Spirochaetia bacterium
CGATCCCGGAGATGAACGCCGGGTCCCTGATCATCCAGGCGCCGCTTACACCGGGCCCTGCTTCCGGTGATTTGCGAAGGGCGATCCTCTCCGCCGGCTTGCCTCAGGATGAACTTCGCCTCCGGTTTGAGGGGGAGTTTAACCTGGTGGAACGGAATATCAGGAACCTGTTTGAAGCCATCAGGCTGGGGTTTATCCTGCCCGCCGAAGCGGAACGGTATGTGGGGGAGCTGGTAAACATCACCGGCCGGGGGAAGGACCGGCTCCTGGGAGCGCTGCTCTCTTCCGACAGGTCTGACCGGAGCCCCCTGGAACGGGCTTCTGCGGTTTTCGGCACGGACCAGCGGTCCGCAGTGTGGCTGCCCGGCGGGAGCCTTTATTCCAAGCCTCAACCGGATTGGGATGGTAAAATCCGCCGTATTGCCCCGTTCTTTACTGATGACGAGGGCAAGGTCCAGGAGCATGTTGTCTATGCTGCCCTTAAAAACCGTCTCGGGGCGGAACCGGATCTCCCCGCAGGTCCATTGCTCTTTGTCCCGGTGACCGAGGGAGATTTCCGGCGGATTCCCCTGGCGGCGTTTCTGGAGTACGAGGAGGCGGACCGGGTTTTCTACCGGCTTTTACGCGCCGCCGAAAGCCGGGGCATCTATGCGGAACTTAACCCGGAATACTACCCCGGCTATCTCTATGAATATGCCCGGGATATGCGGGAGGAACTCCTGCGGGACCCGGATGGGGACAAGAAAATCCGCTGGCTTGGCGCCCGGGTAAAGTACCTGCAATCCCTGGAGGGTTTTTTTAACGGCCCCTCGGAGGCAAAGCTTGTTTCCGGGTATGAGGAGATGATCGCCGCAGAGTCCCTGGATGAGGAGGGTATACGACGGATCACCGCGTTACGGAATGAGCTGATCCTGACCTTCAGGAATCTGCGGGACAACTATACCGCTCTTATGGATATGCGGGCAAACCTGGAACTTGCCCTGTCCGGCTCCTTCTGTATCATGGGCTCCCCGGACCAGCATCGCGGCTTCACGGAAGAAGTAAGTCGGAAGAAATTTAACCACGGACCACACAGACGACACGGACAAATCCAACAAACAAGGAATTTTCACCGCAAAGTAAACAAAGTCAAAGAAGTTTTTGAGGATTTTAACGATATTTTCCTCTTCTTTTTCGACTTCTTCGACTTTGCGGTTGTTTTTCCTCATAGTTTTTGCGTCTGTGAGGTCGGTGGTTTTCCTAAAAGTAAAACTACTGGAGAAGAATAAACACGGAGATCACCGAGAAAGAAAAAAAGAGGACACAGAGGGAAGAATGAAGGAGTAAACAGTCTATTTTCTCGGTGGTCTCCGTGTGCGGACCAAAGGTCCGACCTCTGTGCCCTCTGCGTTAAAATTCTTCAAGGAGACTCTCGTTATGAAACGCATAACCGAACCTCACTGACAGATTAACGGATGATTCTCATCTTTGTCCGTGTTGTCCGTGAGGTCGGTGGTTAAATTTCTTCCGACTTACTTCTTCCGTGAAGCCGCGATGCTGGTCTGGGTGAGCCTGTTGTCGATGCTCCCCAGAATGGCCCGGGCGGACTGGCTCTTTTCGATGCTGCCCCGAAAATCGGCGCTTGAAAGGGCGGTTTGGGCCTGAGCTACCTGGTTCCGGGCGTTGTCAAAGTCCCCGTTAATCGCGGTAAAGTCTACCCCCCGGACGTTTCTGCTCCGGGCGGCTGCGATGTTCTTTTGAGTTTCCCCCACCATGGTCTGCACACCGTTCAACAGATTCGTCGCCTCGTCCCGTGTCCGTTGGGCTCCGGTTTTACCGTCCGCTATGGCCTTATCCGCCGCGCTTATCACTTCCTGGGCGTAGTTTTTTGCGGACTCGTACTTTTTTGCTTTCGCTTCGCTTTGCATATTCGCCAGGGCGTCCCGGGCGCGGATGAGTGAGGGGCTTCCGTAGGCCAGGGCATCGGCATCGTTTTCCGCCCGGGTAAGGGCCGCCTGGGCAGCTTCCATTTCCGCAGTGGGGTGCTTGGCACAGCCGCTCATAAACACCATCAGGGCCAGCACGCTCATAAACACAAAGGGCATTCTGTTGCTATTCAATTG
>BNUW01000272.1 GCA_025997655.1 Spirochaetia bacterium
ATATTTGTCAAGTATTGCCAGAAATATAGAAGATTATGGACGCCCACCGAGAGTCACGGACGATTACCAAAGCTCTATGTGTCGTTTTCATGTGTCACTTTTTAGGAGTTATTCAATTCACTTGCACAGTAAGAACTTTCATTATGACCGTTATACGGGAGTACGTCTTTTCCCATCAAACCTGACTGAGTTACTAAGGTAATCCAGTATTTGAAGGATTATCGGACGCCAGCAGGCTTGCAAAAGAGGCATAATATGGTATATTCTTAGACAAGGAAGGGATCAGCGTGCCAGAACATGAGCCAGCCCATATCTATGACCTCATTTTCAAGCGGCTGATGCGGTTGTCTCAGGGTGCTATTGTCCAGTTTATCAACGGCCTCTTTAATACCGATTACCCGGTTGATAGCCGGGTTGACTATCCCTCGACCGAAACCATTACCGATGATCTGACCCATGTGGTAAGCGATATGCTTATCCTTATCGGCGGTGAGCATCTATACCATATTGAAGCCCAAATCAATAATGACGAAAACATGGCCCTCCGGGTTTTCAACTATGGGTATCTTGAGGGGTTAAAAAGAAAGACCGTTGAAGATGCCCTGATTACCATACCCTTCCCTGACGCAAGAATCATCTATTGGGAGACCACCCATAAGACGCCGGATACGGTAACCCTGCGACTCCAATTCCCTGACGGGAACCATTATGATTATGGGGTAGATACGTTTAAGTTTTTGGATCATAGCATCCATGAACTTGAAGAAAAGAAGCTTAGTATTCTGTTGCCGTTTTATATGCTAAAATTACGAAAACGGGTAACGGCGGCACAATCCAGCCAACAACGGCAGGAATTGTCTGAGCTTATGAAAAACATCTTGGAGGAATTGATCCGGACGGTGGATCACAGTACACAAAATGGCCTGATGACCAAAGAAGATATGCGTACCGTCGTTAATCTTTTAGGACGCTTATATGCTGATTTATATAAATCTTATGAGGAGTTTAAGGGGGCAAGTACTATGGTACAAGAAGTATTACTAACTTATTCGGAGGAAGCCGCATTGAAAGCCGAGTTAAAAAGGTCCGAGGAAATCGCGGGAAGCCTTGTTCAATTAGGCATGGATATTGAGAAAATCGCGGAAATAACGAAATTGGACATTGAAACTGTCAAAAATCTTGCCGAGCAAGATTGATAAACAGAAGCAAATGCCATGGTACAAGAAGTATTATTAGGCGATGAGGAAGAAGGTTGATGAAAAGCTACACCAGAAATAGACTGGACCCCTATTTTGACCATGAGTTGACTGGTGAGCGGAAACTTATACCGGACGTCTGGACTGAGACCTTTGTGGAGTTATTGACGGAACCTAACAGAATAGAAGAAGGAGTATAAAAATGCCTGATAAGGATAGTGGAATATATCAAAATGCCTTTAAAAAAATAAAAAATGAATACTTAAAGGTTGTTGAAGAGGGTCATTTGAAAGGATATTTGAAAGACTATATTGGTGAGATTATTAATGGCTTATTATACCAGACACTTGACGAAGGCATATGGGATAGAAAATTTGATGATATTGCAGGTTTAAATCCAATTATTGACTTACATCCAGAAATTGATATTAAAGAAAGACAAAAGAAGTATGAAGAAGTAATCAAGGAATGGGACTATTTAAATTGGTTGTGTGAACCTGAGCTAAAGGCAATTTCAAAATATGAAGAATCCCAATATGAAGAATCCCAAGAGGAAAAAGATCAACTATTTCAATCAGAAAGCCTTTTAGAACAACTAAAAAACGCTGGTCAGCTAAAAAAAGTGGGTGGAAAATATCATTTGGTGAATAATTTAAAAGAATTCATCAAATGGTGCGTTGATAAAGGTGGCTTTATAGATTCTGAAAGAGGTGAAGCAGATGATGTGACGCCAGAATTTATCAAAACTTATATTGAAACTGACCGTAGCCTTGAAACAATTAAAAAATATTTCCGCGAAGTAAAAATCTCCAAAAAAAAGTGATAATCCGGACAAATCCGGTATAAATCCGGGATGATCATATATCATTTA
>BNUW01000273.1 GCA_025997655.1 Spirochaetia bacterium
GACCGCTGAGATTTTTCAGCGGATGCACATAAAGATTAACCCCAAGGCGATGGTAAAAGATTTAACGGTTGCCTATAAGCAGATGGTTGAAATTGCCAAAGCGCTTTCCAAGAATGTACGGGTGCTGATAATGGACGAGCCCACGGCGCCCCTTACCACCAATGAAACAGACATACTGCTTGAAATTGTCGCGACCCTGAAAAAACAGGGGGTAACGGTTATCTTTATTACCCACCGTCTAAGTGAAGTTTTCCGGATCGCCGACCGGGTGACGGTGATGCGGGACGGATGTTTTATACAGGTAACCGACGCAAAGGACATAACCCGGGATGAACTTATCAAGGCCATGGTGGGAAGGCAGATAAGCGACACCTATCCTAAACGGGATTGTCCGGTGGGTAAAGTGGCGCTGGAAGTCCGAAACCTCCGGGCCGCCGGGGTTGGGGATATTAATTTTGATGTTCGGGAAGGGGAGATTCTGGGATTCGCCGGCCTGGTCGGCGCCGGTAGAACCGAAGCGATGCGGGCTCTCTTTGGTGCGGATCAGAAACAATCCGGTACGGTAAAACTTGAAGGCGCCCTGGTTAATATAAAGAACCCCCGGGACGCCGTAAAACTGGGGATTGGGCTTATCCCCGAGGATCGCAAACAGCACGGGGTAGTGCTGGGCTTTCCTATTCGCTGGAATATTTCCCTGACCATTCTGAAATTTATTTCCAAATTGTCATTTTTGAATAAGACGAAAGAGAAAAATATTACCGACGACCTTGTCGCATCCCTGAGTATCAAAACACCCCATGTGATGCAGTTGACCCGGAACCTCTCCGGCGGGAACCAGCAAAAGGTGGTGCTGGCCAAATGGCTGGCCGCCAACTGCAAGGTACTGATCTTTGATGAACCTACCCGGGGAATTGATGTGGGCGCCCGGTACGAAATATATAAACTGATGAACGAGTTATGCGCTCGGAAGAAAGCGGTTATCATGGTATCATCGGATATGGAAGAACTGCTGGGCATGTCCGGCAGAATAATTGTACTCTGTGAAGGGCGTCAGGCCGGAGAATTGGACAGGGCTGATTTTTCACAGGAAACAGTATTACAAATGGCTTCGGGTCAAGCGTAAAAAGGAACGGATATGGTAAACATAAAAATTAATATCAGAAACCAGGCTGTTTGGCTGATGCTCATAGGGGTTGTGGTGATTTTTTCAATCGCCATACCCAACTTTGCTACCTCGGGTAACTTTATTACCGTTTTGCGGCAGGTATCCAATATTGGTATCCTTGCGGTGGGCATGACCTTTGTTCTAATCGCCGGGGGGATCGATTTGTCCATCGGCAATATGATTGCCCTAGTCGGCGTGGCAACCGCACTATTCCTGACGAAATTTCAAATGCCCCCGGTGTTGGGCTGCTTCCTGGGATTGTGTATCGGTATTCTCGTGGGACTTATCAACGGTATCTTTGTTACCTACACTCGTATGCCCCCCCTTATAATGACCCTGGGGATGAGTTATGTGGTTAAGGGCATGGCCTTTATTATAACCGCCGGGTACCCGGTATACGGCCTTCCCCCGTCCATTAAAGTGCTTGGCCAGGGGTATATATTTACCTTCATCCCGGTCTGTGTGCTGATCATGCTGGGCATCATTATACTTGGGGCGCTCATCCTGAACCAGACCCATCTGGGGCGCCAGTTTTACGCCCTTGGGGGGAATGAAGAAGCCGCCCGTCTTTCGGGGATAAATGTCAAGGGTGTTCGGGTTGTTTCCTATGCCATCTGCGGTCTCCTGGCGGCGGTTTCCGGTATTGTGATGATGTCCCGGATTAACTCGGGGCAGCCCCTGAGTGGAGGCGGCATGGAAATGGACGCCCTCATCGCCTGTGTGGTGGGGGGAATCAGCGTCGCCGGGGGGGAAGGCCGGGCCACAGGGATGATCGGCGGCATGCTGGTCATGGGGGTATTGGCCAACGGCCTGGCGGTAGGCGGCATGAGCGAATATATGCAGACCGTAGTAAAAGGCGGGGTGTTGATCAT
>BNUW01000274.1 GCA_025997655.1 Spirochaetia bacterium
ACCCGCTCTTCGGGATTATCGGTTTTATAGGGGGCATAGGCGGCAAACCAGGAATGCCAGCGATCCTGCAGCCCCACTTCCCCGGTGCCGGTTTTTCCCGCAATCTCCACGGAACGGATATCCAGGGGAAACCGGGCGGTTCCTTCGCTAATAACACTGCGCATATTATTCCTGACGGTTTCAAACACCGCAGGATTAATATCGCTTTTATGGAGCACCGTAGGGTTCACGGTTTTTTCCACCGCCCCCGTAATCGGGTCCCGGATTTCCTTCAATAAATGGGGCTGATAGATGACACCGTCGTTCACCACCATACTCACCATGTTTACCATCTGAATGGGGGTTACCAGGGTATCCCCCTGGCCGATGGAAACGTTCATGGTATCCCCCAAATTCCACCGTTCATGGAAGTGGCGATCCTTCCACTGCGGGGTGGGAGTAAGCCCGGCTATTTCACCGGGGAGATCGATGCCGGTCACTTCCCCGAACCCATATTCCCGGGAGTAGAAATTGATCCGCTCAATCCCCAGATTCTCCCTTCCCACTTGCCAGAAATAGATGTCGCAGGACTGGGCCATGGCCCTTTGCAGATTGAGCCGTCCGTGACCGGGATAGCGGTTATGACAGTGCCACTGACGGTTGCCATAGGTAATTTCCCCGGGACAGTTCACGAGTTGTTCCCGGGGGAAGGAGTTTTCCGTCAAAATCCCGGTGGTCATCACTACCTTAAAGGTTGATGCGGGAGGGTAATTGGACTGAATGGCCCGGTTTAATAAGGGCTTATTCGGATCATTGATCAGCGCCTGATATTCGGCCCCAAATTCAGTGCTATTGAAGATATTGGGGTCATACCAGGGGTAGGAGACCATGGCGAGAATCTCTCCATTGATGGGACGGGTAACCACCACTGCCCCCATCCGCTCCCCCAGGGCTTTTTCCGCCAGAACCTGGATGTCGCTGTCAATGGACAGGACCAGGTTCTTGCCCATTTCGGGGGGGATGCGGAGATTGTTGGTATCCCCTACCCTTCTGCCCCGCACATCCACGGTCCGGGTTTCCGAACCCTCCTTTCCCTTCAGAAGCTCATCGTATTGGCGCTCAATGCCCGCCTTCCCGATCATGTCCCCCTGCTGGTAGCCCCGGTTATAGAGCATGGTAAGCTCGTCACGGGTAATGTTCCCCACGTACCCGATGATATGGGAAAGGCTGCGGATATTACCGTAGTTCCGCATGGGCCTGGACTGCCAGGAGACCCCGGGAAGAACATCACGGCGTTCCGCCAATGCGGCGATGGAGGCAAAGGGAACATTGACGGCGATTTCCACCGGCTGGTAGAGCGTGTAAGACTGGGGGGGTATTTTTTCCTCAATCTGCTGCCGCTTAATGTTTGCAATCTCCGCGACCCGGCTAATAAGATGGGGAATTTCTCCCTTGGGAACATCCGCCGGGGTGATGCTTACCGCGAAGGAATCCGCGTTGAGCACGATGGGCCGGGAAACGTTCCGGTCAAAAATTTCCCCTCGCCGGGCGGGAATAACCGAAGTTCTCCGGGCTATATCCTGGGCCCGGGTCCGGTATACATCCCCCGAGAGGATCTGCATGGCAAAGAGCCGCGAGGTATAGGCAAGAAAAATAAGAATAAAAATAATCTGGAGAATTTTTATCCGTTTTTCAGGTCTTGGATCGTCTTCCATCAGATATCCCTCCCTTCCACCAGCAGGGGTTTAAATAATTTTAACAGGGCGAATAAGGGGATCGCCAGTACGGTATTGAGAACGAACTCCACCCAAAGAACGGGGCTCAGGGCAACATAAGCCGGAACCGCCGGGCCTAAGAGCAGGTGGAGCAGCAAAAAAAACAGGGCCTTCATAAGGGTAGCCGAAGCGCAGAGGGCCATGGGAAGCAGCACGGCGCCCAGAAAAAAGCTTCCCTTCATAAGCCCCAGGGTGGCGCCGATAATGGTCCGCACCAGGGTGTTAAGCCCAAGGGG
>BNUW01000275.1 GCA_025997655.1 Spirochaetia bacterium
GCCCAAATTGGCCTGGGCAGTGGCAATCGCAACCACATTCACATTCGTGGGGGTAATCGCAGTACCGCCGCCGCCACCATAACGGATATTAGTTAATGACTGAGCGTCAATCTGCGCGGTACTCCCAATGGTAGTGGTGCCATAACTCTGGAAGTTATAGGGGCCGCCTCTTACCAAATCCACATATCCGTTAATGGTGAGCGTTCCGGCAACTATGACAGAACCGCCTACAACTTTGCCCTCTTTGCCTTCGTTTTTAACATAGGTGGCGTAACCCTGGCCGCCGCCGATATACCCTTTGATGGTAACATTCGCGCCGGTGCCCACATACAGGCCGCCTTCAACCACACTGTCAATTAAACTGGCGGCGCTCGTCGTAGTTCTTACGATTGCCCGGCCGTGGATAATACCATCGGTCGTATCGTTGGCGGGGTGGTTATCAGTTCCAGTCTGACCGGTTTTTGCAGCCACGATCAATTTACCGTTGGTTCTGACAAAACCCTCCACTTCACCGGTCACGGTTACATCCCCGCGGGCATAGATCCAAGCGTAGACATCACCGCCCTCGTCCACCGTTACCGTACCCCGCGCCAAAATATAGTCACCGGTGTGGCTGATAATATAGTCGGGGTCGTCAACACCGGGGTCGGGGTTTTTGGTGGGGGCGTCAGTACCCACATCGCCCAAATTCGCCACAAGCACATTTGTGTCGGCGTTAATCCAGCCGGACACAAACGCAGACTGAGTGCCATTACCCACGATAACATCACCGGCTAGATTTCTGGTTGTGTCATCCTGGCCGATTTCATCGCCCGTGACATGCCCGTCAGAATCACTAATGACGTAGTCGCCGGTAGTGACGTTACCGTCTACCGTACCATATACCTTAACTTCCTTGTTGGCAAAAATAAAGCCCTTAACAAGGCCATTCCTGGGTGTGAGTAACCGATTGGACGTTCCGCCCCATGCCACTAACACGTCATTACCCGAGGTAATAGTGACATTAGCGTTTTCACCTGCATAACCTTCTATGGTGCCCCATACCTTCACATCACATTTAGCGTCCAGATAGTTGGTATAAATGTAGACCGCCTTCACAATACCGTAGGCGCTCTCATCTGCCACACCATCACCAGGCATCTCATTGTTACCCTGGGCTACCCGTAAGTCACCCGATATTCGGATGGTCCCTACCTGAAGA
Source organism: Spirochaetia bacterium (assembly GCA_025997655.1). Classification (GTDB taxonomy): domain Bacteria; phylum Spirochaetota; class Spirochaetia; order Treponematales; family Breznakiellaceae; genus Termitinema. The sequence continues at coordinate 1,202 of BNUW01000275.1, forward strand.
TTCCCGAGCACGTCGATAGAACCGGTACCCTGGATGACGGTTGAGTTAGCAGCTGATTTAACAAACCCGCCCCGATTTATTATAAGTGTACCGCCAAGCGAGTTGACACTTGAAGCAGCTAAAGTCACGGTTGCACCGTTTAACACCACGAGTTTACCGCCGCCGGCGCTGGGAGAAACACCCCCAGCCGCACGCGAAACAGAGGTGTCGGAATCAATAGCCGAAGCCACAGTAAAACGATTCACATAGCTTCCCGGAGCGATATAAAGGGTCTTTCCGGCCGGGACGATAACGCCTATCTGGGCGGTAGGAGTACCGCCAACAAGATATACCGCATCGTACTGGTTAAACGCATCTTCAAGGATTGCATTTCTCTTGATGGCGGAAGCACCTTCATAATTGTCAAAGGTAATGATAACATAATTACCCTCGACAACCGCATCGATCATCTGACCCGATCCAGAGCCGCCAGTGCCATCGGTACCATTTGAGCCATTGGAGCCGGCTTCGCCGGCGGGGCCGACAGGGCCTTCGCACCCTGCAAAGATCAGTGCCAGCGCCAGAAGCGCAAGCACCCATTTAGAGACATTTCTCAACTTCATAAAATATTCCCTCCTTAGAATGGGAACAAACCACCCCCCCTGCCTTAAACCGGGATTGAACGACGTCCAATCGACCCCGGTTCTGGCA
>BNUW01000276.1 GCA_025997655.1 Spirochaetia bacterium
CCTATTTAAAGATTGAGAATCTTTTGTCCTAACCGCTAGACGAAGGGGCCACGAAGGAAATCCACATTTATGCTACGGAAAAAACCGATCCTGTGTCAAGTCCCAATCAGGTGGCAGACCGGGCGCCCTTAGATACAAATTCCTCCAGGGCTTTCCGTGTTCCCCGGGTATACATACGTTCCAGGCACTGCTTGAAAACCCCCGTCAATTTGTTGAGCGCCCCTCCATCAATACCCCGGACACCGATGGCTTTGAGAAACGGCTCCGGTTCATTCCGGGCGATCTTTGCCGCCTGGATAACCGCCGTACCTTCGGGGTCCTTGATCGGGATGGGCTTGCCCGTTTCATCGGTTCCCTCAAGGAACCGCGCCCAGCCCGCCAGGGCAAACGCGATAGCATCATAGCCTCCACCGCTCCGTATCGTTTCCGCCAGGGGCTTGAGAATGAAATTGGGAATCTTTTGGGAACCGTCCTCCGCGAGACGGAGAACCGCGTCGCCGATAGCGCGGTTGGCAAAACGGTTTATCAGGGTATCCTTATATACCGTAAGATCGATGCCCGGAACCGGCGGGACGGTGGGGGTAATTTCTTCCATATAATGCAGGCGAAGGAATTTTCGCAGCAGGGGATCCGAGGCGGCGTCGGCGACATCGGTGTAGCCCATAAGGTAGGAGAGGTAGCCCAGGGCGGAATGGCTGCCGTTAAGGAGCCGCATCTTCATCAGCTCATAGGGCTCCACATCGGCGACCAGTTGCACCCCGGCGGCGGCAAACAGCGCAGGGTCAAAACCGGCGCCGGGGGGAAGCTTAAAATCATCCTCCAATACCCACTGGATAAAGTCTTCGCAGCAGACCGTCCACTTGTCCGTGATGCCGTACCGTTGTTCCGCCTCCGCAATGACCGCAGCATCGGTGTTTGGGGTGATACGGTCCACCATGGAGCAGGGGAAGGAAACGCCGTCTTCTATCCAGGATGACAGGCCGGGATAAGTCTGCGCGCAGAAAGCCAGCAGACTCTCCTTGAGGACTTTCCCGTTTGAAGGGAAATTGTCGCAGGACATGATGGTGAGGGGCGCTCCACCGGCGGCCGCCCTCCGCGAAAGGGCCGCCGCGAGAAATCCCCATATTGACACGGGGTCGGCGGGATCTTGGAGGTCATGCTTAACTGCGGGGTGGTTCCAGTCCACATCCCCCGACCCGCGGCAGTACCCCTTCTCGGTGATGGTAAGGCTCACCAGGCTTGTTTCCGGGTTGGTAATCCGTGCGATGGCGGCGTCCTTATCATCTGTGGCGTTTACATACCCCAGGATGGAGCCAATCACCCGCACATCCGCTTCCCCGGTTCCGCTCTTGGCGATAAGGGTATAAAGGTAATCCTGTTCCGCGGCGATCTTCGAAAGGGGAAACCGGTCGGCTACCAGGTTCACCTCAAAGACGCCGGAAGCGGTAAGCCCTTTGGCGATCAGCGTATCCAGGAAAAAAGCCTGGTGCGCCCGGTGAAAGTTTCCCAGCCCTATGTGGACGATGGCGGGCCGCAGTACATCCCGGGAATAGGCCGGCGTCTTTACCGGCGAAGAAATATTTTTCAGATTACCCTGATTCAGCAGCATCCTGGCCTCCCTATATCGCAATTCTCCGGTCTATTTTACACACGAACCGCGCCGGTAGATCAATAGGATTACATCCGTATAAGCTGCCCGCCTTTTTTCATTGACAAAAGGGGAAAAAACGACTATACTGGCAGCAATTTCGGCAGGGCATAGTAGGTACCGGCGGCTCCCAGGGCGGCCCAGAGAACCGGCGTTATTTTTATTTTAATAGACTACTCCTGCACCCGGTATGCCCCAATAGGGAAAAATGCTTTACGTTC
>BNUW01000277.1 GCA_025997655.1 Spirochaetia bacterium
GATTTGGTTTTTATCCTGTTTTGCAATTTCAAGAAATTTTACTTTGTATTGCATGAGCATTACCTAAAATAGGCTTTAATCCTCATCCCAAAATTCTTCTTCATCAAGCCAGACTACATTTTTATTCCCGGCTAATAACTTTGCTTCAGATAATTTTTTATGGATATATTCTTTTTGCGCATAAGACTCAAATTCGGAATAATCATCAATATTTATCAATACAGCTTTATTTTTTCCGTCATTAGTAAGTATTATCCGGTCATGATTTTCTAACAGCTTATCCGCCTCAGAATAATCCCTTTGAATCTCACTTATTTGCTTTACATGGACTCCAAACATAGTTACCCCAATTGTTGCTATTTAATCAGCCTTTTATCATTTTGTCAAGTACGGTACGTGGGAGCCCGGCGCACCCCTACCGCCGCCAATACTCCGGCGTAAACAGTACCAGCACGATCCACAGTTCCAGCCGCCCTGCGATCATGGCGGCTGGAGTCCGGGGCGCTGGAAACATTCGAGGCAGGTTCCCGGCGGGATGGGAAGAGCGGGGCGCTGGTGCTGCGGTAATTATTAGCCGGTTTAATAAAGGTAACTGATAGAAAGTTTTTTACAAATTTTTACCAGATCGCCATCGTTAGTTATGAGGACGCCGCTATTTCTGCGGGCTGCTACTGCGTAATACATATCATAAACGGGATGTTTGTTTTTTACACCCTCCCCAAAGGCTTCCAGCCAAAGATTTTTTGAGTCAATAAAATCACTTATATAATCCAGTCCGTCTTTGATATATTGCAAACATTCTTCAGGGGAAAATATTCCTTTGGTGCAATACTTCCACAGGGTATTGGTTAATTCCGGTACAAATAAATCCGGTGTCCGGACCGCTGATGCTTCCTGTACTGCATTGTTAAATGCATGAAACTTTTCCTTTTTTAGCAGAATTTGCAATGCTCCGCTTACATCCAGGATTGCGATCATCTCAGGTGATCCTCCCGGATAAGTTCTACATCGTTAATCGCCTTAGCTGCTTCGGGAACATCTCTTGCCATAATCCGCTCATAGGCCCTTTGCCGCCGTTCCTTACTCGATATTTCCTTTCCAAGCCCTTTTTGTATTAAGACAATAGTCTGCTGGGCAATGGTCCGGCGCTCTTTACGGGCAGTGAAGGATATTTCTTCGTAAATGTCATCGGGAAAATCCCGTACTTGTAATAATGGCATAGTGCACTCCTTTTCATACAATATACATACAAATTCATGCTTTGTCAATAACCAGAAACCATATTGGCGGCGCAACCCTACCGCCGCCAATACTCCGGCGTAAACAGCACCAGCACGGTCCAGAGTTCCAGCCGTCCCGCGATCATGGCGAATGAATAGAACCACTTGAGGTAATCCGGGAATGGGCTGTAGTCGCGGCCGGGGCCGATGGCGCCGAATCCGGTTCCCAGGTTGCCCACCACCGCCACAGCGGTACTGAACGCGGAAAAGATGTCCATCCCGGCGGTGGCGCCAACCAGGGCGGTAACGGCGAGTACTGCGGCATAGAGGAACACGAAACCTGCTACCCCGTAGACCACGTCCTTGCGGCCCACCTTTTTGTTGAGCTGGATGCTGAACACTCCCTGGGGGTAGAGGATGCGGCGCAGTTCGTTGCCGGTTTGTTTCCAGAGCACCACGTGGCGGATCACCTTGATGCCCCCGGCGGTGGAGGAGGAACAGCCCCCGCAGAGCATAAGGCAGAAGAGGATGACCTGGGTGACGGCGGACTCCCCGGGACTTGAGGTAAATCGCCGCAATCATGTTGAGTTCCTGATCCTCCGTGGCGGTTATGATCAGGTCAAGGTCGTCGATCCG
>BNUW01000278.1 GCA_025997655.1 Spirochaetia bacterium
TATTCAAACAAAGGAAGGTTTAATGGCCCTTTCGGAAATGCGGGAGGCGGAGAAGCGCCTTCTCCTTGAAGATACCAAGGGAGGTGAAGCATGATGCGCCACCCCATTGCCCCAATCGCACTGAATCGCCTGACCGAGCCGGACCTGCAGCCCGACTATGCCCGGCTGGTCCTGCGCCCCTTCGTGCCCACGGCGGACCGGATACGCCATGTGGCGGACCGGGTGGCCGCCCTGCCGGAAGATACTATCCAGTTGGAACTGGAGCAGGTGATCGCCGGGTTCAGCGCGGATCACGGGGACCTTATCGGAAACTTCAGGGAACACCTGGCCATGGCGGAGGAGCTGGAGGATTGCAGCCTGAGTCCTGCGGGGCGGCTTTTGGTTGGGGCCTATTTCACCATGGAATATGCTTTTGAAGCTACGGCGCTGTTTAATCCGTCAATTGTGGAAGCGCCGGACAACGCAGAAACACTGCGTGACGCAGAAAGTCTGCGCTTCATCATGAGCACCCGATCCGTGGGAGAAGGCCATATCTCGTCGATTTCTTTCAGGACCGGCACGATTGATGCGGCAGGATTACTGTGCATCGATCCCGTGGGACGCACCGCCGAATTGGGCGCCTGCCATACCAATGGTGTGGAAACAATACTCTTTCGTAAAGAAACCCGGCTTTCCGAACGGCTCCTCTTCCCCGTATCGGCGGAGGAACGGAACGGCATTGAGGACGCCCGGTTTGTCCGCTTCACCAATGATGATGGCAGCATCTGTTATTACGCGACCTATACGGCCTACGACGGAAAAAACATTCTCCCCAAGCTGATAGCAACCACCGATTTCCTGCAATTCCGCATACAAAACCTGGGGGGCGTCATGGCGGTAAACAAGGGGATGGCACTCTTTCCCCGGAAAATCAACGGACGCTATGCCATGCTCTCCCGGGTGGACGGAGAAAGCATCTATATCATGTTTTCCGATGACCTGCTTGTCTGGAACGAAGCGGAAAAGATCGTCTCCCCGCAGTATCCTTGGGAATTCATTCAGATAGGAAACTGCGGCTCCCCCCTGGAAACGGCGGAAGGCTGGCTGGTGCTAACCCACGGCGTAGGATCACTGCGGCGCTATTCCATTGGCGCACTGCTCCTGGACAAAGCGGACCCGTCCCATGTGATAGGCCGCTTGGCGGAACCCCTGATTTCCCCCGGCGAACGGGAACGGACAGGCTATGTGCCGAACGTGGTGTACACCTGCGGGTCTATCATCCGGAACGGCCGGTTGATCATCCCCTACGGGAGCGCGGACAGGTCCATCGCGGTTATTACCGTGGGGGTGGGGGAGTTGCTGGACACGCTGCGGGGGCAGGGAAACCGCTAAACAGTCTCCCCGTTCTTCCTGCCTGTAGCCATTGCCTTTGCCGCAGCCCGTACCGCCGGTTTCTTGTAATCGCTGTTCCAGCGGTTTACCCCGATGTAGTCAAATATGACGGCGTTTGTATGCCGGCAGACGCGATCCATTTGCTCCAGGCAGGTGAGCATCCCATTACCGGTGCCGCCGGGAGATGCGATGAGCAAAACCTGCTTGCCCGCAAGGGCGCCATTCGCCTGCATCAGGTTTTCGCAGCGGCGAAGCCGGTCAAAAAAGCATTTGAGGGATTCCGCCATCTCGGCCCAATACACCGGGGTGATAAAACAAAGGGCATCTGCTGCGTGCACTTTTTCCTGGGCTTCGTTAAAGCCATCTTTCCCAAAAGCGCACACATGATTTTCAAGACAGGTTCCCCAGCCGTTGCCGCACACACGGCAGCGATCCAATTTTTCAAGGGTAAGAACTTCGGTTTCGGCGCC
>BNUW01000279.1 GCA_025997655.1 Spirochaetia bacterium
ATATCATCAAATTGGTTGGAAAAGGCAAACACCGCATTGGGGAAATCAGCCCAGTGTCTTCGTAACTTTTGCATAACTACATCCCCTGTGTCGGCGGTTCCGACATTGATGTGGTGCTGCATATAGAGGATGTACATCAGGGCTACGCCGATGCAAACAACATTGTAAAACTCATCGGGGACAATATTAGCTCCGTAACAGACCTTGCTATCGACATGAATGCGGGCTTGCCTGAAGTGTCGGTACACATCGACAGGGGGCGCGCCTACAACTTCGGCCTGAATGTCGCCGGAATCGCTTCGGAAATTGCCGCTTCAATGAACGGTACAACCGCCACATCATTACGCTATGACGGCGAACAATACGATGTGGTGCTTATGCTGCGGGAAGAAGACCGCAAAAAGATTCCCGACCTGGACCAGATTTTTGTCCGTGCAAACTCAGGGCTCCTCCTCCCCGTGTCCAACTTCGCGGAAACCGGCATAGGAACCGGCCCCGTGGAGATTTCCCGTGAGGACCAGGACAGGGTCATCCATATCACCGGCAATGTAGTGGCCGGCTATAATCTGGCGGACGCTGAAAAGGAAGTCAAAGCGCTGCTCGCAGATACCGGCTACGAAGTTACCTATGCCGGTGAAAGCGCCGAAACGCAAAACATGGTGAATGCCTTCATCATGGTGATAATCATGGCTTTATTGCTGGTGTTCGGCGTGATGGCCGGGCAATACGAAAGTTTCAAAGACCCGATTATCAATTTCTGCACCATACCGCTTATACTCATCGGCGTTGTTGCAATCCATATCATCACCGGTTTTGCGGTTTCCGCGTTTACCATGATGGGCTTTGTAATGCTGGTAGGAATCGTGGTAAACAACGGCATCATCCTTGTAGACTACACCAATCTTCTTGTCCGCAGGGATAACCGCTCCGTCATGGACGCCTGCCTCGAGGCCGGAGAGACCCGTCTCCGCCCGGTGCTCATGACCGCCCTCACCACCATTTTGGGAGTTGTGCCCATGGCATTTTTCCCCGGCGCCTCGGCCACCATGACCCAGCCCATAGGGCTTGCCATCATCGGCGGACTCACCTCGGCGACATTTATCACCCTGTTTTTTATCCCGGTGATGTATTCAATCATCAACGGCAAGAAACAAACAAAAGGAGTAGTAGCATGAAAAAGAAAACATCCGCAGTATTACTATTCTGTCTGTTCTCTGTCATTATCAATGCACAGGAAAATTCCGGTCTTATACTGACGCTCGATGAAGCGGTGCGCTACGCCCTGCAAAACAGCCGTCAGATACAGAGCGGCGCCATTGACTTGGAAACACAGAAGCGCGCAAGCGATACCGCCTGGAATACCTTCTTACCGAGTGTCGATGCGGGCGGGACAATTAACCGCGCCAATGAAGCCATGGAGATACCGGGCGTCACCATTACCGAAAAAGACCATTGGCAAATGGGCGGCAGCATAGGTGTTTCGCTGAATTTTAATGTCGCAATGATCGAAACGATCAAGGCCGCAAAAATCGACTATGAGGCGGGTAAGATCACCTTCGAGGAGACGCAAAGGAAACTTGAGCGTGACGTGCAGAAACTGTTTTACAGTCTCCTTCTGATGCAGGAAAGCATTACGATGAGCGAAGAAAACCTGCTTGCCGCCCAAAACCGTGTCGCGGAAGCGGAGCAGAACTACCGCGCGGGAAAAATTTCAGAGATAGAACTTTTGCAGACCCAGGTGGCGTACCGGAATCAACAGCCGGAGGTGCTACGGGCGAAACAGGCCCTGAAACAAAACCTGAATAGCTTCGCGCTTTTGCTTGGCA
>BNUW01000280.1 GCA_025997655.1 Spirochaetia bacterium
TATATGATACATAATCACACTCACATTGTGTTGTTTCCGTATTATCTGACTTTTCATCCTTCCATTATATTGCTTTTTACAGCCGCAGCAAGCTGCGGGGTATTAAACCAACGGCTACGCAATAAAAGGGGGGATATCTCATATTGAGATTATTGATTTAAAAAAAAGAAAAATTTCCGGAATAGATATTCCTTCGATATATGCAGGAATTGTAAATGACTTAGGCAAGAAAGGATTTTAAGAACATGGAGCAAAAATTACCGCTGCTGCAATGGCTGTTCTTTTTCTACACAGGTTTCTCTTAATGCAGTGACACAATTATCAGCGTTCGGTTTATCTTTTATATGGTCTCTGTAATAGTACGTTATAGTGCTATCTATTTTTTTTATTATATTAGAAACAGTTTTTTCTACATCTATGCCGTTTTCAGGGGTGAATTCTTCAGCTTTCCAGTTGTTTGTACCTGATAAAAAACTTTTAAAAGAGTCAAGGTCAGAGTCGGCATCAAGTGCCCATGTGCCTTCTGACCGAAGGGCCAGCCGGGACCCATAAAAACTTAGTGTATGGAATTCATTATCAGGGGCGGGTCCCTCTTCGATGAAGGGCCCCCCCCCCTGAATATATTACATAATATTCATGATGTACTAATTTTGTTTTCGGTATTTTGTAGGCTATGCTTCGTCTTGTATAAGTATACATTCTATAATCCTCTGGATGCTGCAATATATTTTCCAGGTATGCTTTTACCTTTGGTTCATTTTGCAGTATCTCTTCTCCGCTAAACGAATCAATAGAAGATAAATATAGACCCACTCTCAATGACGCGCATGAGGTAAAAAGAGGAATAAATATCGCTAGATGCGGATTTCGGTGGACTTGAACACCTATCACGGAAACATATGAACACCAAATACGGATTATTTGAACACAATGCCGGGATTTACTGGATCTGCCCATACCCGTAAAAGTCCGAATATAGGCAGTGCGCCGTAGGCGCCGGTTTTTTTGAAATTAGGTATTTTCGAGATCCCGCTCGCCGAGGATTTTTCTCATGGAATCACCGGTGATATTATAGCGGTAGGCGTTATGGATTACCCGGTCAAGAATAGCCTCCGCTAAGGTTGGGTCGGGGAATAGGTCAAGCCAAGCGGCATGAGGAAGCTGACCTGAAATGATCGTCGAAGCCCTGGCATACCGCCGCTCCACAAGCTCCATGATTTCATGGCTCTCCTCAAGGGTGAACTTTTTCAAACCGAAGTCATCCAAAATGAGCAGCGGTATTTTGGAAAGCTTGTTTCGCAGGGAATCATACCGGCCCTCCAGGTTGGCATCGGCGAGGCGGAGGAACAGGTCGGGAACACGGAGGTAGGCAACCCCGACGCCCTGCATACAGGCAGAGCGGCCAAGGGCACAGACCAGATAGGTTTTGCCAATCCCGGTAGGCCCGGAGACAATGATGTTGAGATTTTTCTTGAGATAGTGGCCGGTACTTAAGCGTATAACTTCCGATTTGGCGATTCCCTGTTTGCTCTGGTAATCAATATCCTCAAGGAAAGCGGGGAACCGGAATTCGGCTTGGGTAATGAGGCGGTCAAACCGCTTGGATCGGCGGGAAAGCCATTCGGCTTCGACTAAAAGCCCGAAGCGTTCCTCAAAGGAGAGGGACGTTAAATCCGGCTGTTCACCGAAACCGGTGTCCGATTGTTCCCGGAATTTTTCCGCCATGACGGTCAGCCTCATCTCCCGCAATTGGTTCAAGGTGGTGTTGTTAAACATCGCTGCCCTCCTGGAAGTAACGGGAACCACGAAGATTCTCATGCTG
>BNUW01000281.1 GCA_025997655.1 Spirochaetia bacterium
CCAAGAAACTGGCGGGTATTATACCGGCATTGATGACATGAATGGGAAAAGGATTTATGAGGGGGATGTTGTTGAAAGGGCATTTATTACTAGCGAAGGAAAGAAGTGCATTGATATTTACGAGATAATATTTGATCACGGAGGATTTTTATTAAAGTCCCATAATGTGTTATATAAGCATCAAATAAATTATTTATATGCAGATTACGAGCGTGGCCGTGAATTTGATATTTATTATGCGGTTATTGGAAATATTTTTGATAACCCTGAATTGATAAAGGAATCCAAATGAACATTCTAAAACCGTCCACCTGGGGCAAAAAAGAAAACACCGCCTGGATAAACGCCCCCCAGCTTGAAACCAACGACACTACAGGCAGCCTTGCCGCAGACAGTAAAAACCTCTACGACCTTTACGCCGGGAAAAACGGCGCAAATAATCTTGCCTCACCTTTTATTGCCGCCGCCATTGATACCTTTTCAAGTTTGGTAGGCGCTCCGATAGGCATAAGTGATGATCCTGCAACACAGGAACTTTGCAACGAATTGAACGTATACGCCGATGACGAAGCGCCCATCATAACCAAGGGTTCGGTACTTACCGGGACTTCCCATGTGATTCCCAAGATAGACGAAGACGGAAAAATATTTTGGGAGCAGATTGCGGATAATCAGGTAGAGGGCTTTGAGGGTAATGGGAATATGTATCACGGGGTGTACCTTTCAAGAACTAACAAGTATTTCACCAAAGAAATGTTTGCCCGTCCCAGGCAGGGAACGGAAATGGAGCGGCGGCACTATACCAAGGACTATATCGAAATTGAAAAGGTGGGGGATAAACAGAGCGTAAAAGAAACCCGCGAAAACTTCTTTGAAGTGCTGCCCCTGGCCTTTGCCCATAACGCCTTGCCGGGGGAATGGCGGGGGAACGGGATACAACGGTGCTGGCGGAGCGCAAAGGCATTCCATGACGTACTAGAGCATAACGCTAAAATCGTTTCGGAGTATATGCCGAAACTAAAGGTATGGCTCATTGATAATGGCGACCCTAAGCAGTTTGCAAACTTCCTGACAACGCAATTACGGGGAGCAAGTGAGAAGATAAACGTCCTAAATGCGCAGTTCATTGGGCTAAAAATAAAAGACCAACAGAAAGAAGACGCGATCTTTGATTACCTTTCCAGTGACAGCATTACGGCGGCTGATAAAGTTGCGGACAGGTTTTACAAGGCGATGGTTTCAGGATCAGGGCTGCCGGAATTGTTTTTCCCAAACATCGCCGCAACCAACGGGAACTATGCAACCGCTTCTTTGACAACGGAAATAGGCGCACGGTCAATCAGGGCTTGTCAGCGTGAACAAACAAAGTGGTGGAAAATCCTTTATAACAAATCCGTGCAGATGATGGGATATATGCGGGGCATCCGTGTCGGTGAAGTGAAAATATCCTGGAGCCGGTTTGACCTGCTAAACGAACTGGAGAAGGCGTATCGGTTACAGGCGATATTGGGGGCACTGGCAACCATGTACCAAAGCGGTTCGGGGACTATTGAACAGCTGCATTATTTCTTGAAAATGGCATACCCGGAAATACCCGAGGCGGATGCGGCCCGGTTGGAAGAGGGGATAAAGCACCTGGCCGAGGTAAAGGGTGAATCTACCGGAGAGGAAATAGCTCCCGGTATGCCATGGCCGGAGGGTGTTTGAAAAACTGCCGTCATGTGATATAATGAAACAACGGTGAAAGCGTCCTAACGTGAGTAGCCGGTACTTTAGGGGGTACAGAATGGCTAATAAAACTGAAACCATTGAAATGGATT
>BNUW01000282.1 GCA_025997655.1 Spirochaetia bacterium
AGAGAAGAAGGCAGTAAGCACAGAAGCGTCACGAAGGACACTTGTAATGCTGATGATAGTTGGAACATTGATAGATGTTATTTTTTTTTTTTTATTCAACAGCGCCCCCACAGATCTATACATACAGACACACTCTCTCCCTCCACGACGCTCTTGCGATCGGATGAGCGGCGCTGTACCAGTTCCGCACGGAAGGGCAAGGCGGCGGAAAGCTGGTCCACAAGGCCCCGGGAAGCGTTTCGCAGACGGTCATCGCCGGTGCGGTAGGCAGAGAAAGCGGCGGCGGGGGAACCGGTGCGGCCCACGAAGAGTTCCCCCTTGAGGGAAAGGTCCCGCCCGTTTTCAGAAACCGTGACTACCAGGAAGTAATCCGCCCCGGCTTCCCGTGCGGTGCGGAATGCGGCGGAAAAGGATGGCTGTTTAAGCGCCAGGTTTGGAGCGGCGATGTTCCGGTCGTGGACAAGGAGGTCCCGCACATAGGCGGAACCAACGGCCCCCGCGTCGGTATTGGGGACGAGATTATTTTGCAAAATGAAAAAATCGAGAAACCTTCGGAGGTCATGGCGGACCCGGAACTGCGGAGTTTGCTTCGAAATTTGCGGTAAGTATTTTTAAAAAACAAATTTGTTGTCTGCGTCATAATTGAAAAAAATAGAGGAGTGTTGACGATGGGCAACATATTGATTGTCGGCGCGGGAATCGCCGGGTTAAGTGCGGGTATCTATGCACGGAAAAGCGGGTTTGAGGTAACGATTTACGAATCCCACAATATCCCCGGGGGGAATTGTACCAGTTGGCGGCGGAATGGGTATCTCTTTGAGGGCGGGCTGCATTGGCTCACCGGCTCGGGGGCGGACAAGCCGCTCAACAGGGTATGGCGCGAGGTCGGCGCCCTTACGGATGAGACCCGGATCGACAAGGGGGACCCCTTTAAGATTTGCGACTGGCGGGCCGGTACTACCGGCAGAATGCAGGTCTGTTTATACCGGGATGTTGCGAAGCTGGAAGCCCATTTATGCGAGGTGTCACCGGAAGATACGGCGCGAATACGGGAACTGTGCAGGGACATTATCCGTTTTATTGCTTTCAGTGTGCCGGTTCTGGATATTCTCCTGCTTAAGGCCGCCCGAAAAGCTCCTTCTATTCTGACTCTCATCAAAATGCTGCCCGCCGTTTTGCGCATCCTTCCCCTGAGCGCAGTTTCGGTCATGGACTACGCTGCGCGGTTTAAGCATCCGGCAATCCGGCTGCTGCTGACTTCCGTGGTGAATCCGGATTACGACACCACCGCGCTCCTGGTGACCCTGGGGTGTCTCGCCTCAGGTGACGGCGGGTACATTGAAGGGGGATCCCTCGTCCTGGCGGCGAATATGGCAAAACGCTTTGAAGAACTGGGGGGCATTATCCGGTATGGAAAAAAAGTAGAAAAGGTGCTGGTGACGGATGGCAAAGCTTCCGGCGTGGTCGTTGGGGGTGAAGCGATCCCCGCCGATGCGTGCATCGTAACGGCGGATACCCTGGCCGCGATTGACACCCTCTTTGATCCCCCCATCCGTGAGGGCTGGGCCTGTACCATGCGGGCAAAAACCTGCCGGCCCGGGGCGCTGATCATGTGTTCGTTTATCAGTATTGGTGTGGAAACTGATTTATCTGACAGCCCCGAAAGTGTCATCTTCCCCCTGGAAACTCCCATTGAACACGCCGGGCCGGCAGGTTTTTGCCCGCATGGTACAGGCCCAGCCCTCACGGATGGGGGGATCAAAGAGGGTGTCAATCGCGGCCAGGGTATCCGCCGTTACGATGC
>BNUW01000283.1 GCA_025997655.1 Spirochaetia bacterium
AAAAAAAATATGTGTGAATAACCCAAACAAAAAAAAAAAATAAAAAAAATATTAAAAAATTAATATATTATAAAAAAAAAATATATATTAATTTTTTTAAAACAAGAAAAATTTTAAGAAATATTTGCCCCCCCCCCCCCCCCCCCCCCCAGAAAAATCCGATGAGATTATTTTTGGATTCAATTTTGGTAAACCATTTGAATATGAAAATGGTTTTTATCTTACAAGTGCTTCATCGAGAATAGCAAAAAGTATAGCCCATTATGAATTATACAAAAAAATTGTTAATTTGCCCGGTGAAATAGTTGAATGTGGTGTATTTAAGGGTGCGTCATTAATCCGTTTTGCTTCATACCGTGAAATACTTGAAAGTCAATATTCAAGAAAAATAATTGGATTTGACGCTTTCGGCAAATTTCCAGATAATGTTGTATCTTCAAATGATAAGGATTTTATAAAACATTTTGAAAATGATGCCGGGACTGGAGTTGCACGAGATGAACTTGAAGAGGTTTTGCGGCGGAAAAGATTTGAAAACATATATCTGGTTGAAGGGTTTATACCAGAAACATTTTCAAAATATTTTGAACAAAAACCGGCAACCCAAATAGCTTTATTGCATATTGACGTTGATGTCTATGAACCAACTAAGGCGTGTTTGGATAATTTATATGAAAAGGTTGTTAAAGGCGGTCTAATTGTTTTTGATGATTATGGGCAAGTAGATGGTGCAACACGGGCAATAAATGAATTTATAAAAACCATCGGAAAAGATTCGGCGGTTATACAAAAATTGCCCTATAATTATATTCCAGCCTTTATGATAAAGGAATAGTGTATAAAATACGGGCACTGCACATAACATACGCTATGTGCAATGCTTTTTTGGTTTTCCTTCTAGGGTTACCTCAAAACCTTCTTCGACAAATCGCTGCCTCATTTGTTCAAGTCCGCGCCGGGACATACCAGTACGATCTGCGACCATTACATCAGTATATCCTTCATCGACCAACAGCAACGCTTGTGTGCGTTTCCGTTTCTGCGCATTATGTTTTCCCCGGTTGATTATGTCGTGTAATAATTCCCTTTCTTCGTCTGTTAATGTGACCTTATATATTTTCCCTGGTATAGATTCCCTCCCATTGGTTTCTATGCTTTGACTATATATTTGTTTGCCCACTATGTCAATAGTGTCATAGTACTAGATGGAATGGGTAGACATGTGAGCCAGCTCCAAAATAAGGATTAACCACTTTTCCATATCCTTGTCCGTGTTGTCCGTGAGGTCGGTGGTTAATCCTGTATATTTTATGTATAAAAATACATAAAGCCTTGACAATACTCCTTTTGTAGTTTAATTTTGTATAACCTTGGGGGTAAGATGGGTATACGGACGATCAAGCGGGCGGAGAAAAAGACCTACCGGCGGGATCAGGAATTGACCAAAACTGTGATGAACATCATCGACGATGTTCGGACCAATGGGGAAGCGGCCCTGATTTCGTATGCGGAAAAATTTGATCATATTAAAATAGCCGGCGTCAAGATTGATGGAACCGCTATTAAGGATGCCTATAAGCAAGTGCCGGAGGAAACGGTAAAGCACATTACCTTTGCCGCAGGCCGCATCCGCGCTTTTGCGAAAAAGCAGCTCGATTGCATCAAACCCCTCCATTATACAAGTGATATTCCCGGGGTCGAGCTGGGGCACCGGCTGGTTCCGGTGGAGAACTGCGGCTGCTATATTCCCAGCGGGCGCTATCCCCTGCCAAGTACCGCACCCCGGCCACCTTCGCCACCG
>BNUW01000284.1 GCA_025997655.1 Spirochaetia bacterium
TAGCGGGTAGACGGCTATCCGTCTATGGCATAGTTCCCCACCCATCGGCCTACGGGTGAGTTTGATAGCCGCCATTTTTTTCTTTCTCCAAATCATTAATGTCAGGTTGACGAGTTGTATTCATTTTGGAAAAGTTTCCCAGGGCATTACAAGGTAATAAGTCTCTCTTTGTAAGTGACAGAAGTGCCATAGAAATTAATATAGAGGAAAAACCCATTCGAGATTTCTCGAAACAACCTCGAAACGAAAATTTCCAATGTCAGGTACCAAAAAATCAACCCGTCAGAATGTCACCACAAGCGTCATTAATGCCGAGTAATCTGGGATAACCACAGCCTGTAATTTTTTCAAGGGGGAGCGCGCGTCCCCTTAAAATTGTTACTTTTTGTCAACTTTATAATTTTCCGATGTAGTCCCTTATCGGAACCTTGAAATATATATCATCCCAGACTAAAATAAGCCACCATAGACAAACACAGCATATCGGAAAATGAGTAATTCTGTCGTTTGACGACCCTAACGGGAAGGGGCGTGGGGAAACCCCGAGAAAAAACAGCCTGGTACCGCACACATCAGCGCACGATACCATGCCGGAAAATAGCTACCACAATCCTTACAACAGATCGGAAGGCGGCACACAGGGAGATGTTCCTCCAATACCAAAATGCGTAGTAACCGGCAGGAAATCGACATGCAGATTATTCGTTACCGTTTCCCGATATTGGTAGATGGAACACGATACTGCGGCACATTCATTGATACGGTTTCCATTCATACATCCACGGCAGTACCGGTGTATCGCCACATTCCGATCCCCATAGCAACCCCTTTTTCCTTTGTTGAATAATTCGCAACCCATAACGTCGCAATTTTTCCCAACGCAGTCGAGACAGCGTAATTTGATGGCTTCCCTCATGTTCATTTATCGCCCCCTTCATACAGATGGCTCACTTCCCGTGTAGTCAGAAGCCGTTGCAGGTGGCAATCACGAAACGTCAACTCAAAGCAGATTTTACCGTGAGTTGGAACCGCTTTCAGTTCTTTTTCAATATCCGTGCTGATTTGTTCAAACAGTGTTTTGGCGTTTATGTCTGTTTTTTGCATAGGGTATCCTCCTGTTGTATCGCAGGGACGCGAGAAATGATAAGAAATTGTGCAATATCATCATCAGTAAAACGATAGATATCGCCAATTTTCCGGTACGGGATACGTCTCAGGCGAATCAGCCGCCGGACGGTTATTTCGGAGATACCCAGTTCTCCAGCCGCTTGTTTGATGTTCATTAGCATACGTTTTCCTCCAAAAGTGTACTTGTTTTTCCATGCCGGGTTATATGTTCATCCGGTAGCCGTCTTTCTTCCTCATTAAAAATATTGTGCCATCCATACAATCAATAATCGTATGGTTCATTCCCGTTGTATCTACGTATCTAGCGCAATAATCAAATTTAATCACACCTCATAGCCATCGTCTCTAAGGGTTTTCCCTAATTCCAACATTTTTATTGCCGACTCTAAAAATCTGCCAATCACTTTCTCTTCCCGTTCTATAAGCATGGGTCACAATTTTCCTTCCGTAAATCACCCGACCGGGTGATTTTTGAGCATTTTTCTTCAAAAGAACAACATTTTCAGGCTTATACAATTTACTTTCTCTACAACCCATGTTATTTTGATGTCGAAAACTAAAAGACATGAAAACCTTCATGTCTTTGTCTTATTCCTCATGATCCTCCCTCGTTGTTTTTGAAAAGTTCATAAAGGTAAATCCCATCAAGGAT
>BNUW01000285.1 GCA_025997655.1 Spirochaetia bacterium
CCCTAGCAGTTTGTCTGGGCATTTTCGGGGCTACCCGATGGCAATACAGTGTTCGTATGAATGCTGAAAAAAGACGGTGGGAAAGACCACAAAGGATTTTTCTATGAAACATGGAAAGAAGTTTCTGTTTGGCATGGTCATCATGGCGATGGCCGTAGGGTTTGTTTTGGCGGCATGCGACACCGGTGAGTATACGCTTGATAAAAACGGGACCAAAACAACACTTACCTTAAAAGCAGGTAAAAAGTTTGAGGTTAAGAGCGTCACTGGTAGTAATACTTGGACCGGTTCAGGCACCTACGAAAAAAGCAAGTCGGTAATTACCCTTACCTATGACACAGTTAGCTCTGGTACTGTTGCTTCTTATAATGCTACCCCCAAAGATCAGTATGTTCGTAAGGGCAAAAAACTTTACAGGGTTGGTGATCCTCTCTCAAAATCAATTAGCGCTGAGGGAGAAATTGAGCTTGAATTTGCCGATGCCGAAGCCGAAGCGGAATTCGACGCAGAATAGCTAAACGGTTCAAAAGCGGTCAGACCGCCGGGCGTTCGCGTCCGGCGGTGCAAAGAACACCGGCCCGGTTTTGAGGACCTTCGTCCAATAGACCGGGCTTTATTTAGAGTCCGTCTATAAAGTCAAGCCTGTTTACAAAAAGGCCATAAAATGCTATAAACAGGGCATGAACAAGCTATTTGAACCGTTAACGTTAAAATTTGAAGATGCCAATTGGGCACGATTTCCGGAAATTGCCCTTATTGATACAGTGCTGGAAGAACACCCTGAGATAATACGGATGATGAAGGACGATGTGTGCCGTGGCAGTTCTGAAAGCAATTTTGGCAGGAAAGACATGCCGAGTGTCGAACAAATAGTTCGCGGCGCAATTTATAAAGAGATCCGGCATGTAGATTACGAAGAATTTGACAAACAGCAGGACGACTCAAGGGTATGTGAAAAGTTTTTGAAGTTGGAAGGGAAACTATTCAGTGAAAAGACCTGGCAAAAATATATATCAAGAATCACGGCGGATAGTCTTGATAAATTAATGGTGGGGATAAACAAAATTGCAATAGGGCTTGGGTATGAAGATTTGAAAAAAATAGTGGAAGACAGCACAGCAGTGGAAACAAACATCCATTATCCGACAAACAATGCACTTGTTTGGGATTGTATAAAAGAAAGCCACCGTTTATTATCGCAACTGAAGGAAGAGATAGACGGTGTTGATTATCGGAATTATTTGATTGACGCAAAGAAGACCTGTTTCAAAATCAACAATGCCAAGACAGATGATAAGCGGGTAAAACTATTCAAAAAACAGTTGGTAACTTTCACCAAGACGATAAACCAGCTGTCAAATGTGGTAAAAAAAAAGTCCGTTTATATGGGTCTAACCCCTCTCGCGATGGGGGTTATAGTATTAATAGAGAACTTCTTGCCCGTCGCGCAAAAAGTATTTTCGATTACCTATCGGCACGAGATCAAGGGAGAAAAGGTCCCTAATAATGAAAAAATAGTTTCGATATACGAACAACATACGGATATACTGGTAAAAGGCAAGCTGGAATGTTTCCAGAACGTGCGCCGCCATGACACGTATGTTATAACAGATTACGCTCCAATATACTTTTTGGTCAAAATGAGCGCTGCCTTTCCACATACATCTTCTCAGGTCAAAACCGCGTTTCAAATTTGATATTATAGCTTCAGCACTGCTGCGCCACTTCTTTAAACGTGTTT
>BNUW01000286.1 GCA_025997655.1 Spirochaetia bacterium
CCGCCGGAGGTCATTGAAATCCTCTCGCAAAACCGTTCTCATGACCTGGTTATCAAGCTGAATCTATACCACCAGGCCGGTGTCGAGGAATACGTGGTTATCGACCCACTGTATAAAATCGTCATGGTGTTTATCTACGGGGAGGACGCGTATCGTTGCAATGCCTATTCCTTTTCGGACAAAATCCCCTCACGCCGTTTCGAGGGCTTCTTTTTTGACCTTTCCTTTCCGCTTCCGTTCTGAGCAGGCACTGTTTTTTAATAGAGCCGGTGCAGCATAAAATGGCTGCCAACGAGATAGTAACCTTCGGCTATGTCGGCAGGCCCTTTCGGGGAGACCGGTAGCAGGGAGCGGCCTTTTGGCGATATATGACGGCGCAGCGGGTGGAAGGGGGCGTGGCGGGTCGAATGCATTTGGGTTTCCCCGCGTAGGGAGACCTATTCGGGCCCCCTGGGGCCGGGCTCCCGGAGTGGATGCAGACCTTTGGTCTGACCCCAACCGCATGAGCGCCCGACATGCCCCCTTCCACCCGGCTATGCCAGCAGGCCCTTCCGGGAAGAGCTTGAAAAGTTGTAAACTGAGGAACGATGAAACAGGCAATCTGTTTTAGCTTTCTTATGGCGCTTATACTCAATTTTGCCTTTGGGCAGGCCAGGGGGAGCCGTCCCTATTGGTATACCCTGGAACGGGGGAAGCTCCATTTCCGAAGTGGGGAGTATGGAGAGGCGCTTACTGCCTTTGAAGAAGCCCGTGATCAGCGGCGGGCCATGTATACCCGGATGGAGCAGGATATGATCTCCCTCCTGTCCCTGCCGGAGGTTCGCCGCATGGGGGATTCCCTGGAATTGATTGAGCCGTATATTGCGGAGCGGGGGCTCTTAGACGCGAGGGCGGCCCTGGATGAATTGTATTACCGGACGCCCAGGGATTCTCTAAGGATTACGATTGAGGAGCCCCCGTCCGGCATGAGGGCGCTGGAGACGATTGGCCGGTTTAAGGACTTCCCGGAGGCCGAATACTGGATTGGCGAGACCTACCGGGTGGAGGGCGAACTGGGGATTGCCCTGAAGCAGTACGAAAAGGCCTATGAACAGCGGTCGCGGTTGGAAACCCCGGGGTTTGACCTGGAAATCCTGTATAAAATCGCGGATACCCACCGGCTTAGACGGGAATATACCGCCATGGAAAAACGGCTGCTGGAGATAGTGCAGCGGGATACCCTGTGGTCCCAGGATTCTGCAGACCGAAGGTCTGAGTCATTTATCAGGGCTGCCATGATGCGAACCCTGGAGAATGACGGGGTGGGCCGGTTTTTGACCCTCTACCGCTTCAATAACCAGGATGTGGAACGGGCGCACCGGCTTTTGGGGCTCTACTATCATGCTGCGGGCCGGTATGACCTGGGGGTACAGCACCTGCTTTTTGCCTTTTTGATTCAGAATACCGTGTTGATTGAGGAAATCATCAAGGCCCAGTTCGACTTTTCCTTTACCACCCTGGACGCGCTCATAGCGGAAACTCCCCGCCGGCCTGTTTTGCGCGCCTATATCGAAGAAGTGGAGTATTACAAAACCATCTATTATCTGGGCGCCGCCCTGAATGGTACCGGCAGACTGCCCCCCGCACGGGAACTCTGGAGCTTTTTATCCAGCCAAGGCGGCGCCGCCGGGGAGTGGAGTGTCCGCAGCGCCGCCCAGTTGCGAAGCCCCTTCCTGGAA
>BNUW01000287.1 GCA_025997655.1 Spirochaetia bacterium
CCCGGTCCGGGTTGTGGAGTAGGGGGCAGGGATGAACATAGCGGGATATTCGGTCAAACGGCCGGTCACGATAGTGATACTGTACGCCCTTGCTCTGGGCATAGCGGCCACCCTGATCCCCAACCTCGCGGTGGACCTCTACCCATCAACGGCCAGACCGGTGCTGTCGGTCTTTACCCGTTTCCCCGGAGCGGGTCCCACGGATGTGGAACGTAACGTTACCGAGCGGCTGGAGCGATCCCTTACCGCTTCCCGGGGCCTTACCAACATCACC
Organism: Spirochaetia bacterium; assembly: GCA_025997655.1. Taxonomy (GTDB): domain Bacteria; phylum Spirochaetota; class Spirochaetia; order Treponematales; family Breznakiellaceae; genus Termitinema. Next base: position 275 of record BNUW01000287.1, read on the forward strand.
TCCAACTCCCAGTTTGAGTCCAGCTTTATCAACCTGGAGTTTGCCTACGGTACCGACATGGACAAGGCCATGACCGACGCGCAAACCCTGCTCAACCGGCTGGTCAACTCCCTCCCGGACGGGGTGGAAACACCAACGGTGCGGCGCTTCGACATGAGCGCCATGCCCATCATGCGCCTGGTGGTGCGGGGCAACTACCCGCCGGACCAACTGCGCATCTTTGCGGAGGACGAGATCCAGGCCGGCATTGAGCGGGTCGACGGAGTTGCCGCAGCGGAGGTTACCGGAGGAACCACCCAGATAGTTAAGGTGGCGGTATCCCTGAACCGGCTGGCAGCCTTCAACCTTACCCTGAACGATGTTTCAAGCTCACTAAAGGGACAGAGCATACTCTCCTCCGGGGGAAACCTGCGCCGGGGGACCAGGGAATACCAGATCATGACCCAGGAGGAACTGGTCAGCCTGGATCAGATCAAGCGGCTGGTGGTCAAAACAGTAAACATAAGCGGCACTGCGGCATCTTCTGCCAACCGGTCCCAGGTGGTGCGGCTGGAGGACATTGCCGATGTGAGCCTGGGGTACAACGATAATGCGGCGAGGGTGTACGTGAACGGCCAGAGCGGCGTCTACATCCAGGTTACCAGCGAAAGTGACAGTAACCAGGTACAGGTGGCCGACCGGGTGCGGGCGGCATTGACGGAGATCAACACCTCCCTGCCGCGGGGCATCACCCTGGACGTGCTTTCGGATAACACCACCATGATCCGGGCCACCATGAACCAGGTGTACAGTAACGCTATGCAGGGAGCGATCCTGGCTATGCTGTTACTATTTCTGTTTCTCCGTAATATCAAGGGGACCCTCATCATCGGCCTTTCCATCCCTATTTCCATACTGCTTACCATCATGTTCATGGCGGTATTCGGCTTTACCCTGAACCTCCTCACCATGACCGGCCTCATCATGGGCATGGGCATGACCATGGACGCATCCATTGTGATACTGGAAAATATTCACACCTACCGGGAACGGGGAGCCAAGGCGGATATTGCCGCCATCCTGGGGAGCCGGGAAATGCTGCGGGCCATTATCGCCTCCACCGCCACCACCCTTTGTGTGTTCATCCCCCTGATCATCTACAAGAACGACCTTAAGGAAATGGGCCAGCTCTTCAGCGATCTTATCTTTACGGTGGTAATTTCCCTGATCTGCTCACTGGTGGTAGCGGTAACCCTGGTGCCCAGCCTCTGCGGTTCCATCCTCAAACTGAATACCCGCAAACAGAAGCCGATGAAAAATCCGCTGCTAAAACGGATCGACGATGGCATGGAAAACTTTTTCAAGGGCATGGAAAATAAATACCGCACCTCCCTGGACTACTGCCTCTCCCATCGTCTCCTGGTGGTGGCCCTGGTGCTCCTCATTCTGGTCTTCTCAA
>BNUW01000288.1 GCA_025997655.1 Spirochaetia bacterium
GGGGGCACACTTTTCTACCCTCCTCGCCAACATTTACGCTCCATGCCCAACACAAAAGCTATGCGCTCCAATAGGAACAATGATTGCTGTATGCCCTCCACAAACCTAAGCGCCTCCCAATAGGGACAATGATTACCCCACCAACGGCAGAAAAGAATGCCCCAGTAATAGTATTAGGGGTGGCGGTAGGAAAAGAATGGGGGGACCCTCCGGGGGGTCCCATTCTTTTCCTACTGACAGGACCCCCAGTAATATTCTCCGGCATTCTTTTCTGTCTTTGCCAACGAGTTTATCCTTCAATCATAATCCCTATCCCTCAATCATCGTCCCTATCCCCTCATCCGTAAACAATTCTATCAGCAACGCATGGGGAAGCCGCCCATCAATGATATGTGCCTTCCTGACCCCGCCGTCCAGGGCAAGGCTGCAGCAATCCGTCTTGGGAATCATCCCCTTGCTCACGACGCCTGTTTTTTTAAGGTTCTCAAGCTCCTCACGGGAGAGCTGCTTTATGAGGGAGTCCGGGTCCTGGATATTCCGCAGTATGCCCTGTACATCGGTCATCAGGACGAGTTTCTCCGCCTTGATGGCCACGGCAATTTCGGCGGCGGCGATGTCCGCGTTAATGTTGAGGGCATACAGCAATCATTGTTCCTATTGGAGCGCATAGCTTTTGTGTTGGGCATGGAGCGTAAATGTTGGCGAGGAGGGTAGAAAAGTGTGCCCCCGGCAAATGGTATTGGGGGTGGCAGTGGAAAGTATGGGGGGTACCCCTGGGGGGCCCCATACTTTCCGGCTGACAGGACCCCCCGGTAAATTTATTTGGGGCACACTTTTCTAAGGAGAGGGTATGGATGTTTTTATGAATACGTATCATCGGTTGCCGGTTACTTTTACTAACGGCAATGGTTCCTGGCTCACTGATACTGAGGGGAAACGCTACCTGGACTTTACGGCGGGTATCGCGGTGAACTGCCTGGGGCACGGGTACCCGCCGCTGGTGAAGGCTATTGCGGATCAGGCGGCGAAGTTTAACCATGTGTGTAACTATTACCAGAGCGATGTGTCGGCGGCCTTTGCGGAGAAGCTTGTGGCGGCCTGTTCCGGAGCGGGGATGCGGAAGGTGTTTCTGGGGAATTCCGGGGCGGAGGCTAACGAAGGGGCTTGTAAAATTGCGCGGAAATATTCGCTGAAAAAATACGGGCCCGGCAGGCATCAGATAGTAACGCTGCGGGGCAGCTTCCATGGGAGGACCATCACTACCCTGGCGGCCACGGGGCAGGATAAGTTTCACCGGGATTTCGGTCCCTTTACCGAAGGCTTCCTCTACATACCCGGCGGTGACATAGACGCCCTGGATAAGGCGCTGGACAGAAATACTGTGGCGGGGCTGCTTATTGAGGCTATTCAGGGTGAAAGCGGGATCATGCCCCAAACCGCGGAGTATATTGCCGCCGCAGCAAAACTGTGCGCCGAACGGGACATCCTCCTTATGTTTGACGAAATCCAATGCGGGGTGGGCCGTACCGGAACCTTCCTGGCTTGCGAAGCCTGCCATGACGAACATGGCTTCTGTATCAAACCCGACATCGTCACCCTGGCGAAGGGCCTTTCCGGGGGTGTTCCCGTGGGCGCGGTCCTGGCGGGCGAAAAGGCCGCCTGCGTATTTGAGTCAGGGGACCACGGCAGTACCTTCGGCGCTAATCCCC
>BNUW01000289.1 GCA_025997655.1 Spirochaetia bacterium
TGCGAGGTGCTCAATAATTTGGTGTTCCCCGCCCACTAACAGCATCACAACAATTCTTTTTTAATTGCCACGATGATCATGGGGCAGTCGAACCTTGCGGCGGGGGCGACGGTCGGCTCAAACCACAATAGCCGCGGAAACGACGGTGAAATTATTGCGGGGCGCGGTTTTTGGCCGGGGCTTTCGAGCACCCTCAAGCATAATTGCCGTTTCGCAAGTTTTACGTTGATCTCAAAGGGCAACTATCCTGCGGAACTCAATATCCCGCTGCCCTTTAGCCTGGTGACCACGAGCGCCGACAATACCCAGCGTGAAGTGATGCCCGCCTACTGGTGGCTCTACAATATGTACGCCCTGGAACGCAACAGTTGGAAATTTCAAAACCGTGACAAACGGGTTTTCAAAGTGCAGGCGATTGAAACGGCATACCTTGCCCCGGACACGGTTGCGGAAATTATCCGCGCACGCGCACTCCTCGAAACATGGGCGGCGGCGGCGGATGTTTCCTTGAGCGATGAAGACGCGGCACTCATGGTCGGGCCCCGTGTGCTGGAACGTTCCCCGCAGCCGGTTAAAATCATCAAACTAAGCCGGGGATACGCGGCGTACCGTGAAATGCTGGTATACTATGCGGTAAAAACACTGCTGGAATATTTTGCGGCTGCGGGCGGCGGCGATTTTTTGCGCTTCCAGACGGCGCACCCCGATGCCGTATCCTTTGACTGGGTAAATCTCGGCGGTCAGCTTGTACCCGGCGTAAAAGCCGCCGCGCTCCGCACCGCAATCCGTGAAGGAAGCCTCGCCTCGTGGGACGCGATACACGCCGAGTATGAGAAGCTCCGGCATGAATACCCGCTGGACAAGGCGCTCAACGCGTTGCAAGTCCTGCGCTTACTGACGGGCGAAACTATCGGTGCGGAGCAATGGAAGGATTTTGTCGCAGAGAGCGTAAAAACCCGCCGCTTTATTGAGGAACAGGTATATAAAACAAAACACAAAGACTACGCCGACCCCTTCCGTGCCGTTACCTACCGGAACGATGCCGAACGGGACGCGGTTTTGGGCCGCCTCGAAGACAATCAGTTCGTCAAAATTGCGCGGGAAGACAGCGAGCGATTTTACAAGCTGGTATCTAAGCCAGTTCCAAAATAAAGATGAAGATAAGAAAAACAACCACAAAGGACACGAAGGACACAAAGGGAAGAAAAGAAAGAAAAACTAAAGAGCCCTTCTTCCTTCGTGTACTTTGTGCCCTTCGTGGTTAAAAATTCTTCTATTTTGGAAATGGCTCAATTAACCACGAAAAACACGAAAGTTCATTTAGTTCGTGCTGTTCGTGGTTAATTATTGCGGTCACTCCACCGTAACGCTTTTTGCCAAATTGCGCGGCTTGTCGGGGTCGTTGCCGCGCTGGACGGCGCAGTAGTACGCGAAAAGCTGCGCGGGAATTATCGACAGGAGCGGCGAAAGGCAGTCCTCGGTTTTTGGTATGGTAAACACTTCGTCGGCGATGGCGGCGAAGGCGCTTTCGCCTTCCCAGGTGATGACCAGGGATGCTGCGCCGCGGGAGGTGACTTCGCGGATGTTGGAAGCGATTTTGTCAAACAAGGCGGTTTGTGTGGCAATGGCGACCACCAGCGTGTTCGTGTCCACCAGCGCGATGGGGCCGTGTTTGAGTTCACCGGCGGC
>BNUW01000290.1 GCA_025997655.1 Spirochaetia bacterium
TGGCCGAGGCCCTTGACATTGATATACCCCAGCTCCCCCTGGTACTTTCTGCCGCGCAATGGCTGGAAGAGCAGGCCCTGGCGGATGGCTGTTTCGGCCTCGCTCTGGGGCTGCCCCTCCACCTGGGATTGCCGCCATTCATCACCGGCAGTAAGGTTGCTGTTCAAGTGCTGACAGAGGACATGAAGTCCCTCACCGGCGGCCAGGTGATTATCAACTCGGACGCTAAAGAATCTGCGGACCTGCTTGAGAAGATCATCCAGGAAAAACGCAGGGCCTTGAAGATTTAGGGGGGCTGATCATGAAACGAATTTTTATCGATCAGGAAAAGTGCGATGGGTGTAAGAACTGTACGGTCGCCTGTATGCAAGCCCATCGTGAAACGCCGGGGACTACCTATGACCTTGACCTTCTTGATCCCAAAAACGAAGCCCGGCACACCATCGTTGCTAATGGTAAAAAAGGCTACTTCCCGATCTTTTGCCGCCACTGCTCCGTACCGGACTGTGCAGGCGCCTGTATGTCCGGAGCCCTGGCAAAAGACCCGGAAACCGGGCATGTGCAGTACGACGAAAAACGCTGCGGCGTCTGCTTTATGTGCGTCATGAGCTGCCCCTACGGGAACATCAAGCCCGACAGGGTAACCCATACGCGCATCCTTAAATGTGATTTCTGTAAAGATGACCCTGAGGGGCCGAACTGCGTACGGGTCTGTCCAAAAAAGGCCATCCATGTTGAGGAGGCATACGCATGAAACATCTGATATTAGGAGCAGGCGCCGCAGGCATCAGCGCTGCCCACAGGATTTTGAAGGAAAAACCCGATGACGAAATCATCATCGTTTCCGAGGATACGGAAGTTTACTCCCGGTGTATGCTCCACCGGTTCATCTCCGGGGAACGGGACGCGAAGAGTATCAATTTTATTAACGATGATCTCCTGGAACAAAAAAATGTTACGTGGATAAAGGGAAAAACCCTTACCCGCCTGGATGCGGACAGTAAAACTGTCTATGCCGGGGATGAAAAGATTGCCTCCGGGGACACCATCCTTATCGCTACCGGGGCCAATAGCGTGACGCCTCCCATTGGGGACCTCCGGACCGCAAAGAACGCATTCGGCCTCCGCCACCTTTCCGACGCCCGCTCCATAGCGGCCTGCGCAAAAAACGCGGAGAAGGTCGCCATCATCGGCGCCGGGCTGGTGGGGCTGGACGCGTGTTATGCCCTGCTGGAACTGGGGAAGAAAATTACGGTTATAGAAATGGCGCCATCGGCACTGGCCATCAATGTTGACGCCCACGCCGCAGAAGCGTATCAGAAGAAGTTTGAGGAGAAAGGGGTGAAGTTCCTTCTGGCCCGGAAAGTAGTTGGTACCAAGAGCGATGGTAATGGTAGCATTACTGCGGTTGAGCTTGATGGCAACGATAGCGTACCCTGCGACATGGTGGTCATGGCTGTTGGGGTGCGGCCCGCTATAGCGTTCCTCGAAGGCAGCGGTATCAAAACTGAGCGTGGAGTGGTGGTGGACGATTACCTTGCCACCAATGTCCCGGGTATCTACGCCGCCGGTGACGCCGCAGGACTTTCCGGCATCTGGCCCAACGCACAGAAGCAGGGGGAGTACGCCGCCTACAACATGACGGGGACGAAATGGGCCTACGATGACCG
>BNUW01000291.1 GCA_025997655.1 Spirochaetia bacterium
TAACGTCTTTAGGTCTTTTTATAGTATACTCCGAAGAGCTTTACGATAATCCTTCTTTATCCGGCCCCACCACAACCCGGTTTCCCTGGACCCGGATAACCGCAACAGGCGCTCCGCTTTCAATAAACACCCCATCGGTTTCCACCACATAGGTCCGGCCCTCAATCTCCGCCTTCCCCGAAGGACGCAGGGTCGAAACAGCCCTGCCGGTTTTGCCTATTAGATTGGTGTAGTCATCCCCGGTATCCACCGGTTTTGTGATCGCCGCATCCGGATCGGGCCCGCCCGCAGTCCCGGTAATACTACTGTGCAGGGTAAGGCGGTCGAATATCCTAATCTTTGGGCCCATGAGGGCAATTATGGCGATAGCAGTAATGGCAACGAGAATTCCCGCGCATACCACCACGGCGTTACGGCCCAGGAGGTCCCACTCCCAGTCATTGTTGGGGATGAGGAAATCCTGCATGGAAAGTATCAGGGACAGGCCGATGACGATGATCCCCGAAATGCCCACTACCCCAAAGCCGGGGAGAATGAATATCTCCGCCGCCAGGAGCCCGATTCCCGCCAGAAAGAGGATCAGTTCCAGGGAACCGACCCGGCCAAGGAGGAAACCGGAACCAAATACGGCGGCAAAGGCGATGATGGCTACAAGACCGAATATACCGAAACCGGGGGAGTTAATTTCCAGAAAGATCATCACCAGGCCCAGGATGATGAGGATGACCTGGACCGGGGCGGAGCTTACAATAGAAAGTGCCGTATCCGCAAAGCCGGGGGTACTTTCCTCCGCAGCCGGCGCTGCGCCCAGGCTTTCCAGCAGGGCTTCCCGGGTATCGGCGATGCCCGCACTGAGGCCGTAGCGGTAGGCGTCTCCGCTGGTAAGGGAGAGCAGTTTCCCGGGTGCCGAAATCATGCCGACCCGTTCCACTTTGCCCTCCTCCTTCTCAAGCCGCTCCAGTTCCGCCAGGGTCAGCGCCACGGTGCGGCCATCGACCACCGCTTCCCAGAGTTCCACGTCATAGTCCACCATGGCCAGGGCTATGCCCACGGGGTAACCGTTCCGTTCCGCCAATGCCGCTATCTGGGACCGGATCGCCGCCACCGCCTTTTCCCCGGCGCCTTCGGCGGCGCCCCCGGGACCAAGGGTTACCGGCGCCGCCGCGCCTATGGAGGTCCCCCCAGCCATGTACAAATCCGTACAGGAAAGGGCGATCAGCGCCCCGGCGGACCAGCTTACCCCCATGGACTCAGCGCTGTTGCTTACCCAGGCCACGGTTTTAGCTTCCCGTATGGACATGATAAAGGAAGTAATCTGCAGGGCCGAATCCACCCGGCCCCCGAAGGTATCGATCTCGAAAATGATGAATTCCGCGCCCTGGCTCAGGGCTCGCCGTGTTTCCCGGCGGACAAAGGTAACCATGGAGGGCTCAATGTCCCCCCGTATGGCGATAATCCAAGCCTCCGGTACATGTACGGCGGCGCTATCTGCGACTGCGTCCTCCGCAAAAAGCCCGGCAAAGCCGCCGAGGCCCCACACACAGAAACCGAGAAATATGGCCATACTGCGAAGAAAACTGCGGGAAACTATCAGATCGTGCATAAAGAGAGTATAGACCATTCCCCGCCCTTGGGGAAGATCGGTTTCATACTGGAGCCAGTTC
>BNUW01000292.1 GCA_025997655.1 Spirochaetia bacterium
GGCAGCATCGCTGCGTATAAAGGCGCGGATATCGCTAATATCCTGACTAAGGAAGGACATGCGGTCCATGTGATCATGACCGCCTCGGCGCGGCAGTTTATCACCCCCATCACCTTTCAGACCCTCACTAAAAATAAGGTGTACACAGAAATGTTTGATGAGCGTATCTACGAAGATGTGCGGCATGTTTCTTTGGCTCAGCAGGCGGACCTTGCCATGATCGCTCCGGCTACCGCCAACATCATCGCCAAGATTGCCGCGGGTATCGCCGATGACATGCTGAGCACGGTGATCCTGGCGATACAGAAAAAGCCCGTGGTACTGTGCCCTGCCATGAACACCGCCATGTATGAAAACCCTATCACCCGGGATAATATCAAAAAGCTACGCCTCTTAGGCTATCATTTTGTGGAGCCCCGAACATCACGGCTTGCCTGCGGCGATCTGGGTAAGGGCGCACTTGCGGAATTGGATACGATTATTGAAACGGTACACCGGCTGCTGGAGCAGGGTAATGGAAGCAATTAATATCCGGGACATCACCGGTTTCCGCATAGGCCAAACACAAAACCAGGAGGCTGCCACGGGCTGCACCGTCATCATCTGCGAAGAAGGGGCGGTCTGCGGCGTGGACATCCGGGGCGGCTCCCCCGGCACCCGTGATACCGATGCCCTCAACCCCATCAACAACCGGAAACATGTTCACGCAGTATTACTGTCCGGGGGCAGTTCCTTCGGCCTGGACGCGGCAGGGGGCGTGATGCGCTTCCTGGAAGAGCAGGGCATAGGCCGGGATGTGGGGGTGACCAGGGTCCCCAACGTATGCGCCGCCGTCCTCTTCGATCTAAAAAATGGCGATTACCGTATCCGCCCCAACGCCGCCATGGGGTACGCCGCCTGCGAAAACGCCTTCCGGGGAGAGCGCTTCCAAAGCGGGAACTTCGGCGCAGGAACCGGCGCAACCGTGGGCAAGGTACGGGGAATCGAATTTGCCATGAAGGGCGGTATAGGCGCCGCCGCCTTCCGTTACGGGGACCTTACAGCCGGGGCAATAGCGGCGGTAAACTGCGTAGGGGATGTTACCTCTAAGGGCGCTATCATTGCGGGAGCCCTTACCGATGACCGCCGGAACTTTGCGGACAGTGAGCGGATCATCCTGGAGGAATACCGTGAAGGGAAGGACGTTTTCAGCGGGGCCATCGACAGTAAAGCTAATGGCAACACGGTCCTGGGCTGCATCATTACTAACGCCGCATTGGACAAAGCCGGAGCGGCCCGGCTCGCCGCCCAGGGGCAGAACGGGATAGCTCGTGCTATCCGGCCGGCCCACTCGATCTTCGACGGCGACACGGTCTTTGCCCTGTGTACCGGCAAAACGGCGGCAACGGTGGATGCGGCGGGGATACTCTGCGCCGCAGCAATGGAAGCGGCGATACTGGATGCCGTAAGAAGCGCCCGGTCCCTGGGCGGGTATCCTGCGGCGGCGGATTTACAAGGGGGAAATAGTCATGGATGATTTTACATTCATTGAAACCGAGGCGGACCTGGCTGCTTTCAGGCAATATCTTTTTCAGGAAAATATTGACAAAATAGCCATGGATTTTGAAGGGGATTATAACCTTCACGCATACGGG
>BNUW01000293.1 GCA_025997655.1 Spirochaetia bacterium
GGTACCGTGACGGCAATGTTCCGGCTGAGAAGTTCCCGCATTCTTTGCCGCAGCCGGCTCTTGACCAGGGGATCGCCCTCGTACATCTTCCGCTCTTCCTTCACTTCCTGCTTGGACATCTTCAATTGTTCCCGGTACTGCCAGCGCTGGAAGAGCATGTCCGGGATGGAAAGCAGCAATAGTAAAAGGGCTGCAATGAGCAGCATCCGGATGGCCAGGGACGCCACGGTAGTCACCCCGGTCTGGAGGCTCGCGGTTTGAAGGTTCGCCAGTTGCTTAATCTCCGAGCGGATCAGAAAAAAGGCCACCCCTCCAATGATGCCCATCTTAACGATGGACTTAACGAAATTGAAAAGCCCGTCCGTAGAGAAGATCTTCTGGAAGTACTTGCCCAGCCGGGGAACCACCTTGGAAAAGTCCGGGATGATGGGCTTGGTGGCAAAGAGGAAACCGGTCTGCACCACATTGGCAAAAATGGCCGACGCCATGGCCACCGACACGATGGGCAGGGCCAGCCGGGCCAGGTAGCTGAAAAAGGCCTTCGCCACGATCCCGTCGGTGATGGGGTCCAACTCCGCCGCCCGGAGAAAGTAGAAACGCAGCATCTCTACGAAGGTCCTCAGCATGGATGGGGCAAGGAAAAAGATAGCCAGCGCGGGCAGGAGCAGCACCAGCGCGCCGATAAGCTCCTGGCTCTTGGCAACCCGGCCTTCCTCACGGGCTTTCTGTATCTTGTACTCGGTGGGTTCTTCGGTACGGCCCTCATCCTCTGCGGCAAACCACTGGAGGTCGATGCGGAGGGCCGACGACGCAGATGAGCGCTTGGCGTCGTTTAGCCTGAGAAGAAGAAGAATTTTAACACAGAGGACACAGAGGGAAGACCACAGAGAACACAGAGGAAGAAAGGAGGGAGGATGGAAGTTTAAGGTATTTCCCCTTCTGCTTTTTTTCTTCCTCTGTGTTCTCTGTGTAATCTCTGTGCTCTCTGTGTTTACTCTTCTCTTCATCTCTCTTCCCTTCATGAGCCGCCCCCTATCTGCACACCAATCCGGGTATATAGGGTTTCGATGTTCGCAAACCCGACATGTACCACCCGGGCGAAGGCTTCCACCATGAAGGGCATGGTAGCGATGATGAGGACAAAGGCCACGGTGATGGAAATGGGGAAGCCCTCGGTGAGGATGTTGATTTGCGGGGCCGCCTTGGAGATGAGCCCCGTACTCAGGGAGGTGAGGAAGAGGGTTCCCAGGATAGGCATACTGATCACGATGGCGTCCAAAAACACCTGGGTAAGGCCGCGGAGAAGGACGCCCACCACCGCTTCCCGGCCGGTAACCAAAGAATAAGCGCTGATGGACTGGATGGAACGCCAGAACCCGCCCAGGAACAGCTCCGAAAAGCCGCCCATGGAAATGAATACCAGCATTGCTACCAGGTTCAGGTATTGGCCCATCAGAGGGTTTTCTATTTGCGCCAGGGGATCGAAGGTTTCAGAGGCGCCGAAGCCCATTTGGAGGGAGAAGAACTGACCGGCGGTGGAGAATGCGGAGAAGATCAGGGTGAGGTAGAACCCGAGGATGATTCCAATGATGGCCTCCCCGATGAGAAGAAACAGGAAGTGGAGG
>BNUW01000294.1 GCA_025997655.1 Spirochaetia bacterium
GATCCGCCGGCCCGCCTTGACGATGGTCCCCCCCTCGGGGCTTTGCTCCAGGATCATACCGCGGTCGGCGGCGGACTGGGAGTGGCGCAGTTGAATCCGCGGGTACAGTTCCTTCACCTGGAGTTCCAGAAGCGCCCCGGTAAGCTCCATGCCCCGTACATCGGGCACCATGGTCTGCTCTTCCCCCCGGACGGCCATAAAAAAAACCGCCAGGGCAATGACGCCCACAAAAACGATGAGCCCTATGGTCAGGGAAATGAAGAACTTCAAATGATTCCCCACATATTTTTCCATAGAATTCAAATCGATATGCATTTTAGCCCGGTTCCGCAACCCCATTTTTCCCTCTTCCCTTACCCGGTGAGCCGAGCCCCAATAAAGTCCCTGGCGCCGTTCAGAAAATCCCGCCAGGCAAGCGCTTTTTTTGCCGCATATTGGAGCCGCCGTACCGCTAAAATCCCGTCCCCCGTTTGTACCAGGATGCCGGCGTTTTTGTCTATGCCTAAAACAACGCCAGGCGCCGCATCTCCGGCGTGAGCTCTCGGTTCGCCTTCAAGTATATAGAGAATTTCCTTCCCGTGTACGGTCCGGCACAGCGGCCAGGGGGTATAGGCTCGGATTTTCGCGTCAATATCCGCCGCCCCCTGGGACCAGTCGATAAGGCCGTCCTCGCTGCGGATAAGCCCACAATAACTGGCTTCGTCATTATTTTGCCGCTTCCCGGCTGCCTTGTCCAGGGTTCGAATTACCCTGATACACAGTTCGGCTCCCTTTTCGGCGGCAATTTCGCTCAAGGACTCCGTGGTTTCCCGGCCATCAAGGGGAATGTGTTCCTGGGCCAGAATGTCCCCGGCGTCCATTTCCAAGGCCAGCCGCTGGATGGTGACCCCGGTTTCCCGTTCCCGGCCCAGGATTGCCGCAGGGATGGGGGTAGCCCCCCGGTATTTGGGGAGCAGCGAAGGATGGATATTGATACCCCCCAGGGGGAAAAGGCTGAGGAACTTGGGGCCGAAGATGCGGCCGTAGGCAAAGCTTACCAGCAGGTCCGGTTTCAGGGCGGCAATTGCATCCCGTACCGCCCCGTCGAGTGTTACCGGCTTAAATTGAGGCACCGCCTCCGGCATCGTCCCCGAAAGATGATCCGCAGCGGCTCCCACATCGGTGGGCTCCAAGCCGCCGCGCCTGCCCCGCTTGGTATCGGCATTGGTCAGCACCCCCACAAGGCCAAGCCGGACCAGGGATTCCAGGGTGGGGACGGCGATGGCGGGGCTGCCCGCAAAGAGTATCCGCATCTAAGCCTGTTGCTTCTTCTCAAATTTGGCGAGGATTTTTTGCCGCCTTAGTTCGGGAAGCCGGTCGATGAAGAGGGTTCCCTCAAGGTGATCATATTCGTGGAGGATTACCCGGGCCAGCATACCGCCGGTTTCAATGGTAAAGGGCCGGCCTTTTTCGTTCCAGGCCTGCACCCGCACCGATTCGGGACGGATCACCTCGGCCCAGACCCCGGGGAGGGAAAGGCAGCCCTCTTCCTGCTTAACCGTTTCCTGGGAGGTGGCCACGATTGAGGGATTGATAAATACCCGGGGGACATCCCCGTCAACATGGATCACAAAGAGCCGCTGCT
>BNUW01000295.1 GCA_025997655.1 Spirochaetia bacterium
CAACGCGATATCTTCCAGTGCGTAAAATTCTTCCCGTTCCCCGCTTTCATCATCCACCAGCACTCCCAGCCTTTTCAAGCCGTCGGCGGGAGGCCCCTCCAATGTCGCCGCGACCCGTCCGCTTACCAGGATGCGGGTTTTATACCGGTTGCACAGGTTGGAGAGAGGCTTAGGTTTTTGTCGCTCAGCACTATGCGGTAGGGGATGCCCATGAGGTCCGCGTCGTTGAACTTGACACCGGGGCGTTCGTTCCGGTCATCTAACAGTACTTCTACGCCGACTTTTTCCAGAGCGGCGGTAAGATCATCGGCGGCGGTTTTGACTATTCCGTCGTATTTGATGGGGACGATGATCGTGTGATAAGGGGCAACGGTCATGGGCCAGATGATACCGGCGTCATCGTGGTGTTCTTCGATAACGGAGGCAAGCGTGCGGTCGACGCCGATTCCGTAGCAGCCCATCAAGGGGATTTGCCGGTTGCCGTGCTCGTCGAGGTAGCTTACGTTCATGGACTTGCTGTATTTAACGCCCAGCTTGAAGATATGCCCCAGTTCGTTGCCTTTCTTGCTGTAAAACTCCGCGCCGCAGGTGGGGCATTTGTCGCCCGCCGCAACCTGCCGCACATCGGCGACCATAAACGGCGTAAAATCGCGCAGGGGTTCTACGTGGACATAGTGCTTGTCCTTGGCAAGGGCGCCGGTCACCACGTCGTGCATGAGCATGACAGACTCGTCCACGATAACCGGGCAGGTGCTAAGCCCAACCGGGCCTGCAAAGCCCACCGGAGCGCCGGTGAGCCGCTCGTCATCGTATGCGGAGGCCAACTCAACTTCCCCCGCTTTAAGGAGCGCCGTCAGCTTGACTTCGTTGACATCAAGGTCGCCCCGGATACCCACGGCAACAAAGGTGTCCTTGCCGTTTTCAGCGTTGCACCCCACGCTAAAGCCCGAATTGGAGAAGTCGAAGGTGCAGTTGACGACGCGGTAAATCAGGGTCTTGATAAACGATTGCGCCGCGGTCTTGGGAATACTCTGTCCATCCCAGATAAAGTTCGTGAGTTCCGCTATGGTCTTGACATCCGGTGTATCCTTGACATCCAAGGGCAGGGTTGTCGCCGCCTGCGGCGTGCCGTCGACAGCCAGGGGTACATCGGGAACGCAGGATGCTTTTTCGGAGTTGGCAGCGTAGCCGCATTTCGGGCACAAAATCAGCGTGTTGTCGCCGACTGCGCTTTCCACCATGAACTCTTCGGAATTGTCACCCCCGATAGCGCCGGAATCGGCCTTGACGGAGATCACCGAAAGGCCGCAGCGTTTGAATATCTTCCGGTATGCCCGGCCCATATCCTGATAGCTGTCGTCCAGGCTTTCTTCGCTGGCGTTGAAGGTGTAGGCGTCCTTCATGACGAATTCCCTGCCCCGCATGACTCCGTAACGCGGGCGGATCTCGTCACGATATTTGGTTTGTATATGGTAGAGATTGAGCGGAAGTTGGCGGTAGCTGGAAAGTTCGTCCCGTACCACGCTGGTAAAAGCTTCTTCCGCCGTGGGAGAAACCACTAAATCACCCCCCAGCCGGTTTTTTGCCCGGAGTAAGGTGTCCCCCATGTCGTCCC
>BNUW01000296.1 GCA_025997655.1 Spirochaetia bacterium
ACGGCAATGTCCAGGTATCCCGTATCGAAACAGAAAAACTGCTCATGGGTATGACCGCAGCAAAGTTAAAGGACCTCAAAAAAGCGGGAACCTACAAGGGCAGTTTCAGCGCCCTGGGCCACTTCTTCGGTTACGAGGGCCGCTGCGCTTTCCCCTCCAACTTCGACGCCGACTACTGTTACAGCCTGGGGTTCAGCGCCTTCGTGCTTATCGCCTCGGGCCTTACGGGGTACCTGTCCAGCGTAAAAAACCTGACCGCCCCCGCAGACCAATGGGTAGCCGGCGGGGTCCCCCTGACCATGATGATGAATATGGAGCACCGTCACGGCGCCGATAAACCGGTTATCAAAAAAGCCCTGGTGGAACTGGAGGGCAAGCCCTTCAAGACCTTTGCGGCGGAACGGGAAACCTGGGCGGTCAAGACCAGCTTTGTCTACCCCGGCGCCATTCAGTACTACGGTCCGGCGGAGATTTGCGATCAGCCGACTATTACGCTGAAGCTGGAGAAGCGGTAAGCCGATAAGTGAAGTCCCTAACAAAACCTGAATGGTTACGGGTGCGTCTTCCTTCGGGGGACACCTGGAAAGAGGTCGGCGGCATCCTGGAAAAACACCGGCTCCATACGGTCTGCGACGAGGCCCATTGTCCCAATAAGGGGGAATGTTGGGGCCGGGGAACCGCCACCTTCATGCTTATGGGGGATGTCTGCACCCGGGGCTGCCGGTTCTGCGCGGTAAGTACCGGCCGGGAGGGCCGCCCCCTGCGGAACGACGAGGGCGACGGGATTGCCCGGGCGGCGGAGGAACTGAAGCTGCGCTACCTGGTACTCACCTCGGTGGACCGGGATGATCTCCCGGATCGGGGGGCCGGACATTTTGCCGCCTGTATCAGGGCCATCAAGGATAGGCTTCCGGCAATAAAGGTCGAGGCCCTCACCCCGGATTATACCGAAGGGGAGTTCGCCCCTATTGCGGAGGCGGGTCTCCAGGTGGCGGCCCATAATGTGGAAACCGTACGTTCTTTGCAGGGGGTTCGGGACAGCCGGGCTTCCTTTGACAAAAGCCTGGCAACCCTGCGGGCGGCAAAGGCCCTGGGTGTGCCCCGGACAAAGTCCAGCCTGCTCCTGGGGCTGGGTGAAACAAAGGACGAGGTCCTGGCGGCCATGGATGAACTTCGTAACGCTGATGTGGATATTCTGGTCCTGGGCCAATACCTCCAACCCTCTTTGAAGCAGATCCCCGTGGCAGAGTACATCACGCCGGAACAATTTGGGGACTATGGCCGCGCAGGACGGGAACGGGGCTTTTCCTCCGTGGTGTCCGCCCCCCTTGCCCGGACCAGCTACCACGCCCTGGAAGCGTGGGATGGAACCCTGCCATGAAAATTGAAGCCCTGGGCAAACCTGCGGGGTGTAAGCTCATACGGATTACCGCGGAACTTGCGGACCCAGGTCCGGCGGACATAGGTCCGGCGGAGGGGATTATCCGTTCCATCTCCATCCGGGGGGATTTTTTTGCCAGTCCCGAGGAAGGGTTTGAAAAAGCGGAACAGCGGCTCCCGGGGACCAAAGCGGCGGAGCTGGGTCCCCGGTTTGACCAGTACCTGGCAGAAGA
>BNUW01000297.1 GCA_025997655.1 Spirochaetia bacterium
ATTTGCCGCCTGCCTGGCTCAGGCGGAGCAAACCCTGGGCATCAACCAGCTTGAATATACGATGAAGTTTTTTAAGCAAGATTAGGGGGATACCATGTCCATTCATATTGCAGCCAAGCCGGGGGAAATCGCCGAGGCGGTATTGCTCCCCGGAGACCCCCTGCGGGCCAAGTTTATCGCCGAAACTTTCCTGGATGCGCCGCGCCAATACACGGCGGTGCGGAACATCTTCGGCTATACCGGTGCGTACAAGGGGAAGCGGGTATCCGTCCAGGGTACGGGCATGGGGATTCCGTCAATTTCTATCTATTTAAATGAGCTGTTCCGGGATTATAACGTGAGCCGGGCCATACGCATCGGGACTGCCGGGGCTTTGCAGTCCGGGGTGAAGCTTCGGGATCTGGTGATTGCCCTGTCGGCCTCCACCGATTCGGGGGCTAACGCTATCCGTTTTGGGGGCAGGAACTTCGCCCCTACCGCAGCCTGGGGCCTCCTCAAGACAGCCTGGGATATCGCGTGCTCAAAGGGATGGCAGCCGCTGGTGGGGCCCGTTGTATCGTCGGATATGTTCTACACCGAAGACCCCGATGAATGGAAGCTCTGGGCAAAATGGGGGGTGCTGGCGGTGGAAATGGAGACCGCAGAACTTTACACCTTAGCGGCGAAATACGGCCGGGAAGCCCTGGCTCTGCTTACTATCTCGGACAGCATGGTCACCGGGGAAACGACGAGCGCGGAGGAACGGCAGACCACCTTTACCCGGATGATGGAGGTGGCCTTAGACACTGCGGTATCAGAAATTTAGTTCTACTGCCCCCACCGGACGGATGCGGATCGGCGTTACCGCCCCGGCGCCGAAAACTTCTTCCATCCTTGTTTTGTAGGCGGAAAGTTTTTCCAGGGGGATATATGCCTGGATGGTACCGGCGAAGCCCCCGCCGTGGACGCGGCAAGCGCCGTTGCCGGCAGCATTGCTGCTTGCGGTTTCGGTTTCAATAAAGCTGCGGGTGAGGGCCAGGGCTGTTGAAATCCCCTGTTCCCCGGGATGTTTCGGCGCGTAGATGTTCTGCAGCAATTCCACAGAGGAGCTGCCGGACTGATTAACCAGGTCCAAGAACGTATGAATCGCCTGCAGCTTTGCTGTTCCCTCCTGCGCCGTATCCGCCGCTAAGAGGGCTTCCCGCATGGCGTCCACCCGCTTGTTTTCGTTAAAGAAATGGATAGCCCGCAGCAGCGCCCGGTCCCCGGCAGCTTTCCGTATTTCGGCGGCATGGGCCAGAACCTGCCGGGGGTCCACTTCCCGGAGAACCGCCTTGCCGAAAAAGGCAGCCACGGCTTTCATCTCAGCGGGAATGGCGGCGTAATCCTCCGTCAGGTCCGCATGGCTCCCATGGGTGTCCACCACGCAGAGGGCGTAACCGGCGGCGGCTAAATCGAAGTTTATTTGGGTCACCCTGGGTTTATCAGGGTCCTCAAAATCAATGGCTACCGCTCCTCCGGATGCGCAGGCGGTCTGATCCATTAAGCCGCAGGGCTTCCCGAAGTAGATGTTCTCCGCAATCTGCCCAATTTGGGCCAACTCCAGGGCGGACCGTTTCCCCCCACCGTAGAG
>BNUW01000298.1 GCA_025997655.1 Spirochaetia bacterium
GCTCCAGAAAGAACGGGGCCTCTATATCAAGATGCTCCTGCTGATCAAAAACAATGTCATCACCATTGAGGTCCGGAATAATGTAACCGTAAGTACCGCCGAGCTGACCCGTATCCACCAGCGGCTGAACTGGGAAAACGATGAGCTGGGGGATGCCATGGCCCTGGTGCTGGACGAGGCCGAGGGCGCCGGCCTGGGTCTCTCAATCCTGGTGCTGATGCTCAAAAAAATGGGGCTCGGGGAGGATAGTTTCGCCATCGGCAGTACCGAAACGGAAACTATCGCCCGGATACGTATCCCCATGGAAAAGGGGGTGATGGAAAGCATTGCCGCCCTCTCCGCCTCAATTGTGGATAACGTGAATTCCCTGCCCCAGTTCCCGGAAAATATCCTCCGGATACAGCAGATCATCAGGCAGCCCGATGCGGATATTGTCACCATTGCCCGGAAAATTGCCATGGACCCGGCGATTACCGCGGATCTCCTGAAAACCGTCAATTCCGCCCGGTATATGCTCCCCCGGCGGGTGAATAATATCGTCGAAGCGGTTAAACTGGTGGGTCTCCAGGGCATTAAGACCCTGCTCTATTCCTATGGGACCCAGAAAATCCTGGGTGATGAATCCGCCGACAAGAAGGCTCTCTGGGAACACTCCAATAAGACGGCCTTCTACGCGGTGAGCCTCATGAAAAGTTTTCAAAAGAAAGGGGATGTTCCGGATGATGCCTATGTCGGGGGCATACTCCATGACATGGGTAAGATCATTTTTGCCAATGTCCACCCGGATTTAATGAGCCATATCCGGGAATTCTGCGAGCAAAAATCCCTTCCCCCCACCACCTTTGAGAACCTCGCCGCCGGGATGAACCATGCCGAAATAGGCGCCCTGATCGCCGAAAAGTGGAATTTCCCCGAAGCCCTGATCAGCGCCATCCGCTACCACCATGATCCCGATGCGGCCCCGGCGGAATACCGGACCCTGGTGGATGCCGTGTATCTGGCCAATATGTTCTGCGAATACGAGAACGGCGTTATTAGCTTTGACCAATTCGATCCGGCGGTACTGGAGCGCCTCGGTATCAATACCAAGACCCAGATCGATAGCCTCCTGGCGCGGTTCTCCGAGGGGTTCAGGAGCCTTTACTGATCCACTAGTTCCCTATATAATTATTGCAGAGGTAGGTATGGTTTCAGTACAGGGATTGGCTATCGATGAAGCAAAAATACGGGGGGCCGTTCTATCCGGCGCGCCCCTGACCATCACCACGTATGCCCTTCCCCATGAAGTAGAGCTGTACATAGAGCAGGTAATCTCCGTCTTCCTCAAAGAGGTTCATCGGGAGGAATTGAAGGATTATCTGGTGTATTGCGTTCAGGAATTGGCGGTGAACGCGAAAAAGGCAAACACCAAACGGGTTTATTTTAGGGAACGGGACCTGGACCTCGTCAATCCCCGGGATTATGACCAGGGGATGCTATCCTTCAAGGAGGATACCCTCAACAACATCGGCCACTATCTGCAGCTCCAGAAGGAACAGGATCTCTATATTAAGGTCATCCTGCAGATTAGAAACAATATC
>BNUW01000299.1 GCA_025997655.1 Spirochaetia bacterium
CGGCGGTGGCCGCTGAGGCAGATTGAATGGATGGGGACGCCGGTTTCTTCCATGGCCCGGCGCAGGGCATTGATTTCTGCATCGCCCCAATCCAGGCGGGCCAGCTTTTCAATCATGCTTGCCCCAAACATCGCCACATACCATAACAACCGTGGCGACGCCTATTACCGCAAAAAAGACTATGACAGCGCCATCGCAGACTATACTCGAGCAATAAAATTTGATCCCAATAATGGTGAAATTCGACAAGTCTTAGAAGAACTACGCCAACAACTAGAAGAAAAACGCAAACAAGAACAGGAAAGAATTCGACAAGAGCAGCAAAGAAAACAAGAACAGCAACGCCGTCAGGAAGAACAACGGAAACAAGAAAATGAAAACCTAATTCGAGAAAAAGTAATTGGAAAAGATTGCGATACATTAGGTATATCTCACAATCCAACCATAGAGGAAGTGAAAAAGGGATTTAGGGAGGAAATGCAAAAAGTTCATCCTGATAAAAACAATTCTTCTAAAGAAGCAACTATTAAAAGTCAAGAATTAAATGCTGCTAGAAGCCGCCTTTTGGAATATCTAAAGAAATAAGTAAGAGCGAGTCGTATTACATACTTCAACAAAAATATTTGAGCAGTAAAGAAATCCTTTGCGACTATCGTTGGGTCGATTATTTGCCTTATCTTCTTAGTCATCTATATCAAGCGACTTCGTGTCGCACCGATGCAGCGTAAACTGTATGATATACGTCCCTTTTATCCCCCTCCCCAAAAAGCAAGCGCCCGGTCTGTTGCAAAACCGGGCGCTCCACTTAGGTAAATACACGGGGTACAATCGCCCCAGGCACCTTCATGGCTCGCGTTGGTTACCCAGCGCGCCCAGAACCACATACACGGGAGCGCATTGGGGGAGCGCAAGGTGTCTGGCACCAGTGCGACACGAAGTCGCTTGATATAACTGACTAAGATAAGGAGGCTAAAAGAACTCAAATCCTTTGGTCCTCCCATCCATTTGGGATGATGCTACCCGCAAGTGCGTAACTGGTAACGGTTGGGTGCTAAGCTGCGGGGACAACGCGGTAAACGGATACCCCTATTCCGGTAACGTCGGACTAAAGTCCGCAGCATAAAGGGTATGTCATGAGCAGACTAAACGAACAATCGCAAGGATCGTCAGGCACAACAAGCGAAAAGGGAGTGATACGCTTAAACTAAAAAGTAAGGGTTCGTATCCGGCTCTTTGGTGCGGGACGGATAAAATGGACAGGAAACCCCGGGCTATAGATTGGCTCTAAAACATACTGAATTGGTAATCAAGCGGAACGTGGTAAACCCGATGTATGCCCCCCGTGGGAAACAGCGGGCAGAGGATGGTATAGGAAGCGAACGGCGGCCTGTAATGGGACGTATAGCCCTTCAAACTTTGGGGTATTCCGAAAGGAAGCAGACTTATACCGGGTCTCAGTTTGCACGGAGAGCGGAAATTGTATGAACAAGGGAGAAGTGTATACTGGTGAATAACCGGACTGCGACCTTGGTACAGCAATGCACAATACGGAAGAAACTCGAA
>BNUW01000300.1 GCA_025997655.1 Spirochaetia bacterium
CACGGATATACACGGATAGGAAATACAATTTCTTATTTTATCCGTGTTAATCCGTGTAATCCGTGGATTAAATTCTTGTTTCATGGAAAACCCGAAGTTCAGCCTATAAGTATGCGCTGGCCCTGGTGATTTCATTGACAAATTACCCTTCCATACGATATACTTGTATACAGAGTTAAATAAAGGAAGAATCAAGTATGATATTCAGACTGATAAACAAGAAGCTGGGTGCTACCGTACCCACCGCCCGCAGTTTTGGGCTTAAACCGGCTGTCCTTATCGCTTTTATTGCGGCGCTGGCCCTTGCAGGCTGCGACGAGTTCATAGCCCCGGAGCTTGATACCACCGCCCCGGCGGAGGTAGGCGGCTTAAACGCAGCCCCCGGAGACGCACAGGTAGTCCTTACATGGGAAGACCCCGCGGACAGCGATTTACTATTCGTGACAATCACTTGTAAATTCGGCCCCATCACCCAATGGAAAGATGTTGGCAAGGGAATCCAAACCGCCACGTTTACCGGCCTGCTCAATGGCACGGAGTGCACCTTTACTGTCCAGACGGAGGATACCACACGTAACAAGAGCGCTGGGGTTACCGTAAAGGCAACCCCAACCCCTCGGGTCGCTATGCCCACCGCCACTCCCGGGGCAGGAACCTACACCGGAAACCAGACGGTAACCCTCTCTACTGCTACGGCAGGGGCGGCCATCTATTACACCCTTGACGGAACTCCCCCCACGGCAATCCCCGCGAACTTATACTCAGCTCCCATCACGGTAAGCATGGGAACCACCCTGAAAGCCATTGCGGTAAAGGCGGGTATGCTCGACAGCGCGGTACGGACTGCGGCGTATAGCAATCAGGTTATTACCCCCATCGCCAATCCCGGGGCAGGAACCTACATCGGACCCCAGACGGTAACCCTCTCTACTGCTACGGCAGGGGCGAACATCTATTACACCCTTAACGGAAACACCCCCACGACTGGCAGCACCCGTTACACTACCTCCATCACGGTAAGCATGGGAACCACCCTGAAAGCCATTGCGGTAAAGACGGGTATGGCCAACAGCGCGGTACTGGAAGCGGCGTATACCCAGGCCGGTACGGTCGCCACCCCCACCGCCGATCCCGTGGCAGGAGCCTACGCCGGACCCCAGACGGTAACCCTCTCTACTGCTACGGCAGGGGCGGCCATCTATTACACCCTTGACGGAACTCCCCCCACGGCAATCCCCGCGAACTTATACTCAGCTCCCATCACGGTAAGCATGGGAACCACCCTGAAAGCCATTGCGGTAAAGACGGGCATGATCGATAGCGCAGTACTGACGGCGGAATATATCCAGATCGGTACGGTCGTTACCCCCACCGCCGATCCCGTGGCAGGAGCCTACATCGGACCCCAGACGGTAACCCTCGCTACCACTACGGCAGGGGCGGCCATCTATTACACCCTTGACGGAACTCCCCCCACGGCAATCCCCGCGAACTTATACTCAGCTCCCATCACGGTAAGCATGGGAACCACCCTGAAAGCCATTGCGGTAAAGAC
>BNUW01000301.1 GCA_025997655.1 Spirochaetia bacterium
TTTGATATGGACCAAGCTAGTATATTTGATATAGTTAAAAGAATTAAAATCGACGACGATAAGATGAGAATTAATAGAAAATATAGATAAGGATAAGGGGAGTAAGAAGGTTTGAAATGGAAAAGAAGAATCATCAGCTTTTGAAGACCAAAACCCTCTTAAAAGCTGGGTGTAATAGTGATAAAGGTTGAAGTGGAAAAGAAGAACCACGTCTTTAGAAGACCAACACCCTCTCAAAAGCTGGGTGTAATAGTAACATCAGTTTTCTTATATGACAAAATTAACTACTGGAGGCACAGATAATGGGGTTTTTTTATTTTAACTCAGAATTGGGTAGAACCTACAACATCATCATGCTTATATTGCTCTTGTCTTTTGTAGCTTACACATTAGCCAAAGCAATAAGCCATTACAGGCAGAATCCACAAGAGTATATGGAAAGTATTCGTTCAGCTAAAGTTGGAAAGTTCTTAATCGATAAATTTGGTGTCACAATGGCTAAATTTATAGGCTGGACTCTAACAGGTGCATTGGCTGTTTTATTTGTTTGGTGGGTTAAACACCTGATTGTTACATATTGTATTTAAGTAGGTGAAAATTCTTTGAAAACTATCGAAGTCTAAAAGGAGAGGAAATCGGTGCTTTAATATATAATGTTGCTTACATAAGTCTTACATACAGTGGACTACTTTCCCTATTCTATTCCTATTTTGTTCCTCCAGTGCCTCTTCCTCTAGTCTCCTTCTCTCTATTACCTCTTGCGCTAATCTCATTAGCTCATTATGCCTTCGCTCTCTCTCCTCTCCTTCTCTCGTCATCTCCTCGATTCTTCTATCCGTCTCCTCGATTATTCTATCCAGCTCCTCGCAACTTCTGTCTATCTCCTCGCAACTTCTGTCTATCCTCGCTAGCTCCTCTAATGCTGTTTCTTGCTGTGGTGTAGAAACACTACTGCTGTCGTAATCATCCACTGCTATCACACTATTTGCTACAGGTGCTGTTGATTTTTCTTTTTCTTCATCTTTTTCTGCTTGTGCTTGTGCTGCTTCTTCTTTTACTCTTTCTTCTTCTTTTTCTTTTGCTTCTGCTTTTTCTTTTTCTTGTTTTGCTAGTGCCTCTACTCTTACTCTTTCTTCTTCTTGTTTTGCTAGTGCCTCTTCTGCTTCTCTTTTTCGTTGTGTTTCTTCTGCTTTTGTTCTTTCTGCTTCTTTTATTTCTTCTACTTTCTCTAGAGTAGCAGTCCTTCTGTTTACAAGTACAGCATTCTTTTTATCGCAGGAACTTATTATCAATCCTACTATTATCGTTATTAACCCTGTTGTTTTTTTTCATCGTTCTTTCCTCCTTTGCTTTCTACGTGGTCACGCTTAATTATATCATAAAGAACAGGAAAATGTGTGAAGAAGTATACTCCACTCCTTAAGATGCAAGATGGTGCAATTTGAAATGGTTTGGTGATAAATTACATTAAGTAAAGTTACAAGAGATAAATATTATCATGGAATTGCACTTACTAGTGCGACTTTTTTTTTTCAAGCAGAAGACGG
>BNUW01000302.1 GCA_025997655.1 Spirochaetia bacterium
TCAAGGAAGGAAATTAGAAAACTATAAAAAGATACACGATGACAAACAAGGGGAATTGTTTCCGTGGATGGAGTAAGTGTTCTGATTAAAAGATACCGCAGAGCTTGCTCTGCGGTATTTCATTATTTTTTATAGGGATATGGACGGGTTTAAAAATTAAATCAAGTAGAAAACTAAATCATCAATAAAAGTATTTATTCAGTTATAACCCGCTAAATTCAAACCACCGCGCAATCAGATTCCCCAGCCACCGAACAACAAAAGGCTTGTCCTGCGTCCATTGGGACAGGGCATACCCCGTCTTTTGAAAAAATGCGTTGAGGTAGAAGAAGCGGCCAAAAATCATCAGTAAACCAACCGCAATAAGAAAAATGCCGCTGATAATTCGTATTGCGGTCATTGCGCGTTTAATCCGTGCGATACCGCCCAGCAATTTGCCCCAAAAAAATGCCGCCAAAAGAAAGGGTAACCCCAGCCCCGCCGAGTATACAGCAAGGTACAGGGCGGAAAGCGCCATCGTTCCGCTTTGGCCTGCCAATAGTAAAATACTGCCTAAAAAAGTTCCGACACAGGGCGTCCAACCCGCGCCAAAAGCGATGCCAACTAAGAATGGCCCCAGTATTCCCTTTGGCCGTTTTGCCGGGTGGAGAATTGAAGCATCGGTGCTTGCAAGGATTGAATGTTTTGGGGTACAGGTATCGCAGGTTTCTTCCCGGCTATATTTAAGAAAGGGTATAAAGTTAAACAGGAAATTAACGCCGAGTATGCAGACGATAGAACCGGCGATAATGCCCAGCGTTTTCGTAAACCCGCCTATTACGATGATAAATCCGTAGAGCAGCAAACTTATTGCCACAAATACAAGGGTAAACCCCAGTATAAAAAACAGCGTGTCAACAATGAGGGTTCTACGCCTTACCAAGGCCTCTCCCGCATGATTGCCGCTTATAAAAACTAAATAGGTTGATAAAAGCGGCAATACACAGGGCGAAAGAAACGATAACAGGCCGGCGATAAAGGCGGTAATTATTGACATAACCGCAGGCTCCCTTACTGCCCATTACGCAGCAACGCCTCAAATGCGGTTATCATACCCGGGGTGTTCCAATTTCTCCCGCCTACGGAGGATATAATGATTTTGCCGTCCCGGTCGATTATATAGGTTGTCGGTATTGCCTGTATATTATAATCATTACTCACGCCGCCGCCGGTATCAAGGGCGGCCATAAAGGTGAGTTTATTATTCGTCAAAAAATCCTGCACCTCTTTGCTGCTCTCCCGTATGTCCACCGACAAAAACACCAACCCATCGTTTTGAAAATGCCGATGGAGTATTTCCATTGACGGCATTTCGGCCCTGCATGGCGGACACCATGTCGCCCAGAAGTTCAAAAAAACCACCTTCCCCTTCAGGCTGCTAAGGGTTACCCGATTACCGTCGGTTGCATTTACGGTATTTCAGGGTAAAATCCTTCGGCAATCTTTCTTCCCGCAGCACCGGTAAGCCCGCTTTTTCAAAAGCGGGCTTACCGGT
>BNUW01000303.1 GCA_025997655.1 Spirochaetia bacterium
CATCAAATAGGTTGAACCGGAATTGATCTGCGCATTCCCCACCCGCGCGCCGATAAGTATCCCGCCGACTGATGCGGCGATGGCGCTTAAGACGTAGGCCAGGGAACGATACCGTTCTACGTTGATACCGGAGAGCCGCGCCGCCTCGGGGTTGGCCCCCACCGCGTACATATAGCGGCCGTGCTTCGTGTAGGTGAGGAACACAAAGGTGATCACCACGATGACCAGCATGATGATGATGATCCAGGGCTCCTTCCCCATGGTGCGGAGAAAAGCCGGCACCGTGCCGACAGCGGTGGTACCGTCGGGCTTGACCATGCGCTCGTTGATAGCCCCGCCGCCGGCATAGGTCATGGCGACCCCTTCAAACATAAACATCGTTGCCAGGGTGGCCAGCATGTCGGGGATCTTGAGCTTGACGATGAGGATAGTGTTGATGAACGCCAGCAGCTGCAAAACGATGATGGTCAGCACGATAGCCAGCAGTGTTCCCGGGATGGTTCTCCCGAAAGTAAACCAGATCAGGAAGGTCATGCACACGGTGTTGGCGCTGGTGGCCGCCGATCCGACGGACAGGTCGATGCCGTTTACGGTGAGCGCAAAGGTCATGCCGATGGCGACAATGGTTACGATGGAGACCGCACGGAGAATAGTAATCATGTTGGGTATCGTGAGGAATATGGATTGCCCCGCTGCGTTACGGATACCGATTGCAAAACCCGCTATCATAATTACAATGGTGAGCAGTATCCCCCACTTGGTGATAAAGTCCATCACTTTATTGTTTCGACTTTGTAATTTTCCCATTATCAATGACCCCCGGTTGAATAGTAGAGTAATTCTTTTTCGCTTGTTTCAGAAACTGTAACTTCCTTAACAATCTCCCCGTCAAACATAATATAGGCCCGGTCGGCGATGGCAAGTATCTCGGCAAATTCGCAGGAGGCGTAAATAATGCCTTTCCCCTGGGCGGCAAGATCCTCAATCAGTTTGAAAATATCCCGCTTGGCCCCCACGTCCACCCCCTTGGTGGGCTCATCGAAAATATACACCTCAGAGTCTGATACCAGCCATTTCCCTACCACCACCTTTTGCTGATTCCCACCGGAAAGGTGGGCCACCTGCTGGTACTCCGAGGGGGTCTTGATCCCCAGATCACCCACTATTTTGCGGGTAACATCCAACTGCCGGTGTTTTACCACAAAAAAGATCCTGTTTAAAAATTTTTGCAGGGAAGAAATAGTAATATTAGCGTACACCGGATCAGCAACGATAACCCCTTCTTTGCGCCGTTCCTCCGGCACCAGGGCAAGCCCCCGCTTTACCGCCTGGGTCGGCGTTTTAGGGGTAATATCTTTACCCCGCAGTGTTACGGTGCCGCTGCCCTTGGGGTAGGCGCCAAACACCGTCTTGCACAATTCGGTTTTCCCCGCCCCCACAAGACCGGCAATCCCTACAATCTCGCCGCTCCTTACTTGTAGGTTAATATTTTTTACCCGTTCATCCGCTTCGGTAAGATTTTCCAGACTCAG
>BNUW01000304.1 GCA_025997655.1 Spirochaetia bacterium
CCTCTTCCGGACACTCTTTTTCTCAATGGTCTCAAAGAAGCCCCGCCGTATAACTCATGCCTCCCCAGGCTATCGGACGTTGTCTGATACAGAGTATCCGGCGGGGCTTCTCTTTTATATTCCATCTAAAGGAGGGAATACAAGATGAAGAACTTTAGCACGATGATGGCGGCCCTTTTGGCCGTCATGCTGACAGCGGGCTTGGCCACCGGCCTTACCGGTTGTGATAACGGTAGCGGCAGCGGCGGCAGCGGCGAAAATCCAACCCTCACCGGCTCGGTAAGCATTCCCGGCTTTGTCAAGGTTGGCATATCGGCGGCGGCGAATACCGGCGCTCTGGAAGGAATCGGTACAATCTCGTATCAATGGGAAACGAGCGCCGCCCAGACCGGCACTTTTACCGCAGTTGCCGCCAACGGAACCTCGGCTTCGTACACCCCGGATGCAGACGATGAAGACAATTGGCTGCGGGTAACGGTTACCCGCGCCGGTTACACCGGCAGCATAAGCAGCCAGGCTGAGCAAGTGCAGGACGCAAGCGCCGCTATCCCCACTGTTACCAGCGTAACCGTAAGCCCCGGAACTGCAAGCGTTGAAAAGGGCGCAACCCAGCAGTTTACCGCCAGCGTAACCGGGACCAACAGCCCATCGCAGAACGTCACCTGGTCTATAGTGGAAACCGGCAAAAATGCGGGAACCACCATTGACGGAAGCGGATTACTCACCGTGGCCGCGGGCGAATCCCTTACCAGCCTGACGGTGAAAGCAAGCTCCACCGTGGACACCACCGAGAGCGGCACGGCCGCCGTAACCGTTATCGACCCCGCCCTTTCAGGCTCGGTAAGCATTCCCGGCTTTGTCAAAGTTGGCGAGGCGGCGGCGGCGAATACCGGCGCTCTGGGAGGAACCGGCGTCATCTCGTATCAATGGGAAACGAGCGCCACTGAGACCGGCACTTTTACCGCAGTTGCCGCTAACGGAACATCGGCTTCGTACACCCCGGTTGCAGGCGATGAAGACAATTGGCTGCGGGTAACGGTTTCCCGCGCCGGTTACACCGGCAGCATAAGCAGCGATGCCGTGGAAGTGCAGGACGCAAGCGCCGTTACCCCCACTGTTACCAGCGTAACCGTAAGCCCCGGAACCGCAAGCGTTGCCAAGGGCGCAACCCAGCAGTTTACCGCCGGCGTAACCGGGACCAACAGTCCATCGCAGAGCGTTACCTGGTCTATAGTGGAAACCGGCAAAAATGCGGGAACCACCATTGACGGAAGCGGATTACTCACCGTGGCCGCGGGCGAATCCCTTACCAGCCTGACGGTGAAAGCAAGCTCCACCGTGGACACCGCCAAGAGTGGCACGGCCGCCGTAACCGTTACGGCTCCCGCCCCCACTGTTACCGGCGTAACCGTAAGCCCCGGAACCGCAAGCGTTGCCAAGGGCGCAACCCAGCAGTTTACCGCCGGCGTAACCGGGACCAACAGTCCATCGCAGAGCGTTACCTGGTCTATAGTGGAAACCGGCAAAAA
>BNUW01000305.1 GCA_025997655.1 Spirochaetia bacterium
ACCAAGGGCCTCGGCTTCTCAAGCAATCTCATCGAGTTAAGGCGGCTCCACTCCGTATTATTGCAAACACATAGTCTTATAGACAATAGTAAAAACACTTGCAAGGCACTATACGTAAACAAGCTGCGCATAATTGACGGTTTACGCAAGGGGGCTAAAGCCCCACATGGCCTACGGCCACGTCGTAAACCTCAAAATTATGCGCAACTTGCCTTTTATTGCCAGTATTAACCCGAAGCATTATATCGCCGGGATTATATTTCCAGATAAACATGGTTTGTTCCAAAGTATCCCCTGTAAGCGACAACCCTGCCGCCGTTTGCAGAAAAGTAATAATATCGCTGTTGAAGTTCTTGATCTCGCGGATAAACTGTTTACATGCCGGACAATCCGCCGCAGGGTCATACACAACATTGGCCGCCTTGGTAATAAAGTCCTCCTGCCGGTGTTCCCGAAATTCCCTGGTACGCAAATCAATAGTCCCATTCTGCACATTGAGCAGCCAGGGATTCCGATCCAGACAATCGCTGGTAATATTCAGCCCCTTAATCCAGCTTGCTGCTTTGACAAATGCCTCCCGCCGCCGTACCGATTCACTCAACACAGCGTATTTCTCAATCGCCATACGATCCCGGTAATCCGATGTTTTCAGAAGATCAGCATAGATATTGCGAACCATCTCTAACCCCTTCTCATGGATGAGCGCGCCCTCATCCATCTGCCAGTGGTTTACCTCTCTGGTGGTGAGCATCCGCTGTATTTTGCTGTCCCGTAATATCAGCTCAAAACAGATTTTGCCATGCTATTTTGAAAAATTCACAAAAGTAAATTCCCCCAAGAGATAGGTTTTAGCGGAATTTGTAAAGTTTTTTGTAATCTAAAAAGAGAAGTTATCATGAATATGACCATTCATTATGACGCAGGTGTTGGATTATGCCGCCAGCTATCCGGAAATTGACACCAAAGCCCGTACATAACCGGATCAAGTGGGATGAAAAAGACTCCACCCACTAAAACGGTATATCTCAGAGATACACGACAGTTTGCTTTTAACAGTGTTAGTGCTTTCGGGGACCCCAACACAACGAACCCACTTCATTTCTCACAAAAACACAGATAAACAGGGATAAACTATTGACAAAAATGAACAATATCTACTATAGTAAAATCAGGTTGATAAGCGTTCTGGACCAACTCCGGAGCTGAAGGTGGCATGTTCGAGTCGTGTATCTCTCATAGCCGTAAGTCTTTGTAGTGTAAGGACTTACGGCATTGAAAAATCTGAAACTACCGGTGAGCGGTATTTATCACTTTAGCCCCGGAAATACTCCACCCGCCATAAAAACAAGCCGTTTGCCGCAACCGTCGGCCCCGCCAGGCTCCGGTCCCCCGACTCAATGACGCGCCGCAGTTCCTCCGGGGGCGTCCCCTGCTCCTCGTAGTGCAGCAAGGTGCCTACCAGGGAGCGGACCATCTTCCACAAAAAAGCGTTGGCGCAGACTTCAAAGACCAGGGTATCCC
>BNUW01000306.1 GCA_025997655.1 Spirochaetia bacterium
AAAATACCCCGGGAACAGGACCGGATAGCCTATGTACGCCGTATATGGCAACGGGCGGCCATTGTTTTTTACCGAACCTACTACCGGCATTTGTTCAGGGAGTACTACACGGGGGGAAGGACCAAGCCGAAAAGTTTTTCCACGGTAACGGCGATCTGCTCCCCCAGCACTCCGGGACTGACCCTCCTCAATTCCGCCGCGAGAAAATAATTTTCCGCCACCATCCCCGGGTCCGCCGGCTTCCCCCGGTAAGGTCCCGGCGCAAGGTAGGGTGAGTCGGTTTCCAGCAGCAGCCGGTCCTCGGGCACAAACGTCAGGGCTTCCCGTAGGTTATGGGCGTTCTTATAGGTGAGGTTCCCCGCAAAGGAAATGTGGTATCCCAAATCCAGGAAAGTCCGGGCTTCCGTTTTCCCGTAAGAAAAGCAGTGTATCACCCCCCGGACCCCCGGATGCTTCGCCAGCGCCGCCGCCGTTTCCCCCGGCGCATCCCGTGAATGGATGATGATGGGCAAATCAAGCCTGAGCGCCATATCCAGCAGCATGTCCAGCAGTTCCGCCTCCCCGGCCTTGTCCAGTTCCGTCCCCGGCGGAAGGTCCTGGTGGTGATCCAGCCCGCACTCTCCCACCGCCACCACCGATCCCCTTGGCGCGGCGGCGATATGGGCCTCCAACCGGGGAACCAGTTCCCGCCGCCCGGCAATGTTTGGCGGATCAGGCCAGAGCCCTGCGCTAAACCGAACCCGCTCAAACCGGGAAAACGCGGCTATCCGCCCCGGCAGATCCCCGGCCTCGGTACCGATGTCGATGATGCCCCCGAAACCGGCGGCGAAGAGGCTGCTTACCAGGGCTTCGGCGCCGGGAAACGCAGTGGGGGTTTTTCGTTGGGAGGAAAACCGGGCGTTATGGTCATCCAGCATGGAGAGGTGGGCGTGGGTATCGATTAGAAAGGGAGGGGCCGGGGCGATCATAATCTTGACCATAGCGGATAGCCCTGGTACTATGCAAGTAACAGCCGGGGTGGTGGAATGGTAGACACCGGAGACTTAAAATCTCCTCTCCGCAAGGGGGTACGGGTTCAACTCCCGTTCCCGGCAGTGAGTGTAATTCATTGTGATACAAGGAAATAAAAGCATTATAACCTGGTATGCCTACGCTTTACCTATTAATAACGGGGCCATGGCTGGGGGAGATAGCCGGGGGCGGATTGGGGGCAACCGAGGGAGAGGTTCGCCCGTGGGTTGTTAGCCTTTGGCTCACAACTGAAGCATTTTTAGGGAGTTAATTCCGTATAAGAATATCTAATTCATTCACCTGTGTCAACACAATAATTTTTTCATTTTTTAGTCATCTATATGCAATAAATAATACCATCCCTTGAAAAAACTTTCAATAGTGAAAAAAATAGGTTGCTTGAAATTGCACGTTCTGGAAAACTCCCTAATGGTTGTGGAGCGGCAGGGACGCCAGAAAAATTAGTTGCCATCCTTAATAGTTTGGGTGATGGTGACCGGCTGC
>BNUW01000307.1 GCA_025997655.1 Spirochaetia bacterium
AGGTGTTTCATGCCATGAAATGTCGAAAACAGTTCTATGCCATGTTGGGATTAAGGAGAACTAAATGAACGGAGCAAAAGAAATGAAAGATCTGACCCATGCGGAATATGAGGTGTTAGATGAGCGCTGGACGGCAACAACCCCAAAAGTAAATTTCTCCAAACCCGGCGTTTTCGCCCAACAGCAGGTTCTTCTTGATGCCCTTGATGATGTTTCGGCTGCGTACCTTAAGTCTCGCGCTGAAGCGGATCACAAAACCCCCGCCCAAATCATCGGGCAATTAGTGCATGAAAAGATAGCCGCGTCTGCTTAGGAGCGCCGTCCGGGCCTTCCGTCGGAATTGCCCCCTTTTTCTCTCATTTTCCCCGTTTTGTGCGTAAACACTGAATACAAAACAAATTTTTGCCCCTATAGTACCTGCATTGGCGGGAAAGTTCAATCATGGCGATATATTGGGTAGAAATTTCGGCCTTTTCAGCCAATTTAGCCTGAGAAACACCACATTTCCGGCGGTTTTTCTTCAAATTGTTTGCAAGTATGTCCCGCAGGTTTGTCATTTTTGGATACCCGATAACCAGCAGAATAATCGTAAAGCTTTCCCATATACGTGGCATTGCGAAATACAGAGATATGAGATAGAATAACCGTTATGGATATAAAAGTCGAGTTTGATTCAACCGCGTTTAAGCACCATATAACCGAGGAAAATATCCGCTGGGCTTTGGGCAATCGTCTTGCCGATGGGCTCATTGAAGAAGATGATGA
Organism: Spirochaetia bacterium; assembly: GCA_025997655.1. GTDB lineage: Bacteria > Spirochaetota > Spirochaetia > Treponematales > Breznakiellaceae > Termitinema. The sequence continues at coordinate 766 of BNUW01000307.1, forward strand.
GAATAAATACCTTGCCATCGGATTTGACAAATCCGGCAATGTACTGGAAATACTATATAACCATATACGTGAAGATACGATAAAGGTGTTTCATGCCATGAAATGTCGAAAACAGTTCTATGCCATGTTGGGATTAAGGAGAACTAAATGAACGGAGCAAAAGAAATGAAAGATCTGACCCATGCGGAATATGAGGTGTTAGATGAGCGCTGGACGGCAACAACCCCAAAAGTAAATTTCTCCAAACCCGGCGTTTTCGCCCAACAGCAGGTTCTTCTTGATGCCCTTGATGATGTTTCGGCTGCGTACCTTAAGTCTCGCGCTGAAGCGGATCACAAAACCCCCGCCCAAATCATCGGGCAATTAGTGCATGAAAAGATAGCCGCGTCTGCTTAGGAGCGCCGTCCGGGCCTTCCGTCGGAATTGCCCCCTTTTTCTCTCATTTTCCCCGTTTTGTGCGTAAACACTGAATACAAAACAAATTTTTGCCCCTATAGTACCTGCATTGGCTGAGATAGTTCGGCAATAGGGGGAATACGGTATGGAAAAAAGTATTTTACTCTTGGCCCTCGCTGGGTACGGCGGCGTCCCCTGCGCTCATCTAACACCTCATATTCCGCATGGGTCAGATCTTTCATTTCTTTTGCTCCGTTCATTTAGTTCTCCTTAATCCCAACATGGCATAGAACTGTTTTCGACATTTCATGGCATGAAACACCT
>BNUW01000308.1 GCA_025997655.1 Spirochaetia bacterium
CGAGGCCATCATTTCCCGGGAACCGATGGCTTCCATCTCCTCCCGGATGATCTGCTCCACCTTGCGGAATGACCGGTACCCCAAGGGCAGATAGGCGAAAAGGCCGGTACCCAGTTTACGGACCAGCCCGGCACGGAACATCAGCCGGTGACTAACGATCACCGCGTCTGAGGGAACTTCCCGAAGGGTGGGAATAAAGGTTGCTGAAATTTTCATAATTAAGTATACCCTGCTTGCGGTATCCATTGCAAGTGGGCGGTGGGTTCAGACACCTTAGTCGGGCAACCCGGATTCGAACCGGGGACCCCAAGTCCCCCAGACTTGTACGCTAACCAACTGCGCTATTACCCGGCTAAGGTGTCGGGCATAACCTAGCATGAAGGGGCCGGGTATGTCAATACCGTTTTTTCCTACGGGATATGGGGTGCAAAAGCCCTTCGGCCTCGCCGAAATCTTTGCCGTATTTTGCCTTTGCCCGGATGGCGAATACGACCCCGAGTACGGCCCAAAAGCCGACGATGCCGCATTCCTCTGGGACAAGGCCTGAGGGCATAGTAGGAATATACAGGATAATCATAAAAGTACTCATCAGTACGGCTATGCTCCCGACAAACTTCCCCCAGCGGGTTTTATAGGGCCGTACCATGTCCGGTTCGTTTTTCCGCAGAATCAAAAATGAAATGGCAACCAGCAGGTAGGCAAAAACAATGCCGAAGCTTCCCGCATCGGTTATCCAGATCATCATCCTTTGACCAAAAAAGGGCGCGCCGCAGGACAGCGTCCCGATAAGAATCGTTGCCGCAACCGGCGTTTTACGTTTTGGATGCAGCTTTGACAAAAACCGGGGGATCATATTTGCTTCGGCCATCGCGTAAATTGCCCGGCTCCCCCCGACAAAAAAGGAATTCCAACTGGTAAGAATCCCCGCCATGCCGCCGATGATAAGTACCTTCGCCGCAGCATCGCTGTTAAAGAACGCTTTTTTCATTGCATCGGCGGTGGCCAGGGTTGAAGCTTCCAGTTCCGGCTTGGTAAGCATCCGGGATACCGCAATAATAACCAGGATATAAAACACAATAGCTATTACAATCGAAAGCATGAAGATCCTGCCGAGTTTTTTAAGGGGCACCTTGATCTCTTCCGCCGCCTGGGGAATAACATCAAAGCCGACGAACATAAAGGGTGTCATTACCGCTACCGAAAAGATGCCCTTTATTGCGGAATTTCCGGAGCCGTCAAAAAGGGGCTTCATGGTTTCCCTGTCCCCTGAGACCGTTGCGCCGGCAATGAGCGCAACACCTACTCCGGCGATAGCAATAGTAAGAACCGTATTGAATACCGCCGCGGGTTTTGCCCCAAAAAAGTTGATGACCGTAATTCCCGCCGCGGCGCTTACCCCTACCGCTACCCAGCTTGCATACACATCAAAGCCCGCGATCGTGTACATATATCCCCGGAGTAGGTGTTGCGCT
>BNUW01000309.1 GCA_025997655.1 Spirochaetia bacterium
GGGGACAGGGGATATTCTTTATCCTTTATGGTCCGGACTAGCGCCGGCTTTTTTTGGGTAATCGCTAAAAGCCCCAGACTCGCAAAAAGATAGCAATACGCTTTGAATACGGGCTTGACAATAAACTCCTTCCGGAAATTTCTTGCCGTATAAAATACGCCGTGGGTTTTGCTTTCATATACCATACCGCCAAGTCTAAGAATGTCCGCCTTGAGGTCACACTTGGTTTCAAAATCGGTGTCACTGAAAGAAAACGAATCCCAATTGTAGGTAAGATAATCCGCAAGTTTTTCCGCGTCAAAGCTTCTGCCGTCTTCGGCAATGAGGTGCAGTATTTCTTTCAAAACTATCCGGGAAGGGGGAAGCGATGGATGCTCAATAAAGCCATACATTGTTTTGGTAAGATGGTCAAGCAACAGGGCTGCTTCCAGGTAATTCCGATCCGTCGAGTGATAGTTATGGGGGAACTGTGCTTCCGTACTGAAGAAATGCCGTATCAAATCCCGGATCGCGGTATCCGGATTTTCGGGACGGCTTACCGTGGAATTATTCATTAACATGATAAACCGGGCGGCAATATCAACGCTGTTCGGCGCATAGCCGCCGCCGGTGGGGAAGGGTAAAAAACTTGACGCCCTCTGCAAATCGGTAATAAGCCCTTTCTTAAAACCCCTCAGGGCCTTTTCTTTTTCCATCCCGTCCATTCCATCCAGAATTTGCTTAAGCGTATCACAGAGCAAGGGGAAGGATTCTGTGATAGCGATGCTGTTATTATAGACCGGCCACCCCGCGTCCCCGTCTTCACAAAGACAGTATTCCAGGAAGGTTTCCGGAAGCGGGACAAACCAGTGTTTGAAGGCCGCTTTTAGATACCGGGGCAGAACAATGATCGGGTGTTCGTGGCATTGAAAAATAAACAGAAAATCCAGATTAGTTTCTTTATTAAAACACCAACCGGCCTGAATTTGCCAGGGATTAGCCTTCCCCTGATGGACCAGCGACACACCAAACCGTGTTTCAATAATTTTTGCGGGTACATATTCTTCAAAGCAGGCGTACCATATCATGCTCCGGGTGAGGGGGGGCAGACCATAGAACCAGGCGTTAAACTTTTCGATATCCGTAAAGCACAGGGTATCCGTCACTTCCTGTACTAAGACGGTTTTTAATTTTCTTGACCCCTCACTAAGGCCAAAAAAACAGCGCTGCACTTCGTAGAGATACTTCATGTCAAATTGATTGAGCATCTTGTTCAGTTTTTTCTTTAACTCCTCTTCCGGCGGGAGGACTGCGGGTGCGCGGGTTTCGATCCTTTGAGGTATTTCAAGCGCCCCTGCGGGCACGGTATTACTCATGGGAATCTCCTACAAGGTACGCCACTTCATCGGCGTTTAAAGCCTTCAATGCTCCTGCGTCGTCGGAAAGGAGCGCCCCCACAAGATTCGAC
>BNUW01000310.1 GCA_025997655.1 Spirochaetia bacterium
TCTGCTGGAGACAGAAAATCTCACGAATGATGCCGTTCAAGCCGATGTGTTATGGCTTCACAATGTCTTTATCAACATTCTTGAGAATAGCGTAAACTATAAAGTTAAGGATCTGGGGAAAGTGCGTATCAGTGCGGCCAGAGGGAAGGGGAGTAATGGGAAGGCGGCGGTGGAGATACGCCTGGAGGATGACGGGCCGGGGGTTCCCCCGGAAACATTGGATAAATTATTTGATGTATTTTACCGGCTGGATGCGGCAAGAAGTACCCGGGGGCAGCGGGGCGGCGGGGCCGCAGGAAGCGGCTTGGGACTTGCCATATCTTCAAAGATAGTCCAGCATATGGGGGGAACAATCCGGGCCGAATTAGGGGAACCGGGCGGGCTTAGGATAGTAATTTCCTTACCGGTTGTCACCGGGAAAGAGGTACGGTAAGCGGTGCACATACTTGTTATAGAAGATGATGTCTCCATCGCCGAGGTTGAACGGGATTTCCTTGAGATGAACGGATTTACCGTTACCATTGAGGCTGACGGCAGACGCGGTATGGACCTTGCCCTGTCCGGTAAATTCAACCTCGTCCTCCTGGACCTTATGCTGCCCGGAAAAGACGGCTATGAAATATGCCGCCTTATCCGTTCAAAAATTGACGTGCCTATTTTAATGGTCTCCGCCAAGGGTGAGGATGGGGATAAGGTACGGGGCCTGGGCCTTGGGGCGGATGATTATATCGCCAAACCCTTTTCCCCTACGGAACTGGTGGCCCGGGTAAAGTCCCATCTTGCCCAATATGAACGGCTTAAAACCGGCGGCATACCGGATAAAACGGATGACGAAATTGCCGCCGGGGATTTGCTGATAAACCCTAAAACCCGCCGGGTATTTGCTGAGGGTAAAGAAATTGATCTGAAAAGAAAGGAATACGATTTACTGTATTTTTTGGCATCCCATCCCGAGATGGTGTTCAGCAAGGAACATTTATACGAAACGGTATGGGGGGATACCTACGGCGACATAAAGACCGTGGCGGTTCATATAAACCGGCTCCGGGAAAAGATAGAGAAGGATAGCGTCAATCCGGAGCATATACAGACCGTTTGGGGATCCGGATACCGGTTTAGGGTATCGGACAGTAATTCCAAATTAGGAAAAACCACCGACCTCACCGACCCTCACCGACAGATTAACGGACGATCCTTATAATTTCCAGAAAACCCAATTTAACCCCGGTGAATCCGGTACCGCCTTTATTTCTATCGTCTTTGTCCGTGCTGTCCGTGAGGTCTGTGGTTAAATTTTGAATTCCATGCGTCATGGGGCAGGAATTCAAAGTATCAAAATTTTATGCTAAAAAGGGAGCATGGGCGGGGAAGTATTCAAAAGGTTGAATGAACATATAGGGCGGGTGTGCGGACAACTGCCTGACCAGCGGCGGAGCGGACATA
>BNUW01000311.1 GCA_025997655.1 Spirochaetia bacterium
GGCGGCATTAGGAATGCTGCTTAGTGCGGTTTGTATGGCGCAAAATGCGACGGTACGGCCTGGAGATGGTCAGCTTGCGGTAACCTGGGATGCAGTAGAAGGGGCGAGCACGTACCGGTTGTTCTACGGGACAAATCCCGAAGACCCGGATCAGCGATTCGGGGATATACCCGGGACAAGGGCAGTTATTAGTTCCCTGGAGAACGGTGTCCAGTATTATGTATCGGTATACCCAATGGACGAGGCGGGGGGAGCTATAGCGGAATTAAAAGGAGACGGTACTCCCCGTAGTCCCGATGATGGGAAGGGTAAGCAGGAAGCTAAGATAACGAGCGTCAAAATTGACAGCCCGCAGTCTCTTGAGGAGATTGTGTTTATTGAAGATCCCAACAACAACACGTTTACTGGCACTGTGCCCAAGGGTACTAAGCTAAACAGCATGACCTTGGCTATTACTTTCGAAGGAAAGTCTGTTACTAGTATTGGTAATGGGACGGAGCGAAAGGTTTCACCGGGTACTTTCTCCGGCGATTTCACCAAACCGGTTGCCTACGAGGTTTCCCCGAAAGATGGCGGCAACTCCAAGTTGTATAAGGTGGTTGTTGAGTTCGAAGGCACGAAAAAATCTAATTCAACACAGAAGGAGGGTGAACCTCCCTCTTGGGTGGAAAGTCCGGACGAACTGAAAGATTACCTGAAAACAGTGCTCGGGGACGACATCACCCTGGCGGATGTATTTGTCGGCATCGGAAGTGGGAAAATTAAGAATAAGTCGGATTATCAGGCGATTCAGCTGGCCGAAGCCCGTGCCCGCCAGGATATTGCTTTCCAGAGAGATGCATATATTAATGCATTGATCAGGGATTACACGAAAAATGTGGAGGCGGTGAAGGGCAAAGATGACGATAGTGTCACTAAATCAAGTTTGGCCGAAGATTTCATCGTCGGAGAGCAGACGGTCGACACCTCCCTGCGGCCCGTAAAGGTGGTGACGCGGAAAAGAGTTGGCGAAGATTGGTGGGTTGTTGTCACCACATTGAAACCGGGGACACCGGCAGCCCAGGTCTCGGTGAAAACAACAGAAGGCGCGTCTATATATGAAGAAGGCCTCAAGGAAGCGGTCAAACTGATGGATGAACGCCTGGAGAGAAATAAGCTGAAGCCCACGGTAAGCCCGGCGGTGCACAGCGAGCCGACAGCCGAACCGGTAATCGAATAAGCGGGACGCTGTTTTTCCGGACTATCCCCTGGTAAGGGGATGGTTCGGGCTTAATTTGGAGGTTAGGGATGAAAAAGATTTTAATGGCGTCGGCGTTAGTAATGCTGTTATGTTCAGCCTGTGTGACAAGCAGGGCCAAGGGGGACGCCGCTTTGCTGTTGGACCACGGCATTTCCTTTGCCGCAAAGCAGGATTTTGATACGGCAATAGCGGACTATACCGAA
>BNUW01000312.1 GCA_025997655.1 Spirochaetia bacterium
CTCCTATGTTTCTTGTCAAGGGAATTCGCTAATTTTTCTTACGAAAAATCTTGTTTCCCCCGGCAACTCCCGGCCCGGTTTACGCACTTAACGCTAACTGGGCTATTTCTTCCCCCTCCTTTTTCCCACCGGCCTTAAATTTTCTGACCTCATAATCAGTTTCATTCTTGAGCATCGTATACAGCAATACCGCCAGCCGCCGCGCTATCGCCACAATCGCTTTTTTCCGGCTCATCCCCTTCGTCTTCGTCATATATTCATACCGCTCCCTTAGCGCTCCCCCATTCTTCGACCAGGTAATCGCCCACGCCGCCTGTACCAGCAACGCTCGCATATACCCGTTCCCCCGTTTCGTGATCCTCCCATACCTCACGGTGTCCCCCGACATATATACCCGCGGAACCAGCCCCAGATAATTGCTCACTTGCGACGCGTTCATAAAACGCTCTACCGCCAAGTACGCCAAGAACGCGAATGATACCTTCGGCCCCACCCCCGGCGCTGTCTGCAGCCGCTCTATCTGTTTATCCCCTTTCGCTTCCTCGGCCATCCGTGCTTCCAATGCCTCAAGCCGTTTCTCATACTGCTTAAGGCAGTCCAACAGATGCTCCGCTTCTTCCCGCTCCAACCCGACCAGGGCTTTCACCGTATCCGCCCGGTCTTCCGCCGTTGCCAGGTCTTTTTTCACGATCGTCGTGATCCCCTGATGTACAAACAGCGCGTGCAGCCGATTCAACGCACGATTCCGGCTCCCCTGCTCGTTCCGGTAGCTCGACAGCAGCTTCCGCCGCTGCATCTCCTTTTCACTCGGCACCGGCACCACCGGCAGCCGCTCATCCTTGTAATCCTCCAGAATATGCGCCAGTTTCAGCGCGTCTTCCTTGTCCGTCTTCTTCATCGTCCCGTAGATCAGGGCCAGATTCGAAGGGTTCAGCACCCGCACCTCGCACCCCACCGCCGCGATAAGCTCCTTCGCCATGATGAACGCAAGGTTCCCCGCTTCCAGCGCCACTTTGTCACTCGCCTCCAACTTCCGGTACAGGGCCTGCCGCCCTTCAACCGTCGTCTTCCCGTTGCTCAGTTTCACCGCACCGCGCTTCCCCACGATAGCCACCGTGTAGGTCCGTTTCCCCAGGTCGATTCCCACATACCGCCGTTTCGTCTCTTCCATTTCTCCGCTCCTTACTATTAAAATAAGGGCCGGGAGCAATTATCGGGTGTAGATGCACCGTACTCCTATTCGCGGTCGGCCAGCGTGGCTGGCTGCCGCGTCTTTCTTTACGGTGGCCGGCTTAGACTAATCTTTGCGTCGAGGTTCACCCGGTCTCCCGGACTTCCTCACGGCGCCGAACTGCCTGCCACCGGCTCCCTGGCCCCGTCAGACCAGAGTACCACTTTTCCCGATATTTGAAATCATAGTATCTTTGCGGTT
>BNUW01000313.1 GCA_025997655.1 Spirochaetia bacterium
TTCCCCCGGCTTGGCTGCAATATGAATGGACATGGTATCCCCCTAATCTTGCTTAAAAAACTTCATCGTATATTCAAGCTGGTTGATGCCCAGGGTTTGCTCCGCCTGAGCCAGGCAGGCGGCAAATGAAAACACCAGGGTCATCATATCCTGGGCGCTCCCGGCGTTAAACCGGTGCTGCGCATCCCGTACCCGCAGACCGCTTATCCCGACTTTAAAATCGGGAAACTGCACGATCCCATACACTATGTCATTCACCAGATCCTTGCGGTACAGGAGGACCACCTCCTCACTCTTTTCGTAGGAAATCGCCGGGGCGGTGGACCATTGGTAGCCGTCCCGGGTGATTCTGCGGAGCAGGTCGCTGAGGACAAAGATAAGGTCCGAGTATTTGATATGGCTCAGATAATGGTATTCTTCGATTTTTTCCGCTGTCCTTATTTCCACATAATCCGTTTCGTTCCGGTCATCGTAATAGACCGTCATTTCAAGATCCTCAAGCGAGGAAACCTCCGGTTCGACGGTTGAGGATTCAGGAAGATCCGTCGGATCGGGTAGATCCGCTGCAAAAACCGGGAGGGCTTCCTGGTTTTTATGCCCTGGACCGATGCTGGGGACACGGTAGGTCCCGGCATAGCCCTGTACCGTATTGATAGCCATGATTATTGGCAGCAGTATTCCGTAGGATCCCTCTTTTTCTTTGACGATACCCCGGCGGCTATGCTCTACCGGAACGATTTTTTTACTGACAGCAAACTCCCCCCGCCCTCCCTCCGTGTCTGGGGCTTACGGCCCGGCGCCGGAATGGGGGAACTGGACATTCCTGCTTTTGCGGACCTGCCCCCGGAAGACGGCTGGGACCTGGAGGATTTGCAGGAAGGGCCGGATGAACGATGGTATTACCGGGCGGTAAAGAAGGGGGGCAGGGGAATCGGGTATTTCCGTACCGCCGCGCTTTCCCTTGCGGGGGAATCGTCCTCCCAGGGGGCCCTGCAAAACGCATCTCAACCCCGCACGCCGGAACAGGCCCCGTCCCCGCTGCGGCAGGTTTTGGCGGCATGCACGGGAATTGCCGGGGTGGTTTCCCCGGAATTCGCCAGTCTCCGTTATTATGCGGCTGCCTCGACGATGAAAGACAGTCGGGAGGATCTTCAGATATACCCCGGCTATTACCACGGCGGCGGTGTTGACGGCGATGCGGTTGCCCTCGTTGTCAGCCCCGCCGGACAGGGATTTATCGGCCAAACCGGAAAAGCCGCGGGGGATGCCCCGGTGATCCGGCCCTTCGCCCTCCCTCCGCTTCCCCCGGCTTGGCTGCAATATGAATGGACATGGTATCCCCCTAATCTTGCTTAAAAAACTTCATCGTATATTCAAGCTGGTTGATGCCCAGGGTTTGCTCCGCCTGAGCCAGGCAGGCGGCAAAT
>BNUW01000314.1 GCA_025997655.1 Spirochaetia bacterium
GGACAGCAACGGTTTTTGTAGTGGAACGAAAGCATTTTATTTATATTGTCAAGAGAATGATCCAGATAATTGTTTTGATTATTGTGCAGAAAAAGAAAAAATCAGCACTGTACTTTTTAATAGTGCGGATGAACCGCTTCGGTTAGGTTATTTTATTCTTACACTCTTTGTTATTCCTATTTTTAAGGATTTGATTGTTAATTTTTTAAGCACAAAAAAAAATGATAAGAAGATAGAAATCAATATAATTATTCAAAATAATAGCCAAAATGAAAGTATTGAGATAGATTTTCCATAATAATTTTAACCATCCTTGAAGCAGAGTGATTTCCATGCATTTTCCCAAATCCCCGCCTTTATTTTATAGATATTTTCCTATAATATTAGATGAATGTCAAGCGCCATGGAGGGCGCTCCCCCCGTCTTGGGGTAAAAAAATTTCGCATAACGTGAAAGCTATACGACGTTTTTGTGCCCCGAATAAGGAAACCGAAGGTTTCCAGAGGCACAAAAATGTGCCGGAGAAAAACCCCACAAAGGCGACTACTGCGCCGACTGGGGTTTTTCGTAGGCCAAGCCGCTACTGCGGCGCAGCGTATAGCGTATGTTAGGCGAAGTTTGGGCTGCTTTATTTTTAATAATCATAAATATATGTTCCTTCTGTATTATCAGTACTTTCCTCAATGATAAAATATAATTTATCATTTTCAATTTTTATTTTATACTTTCCAAATGCCAGTAAATCTAATACAAACAAATTTTTAATTCTATGATGTCTTATAAATATATTATTCTTGAAATCATAAATATCAAGACCACCATCATTAATGAGTATCACAATATTTTTTTCAGTATCAAGATAAATTGGAAACATATAAGCATCTGATATTTTTTTGTCTCTAAAATCAAAAAAGTAAAAATGCCTGAATGGTGAACCAGTTGGAATAAATATTTCAGCTATATTGTCATTATGCCATCTTATTGTAGGCCCATATTTTGTGTAAGTTTCCAAAATAATATGCTTTAGTCCATTGATTTTTATCCAAAAATGTCCATCACCTCTATTATATGGTCCAGTATAATACATTTCATTTCCTGATATATTATTTTTAAACAGTATATCTACTATTGTTTCCCATGAATTCCCCAAATTATTTTCTACATCATCTTTATTATTGCTGATGATTATTCCGCTAGAAGTGCCATCCCAACTATCTGGTATTTCACCTGCCATAACATTACAAACAGTAAATATAATTAAATTACTTATCCATATCTTTTTCATAGTTTTCCTTATATTGACAATATTATTTTAATCTTTTTTATTCTTTTGTCAATGTCTTTTTTATATATTTACAAATTATTTCAGCCCAAATTTCGCCTAACGTGAAAGCTATACGACGTTTTTATGGCCCGAATAA
>BNUW01000315.1 GCA_025997655.1 Spirochaetia bacterium
CCCGGCGGCAATGGCCCCGGCAACTGCTCCTGTCCCTGTGTATCGCCGTTAATGAAGGAGTTTTGTGATGAAAGGGATGCGGTGCGTACTATTTCTGTTTGGTGTATTGGCCGGGGTATACGGGGAAGGCAATGTATTAAGCGGTAATTATGGATCGGACATTCGGAAGGATATTGCATCCCGGCAGGAATGGATTGCCCGGCTGACGGAGTGCGAGCAGTATTACGCAAATTATATGCGAACGCCGCCGCTGTTCTACCTGGTGTACACCACGGATCTGAAATCCGGAAAGGTTGATTACACAAACGAAACCATACCCTATAGTTTTACCGTCAGTTTATTCCCGGTGGAATCCTGGTTTAAAACTATTACCAAAGCAGTAAATAAGGAACAGGGCGGGTTGATTTTTACGGGCAGGGCTGCCGCATGGGGGCTGGATTATTGGCCGCAAAAAAACGCCGCTGCGGGGCCGTCGCCCTTTACGGGGCGGAAGGGCAGTATTACTATCGCCGTGGAACTGGTGAATGAGAACGGCCTAACCATAGGCCGCCAGAATAGTACCTTAGCCTATGAATGGAGCGTCAGTTTTCAGGGAGGCCCGATGCAGATAACGCCCAAGGCGGATACTTCAAAGACGATCACCTTTCCTGCGGTAAAGGCAGAGTTAATTACCGACAGGCTATCCGTCAAATTTACCGGTATTGGCGAAGGGATCACTGTTTTAACGGACGCCGACTACAAGCGGCTGCTTACGGAGGAACGGCAGCGTACTGAAGCTGCGGAACTGCAACGGATGGCGGACAATTTTGTCCGTATCCCCGGCGGGACCTTTACCATGGGGAGCCCGATGTCGGAAGATGGCCGGGGCAGGGGTGAAACCCAGCATCAGGTAACGGTGAGCAGTTTCTTCATGGGAACGTATGAAGTAACCAATGAGGAATATTATATGGTGATGGGGACGAATCCCCGTAGTCCCAAGGGAAATAATTATCCGGTATCAGAGGTGGGCTGGGATGATGCGGTGAAGTTTTGTAACGCCCTGAGCAAAATGGTTGGCTTGACTCCGGCGTATACGATAGGGGATACCGTAACCTGGAACCGGCAAGCCAACGGCTATCGCCTGCCCACGGAAGCGGAATGGGAATACGCCTGCCGGGCGGGAACCACCGGACCCTTCAGCATCGGGGATACCATCACCGTCAGAGAGGCAAATTATAAGATCGGGTATGCCAATGACTACTGGTATTGGTATATCAGACGGGGACAGTCCAGTGATGGGCAGCCTGTTGCGGTGGGGAGTTTCGCTCCCAACCCCTGGGGCTTATACGACATGCAGGGAAATGTAAGGGAATGGTGCTGGGACTTGTATGGAGACTATAACCCTGGGGGTCGGCCTGACTCCCTGGGTTATAG
>BNUW01000316.1 GCA_025997655.1 Spirochaetia bacterium
TCCCCGGGCAGGGGGTTGAAGAAGCTTAGTTCCAATGCATCCTTCTCAAGGGTTCTGGTGATATTCCGGGTGACTGCGGCGGTATTCCCCGCCGGATCAGCGGCGATAATACGGAGGGTATATTCCCCCGCAGGAACATCCGGGATATCCAGGGATACCAGTAACACCGGGCTGAAGGTCTCCGGCGTAAAGCTCATCCGGTAACCGGTATTGTCGATTGACATGAGTTCAATGACGACATCCTGAACCTTGACGCTATCCAAAATACGGGCGGCAACATCCAGGGTCCCGCTGACCCGCTGGCCGTTATAGGGCGACTGGATATCCATTTGCGGCGGCGTATTGTCAATAGTAATCAGGGCGCTGTCCATGGTTTCCCGGCCAAAGTTATCCCGGACCCGCATGAGCAGGGCATACTCGCCGTCCGCATAGAAATAGGTGTTCAGGGGGAGCCGCCAGTCTTCCGCGCCCTCCGCCCGCAGGAAGGTGTTGCCGTTATCAAGGGATAGCCAGACCCCCTGAATCCCGTTTTCGTCCACCGCGGACCCCCGGAGATACGTATTTCCCCGGTAATTACGCCCCGTAACCGGGTCCTCGGTCAGGGTGATCCGAGGATCTGCGGAACTTACCCAGACAGTCCTGGTGAAAACTGAGCCCTGGAGGCCGTATATATCTTCACCGAAAGCCTCGATAAGCCATTCACCTTCGGAGAGGTAGTCCAGGGGGACATCAATCCGGAAAGATTCCGTGGTATCGATACGGGTGAATTCCCCGGGGAGGCCGTCGAACCGGATATCCGGGTTTTCTTCCTTTTTAGTAAGCCGCCAATAAACACCGGTAACTCCGTCATCATCCCGGGCAAGACCGGAGATCACCAGGTTATCGAAGATCGCTTCGTTTTCCAGGGGCCGGTTAAAAAAGACAACAGGATTATCCGATTCGGCATCCACCGGGGCTTGCAGGGGCTTTTCGAAGGCGGCGCCGTTTATATCGGTCGCCCGGACGGAAAAGGCCCCCCCCGCCGCTATGGCGGTGAAATTAAAGAGCAGGGTGAAGTCGTATTGCTCGAAACCGGCCTGCATCTCAAGGGGAGTATAGCTCCGGCCGTCGGTGGTATATTCAATGGCGGTGATAGGTACATAGGAGCGTACCCGGCCCGAAACCGTGGTGAGCCCGTTAACCGGGGTTCCGTCCTCCAGGGGGCTTATGAAAATAATCTCCGGCTCCGTTTCGGCCCGGTTCAGGGGCAAATACAGGGGGATAGCGGGTTCGGGTATGTTCTGCTGTCTGGTCCGCAGTTCGGCGTGGATGAGCCCTTCGCGTATGCCGGTGAGATCGATGGAAAATTCAAAACTACCTCCCTGCCGAATGGGCAGGAGCGTCCAGTCCTCCCAGGGATTGAGCCGGTATTC
>BNUW01000317.1 GCA_025997655.1 Spirochaetia bacterium
AGCGGCGGAACGGCTTACTAACATTACCGCCGCTATTTCCGGCAACGCCACCGGCGCGGCGGCCCGGAATGATGCGGCGGATATTGCATGGCGGCGGAATTGGATCGCCCGGCTGACGGAGTGCGAGCAGTATTATGCGGCTTATATGAGCGCGCCGCCGCCGTTTAACCTGGTGTACTCTCCCGATCTGCAGCCCGGCAGGATTGATTACCTACGGGAAACCGTGCCCTTTATCGTTACGGTGAGCCTCGTCCCCGATCAATCCTGGGTTGAAACAATTACCAAAGTAGTCAATACGGTACAAACAGGCTTGGTCGCTACCGGCAGGGCTGCTGCCTGGGGGCTTGATTGGCCTAAGAAAAGCGCCGATCCGGCGGCGAAATCAGCGCCCTTTACGGGGCAGAAGGGCAGCGTTTCCGCCTGTATATACCAGGACAGGGCTTCCAGCGCCTTTCCGTTCCGCTGGGCGATAATACCCTTTGCCAGGGCGGTTTGGGATTTTGCCGATTTGCCTGACGTCTCCAATGCGGCCTTTCCCGCATCGGTAAGGGTTACCCACAGTTGGGAAAGGAGCGCCGGGACAGCATCGTTAACCGTGTCCCCGTTCTCAAAGTGGGCGGCAGTGGTACTCATACTCCGGTAGGATGCCCGGCGTTCCCCTGTTTCCGCATGTACAACCGCCAGTTGCAGAACATAGGTATTCCCTGTTTTTAAGATAACCCCCGTCAGGATATACGGGGCATTGGCGGCCTTTCCATAATAGCCCGTTACCTCCGCAGGGATTGTGTCTATTTCTTCCATGTTCCGCCGGTCAATAACGGTCATGGCCGAATACCGGGTAAGGTTCGTGATGAGCATACCCTGTACCAACGCAGGCATCCAGGTTTCGTTCGCATCAAGGCCCTTCCCCTCGGGCGGCACTACGGCGATACGAATTCCCTTTCCGCCGTCACCGGTATAATAGGTTTGAGCATAGGCATCAAATAATACGCCGAACAGCGCCAGCACGCAGAGCATCCTTTTCATCGCACTACCATGCCTTAATAGTTATTTGTTCCTACAATATAATACGTATCACCGTCCCGTTCATATATATCTATGATATAATAAACAGCAATACTCATGCCGCCTTTTCCATCCTCGACAAACTCCCTTTGAACAATATGGAAACTCATAAAACGCGCGTTCCGCTTTTCCATTTCCTGTTTAAATACTTGTGTTAGTTCTGTTTGTTCCTTTTGCTTTAGGAACAGCACTTTATTTTTGCTACGCAACTCGCTATCAATTAGGGCGGCTTCTTCAACGGTGTCCGCAAAAACACAGAGAAACGAGTCTGCCCCCGGAGTTGGTCCTTTAATCCAGGCAATACTCGCCTGCTGCTGCACCTGTGCGTGTATACCGCATACAGC
>BNUW01000318.1 GCA_025997655.1 Spirochaetia bacterium
TCGGTGACCGACACCAGCATGATATTCATGATCCCGATGCCGCCCACCAGAAGAGACACCCCGGCAATGGCCGCCAGCAGTGTTGTTAATGTTTTTGAAGTGGCGGATGCCATTTCGATCATATCCGCCTGATTCATGATGTCAAAATCAGAGACAGCGCCTTCGGCGATCTTGCGGGACTCCCGGAGGATCAGTTCCGCCTCCTTTTGGGCCGCTTCCATATACTCTTTGTTCACCACGCTCATAGTGATGGAATTGATGTCCCGGGTATTGTTTAAACGGGTCATCGCCGTGTCCAGGGGGATCATGATCACCGCATCCTGATCCTGACCGTTCATTCCCGCACCTTTACTTTCCAAAAGACCGATAACGGTAAAGTAGACCGATCCAATCCGAACCTGCTGCCCCAAGGCTTCTTCGGCGCCGCCAAATAAATCTTTCGCCGTGCTGCGCCCCAGCACCGCCACCCGGTTCCGGGCGGTGAGGTCTTCCTCGTCAAAGAAGCTGCCCGCGTCCACCGGCCAGTTCCGGGCGATGAGGTAATCCGGCTCCACCCCCTGAATCTGCACCGATGCGTTCCCCTGGGTCCCCACCGCGTTAAAACTGCCCTGGGTTACCCCGGAAATCGCGGCGGCATAACTGGCCTCGTCTTTAAGTTTTTTCACATCCGCCTTGGTGAAGGAGGCAAAGCGAAACTGCACACTCGCACCGCTGCGGTTGATGGTCCGCCGGGCCATGATACTTAAAAGGTTGGTTCCCATGGCGGAGATCCGCGATTCGATGGCCCGCTGGGATCCTTCCCCCAGGGCCACCATGATAATCACCGAACCCACGCCGATGATCACCCCCAGTGAAGTTAGAAGACTCCGCATCCGGTTGCGAAGGATAGACCTGAAACAGGTATACAGTAGTTGTGCAATGTTCATGACACCGCCTCCGCCAATAAGGCATGGTCTTTTTTCCATGCTGCCAGATCCTCCAATGCGCTGCGCCTTTCCGCCACCGGCTTATCGGAAATCAATTCGCCGTCCCTCAAAGTGATGATCCGTTTGGTATAGGCCGCCAGTTCCGGCTCGTGGGTTACCATAACAATGGTTTTTCCCCGGCTGTTAAGCTCCTGAAAAAGTCCCATGATCTCCAGCGTCATCCCCGTATCCAGATTTCCCGTGGGCTCATCCGCCAGAATAAAAGCGGGGTCATTCACCATGGCCCGGGCGATGGCCACCCGTTGCTGCTGCCCGCCGGAAAGCTGGGACCCATAGTGATCCATCCGTTGCTCAAGGCCCACTTCCCGCAGGGCTTTCATGGCCTGTTCTTTTCGGCTCTGGGCGGTCAGCCGTTTTTCATTTTTTTCCCGGCGGCGGTAAAACAGGGGGAGCTCCACATTTTCCAGCGCCGTGGTGCGGG
>BNUW01000319.1 GCA_025997655.1 Spirochaetia bacterium
GTAAGGCGGACAAGCCGTTCCTTGACCTCGGCGCCCGCGAAGAAAGGAACAAGGATTTCTTTTCGTTTATCCATCCATGCCTTTTCCCGCTCGTAAAATACATCCGAATACACTACCGGAATTGCCGCCAGGTAATAGGCCAGGCCGCCCTCCAATTTGGCCGCCTCGTTCCAGGCATGGCCGATGTCGGCCAACAGGGGCGGGGTGCGGGCGGCCCCGTTGAACAGGGCCAGCCGCCGTACTTTTTGGGGGAAGCGCACCGCGTAACCAAGGCCCACCTCGGCGCCGTAGGAAATGCCGCAGATATTTATTGTTTCAAGTTTCAGGGTATCAAGGAGGGCGCCCAGCAGGGCAATCTGAATTGCGTGATCGTAGGGGGCGCTCATCCGCGCGCTCTGTCCCTGATCAAAAAAATCAACCAGTATCAGTTGATTGTACCGGGAAAAATTCTCAATGAAGGGAGCCCAGCTTTTGGTTGACATCATAATGCCGTTAAGCAGCAGGATGGGCTGCTCTCCGGATCCGTAAGTCTCGTAGTAAACTTGTTTCCCTTGAAATTCGAATTCCGCCATTAGTAAGACTTCCTTCCGATAATGCCGAGATCCATGGATTGACGCATAATGTCTTCCCGGAAATCCGGATGGGCAATGGCGACCAGGCGCCGGACCCGTTCGCGGACATTGGCGCCCCGCAGTTCCGCTATGCCGTATTCGGTAACCACCCGGTCCACATCCATGCGGGGAAGGCTTACAATAGCGCCCTGGTTCAGGGTAGGTACGATCTTGCTGACCTTTTTGGGCTGCCCGTCTTTGTCCTTAATGGTCGCGGTAGAATAGAGGCAGATGTAGGATCTGCCGCCTTTGGAATTCTGGGCGCCGATGGCGGTATCCATCTGTCCGCCGGTACCGCTGATCTGTTTGGCGCCTATGCTTTCCGAGGCGCACTGGCCTGAAACGTCCACCTCCACCGAGGAATTGATCGACACCTGGTTGTCGTTAAGGCCGATGACATAGGGATCGTTCATGTACTCGCCGTTCAGCACGATGACCCCGGGGTTATCGTCCACAAAGTCGTACATTTGCCTGGTTCCGAAAACAAAGGTACAGGCCATTTTCCCCGGTTGTATGTGCTTCAGTTTGCCGGTTATTACTCCCGCCCGGAACAGTTTGCTCATCTCGCTGGTCAGCATTTCCGTGTGTACCCCCAGGTCCTTTTTGTCATAGAGGGCTTTGGCTATGGCATTGGGCATTCCCCCAATGCCAAGCTGCAGGCAGTCGCCATCCCGAATTTCATCAGCCACCAGTTTGCCGACCTTATAATCCAGCTCGGTGGGTTCAGGATCGGGAACTTCCGGCAGGGGATAATTGGTTTCAATAAGATAATCAACATCGTTGATATG
>BNUW01000320.1 GCA_025997655.1 Spirochaetia bacterium
TGCTGATCCTTGCGGCATTGGCGGGGGCACCCCTGTTTGTGGTCATTGGCGGCCTGGCGCTCATCCTGATACAGGGTTCCTGGGGGGAAATTGATGTTGTTTCAAACCAAGTCTATACGGCCCTGACCCAGAATAATATGGTTGCCATTCCCCTCTTTACCCTCTCCGGGTTCATCCTTTCGGAAAGCAGGGCAGGGGAGCGGCTGGTACATGCCTTTCAAAGTTTCTTCGGCTGGCTGCCCGGGGGCCTGATTGTCGCTACGGTAGTTATCTGCGCTTTTTTCACCTCCTTTACCGGCGCTTCCGGGGTAACGATCCTTGCACTAGGGGGTATTCTCTTTGCGGTGCTTGCGGACCGGGGGTCCGGTGAAAACGGCAAATATTCGGAAAAATTTACTATCGGGCTTTTAACCGCCTCCGGCAGTATCGGCCTCCTCTTTCCCCCGAGTCTTGCCATATTCCTTGTTGGGGCCACCACCCGAACCAACACGATCCACCTCTTCCTTGGGGGGCTGATTCCCGGCCTGATCCTGGTTGCGGCCACCATTATTTTGGGCATTGTTGTTTCGATTAAAACAAAAATACCCCTGGAACCTTTTAGCGTCAGGAAGGCGGGCAGGGGGCTTAAAAATTCTCTGTTGGAAATACTGCTGCCCTTTTTGCTTATCGCGGGCTACTTTTCGGGGATTTTGTCCCTGGTGGAAATCGGGTCGGCGACGGTGATCTATGTTTTTGTGGCGGAAGTTTTTGTGTACCGGGATATAAAGCTTTCCGGGATTGTCCAGGTTTTCAAAAAAGCCGTCCCCATCATCGGCGGGGTCCTTTCGATCCTCGCCCTGTCCCAGGCCCTGTCCTACTATATCGTCGATACCCAGGTTCCCTACCGTTTTGCCCAGTGGATGGAGGGGGCTATTTCCTCAAAATACCTCTTCCTCCTGATCCTTAATCTGGCTTTACTGGTAATTGGCTGTCTGGTAGATATTTTTTCCGCCATACTGATCGTGTTACCCTTGCTTATGCCCCTGGGCGTGGTTTACGGCATAGATCCGGTCCATATGGGGATCATCTTCCTGGTCAACATGGAAGCGGGCTTCCTCACCCCTCCGGTGGGGCTTAACCTGTTCCTGGCCAGTTATCGCTTCAAAAAGCCCTTCCTGGAAACCGCCCGGTATGTATTGCCCTTCCTTGCTATCCAATTAGGGGTGCTGCTCATCGTGACCTATATTCCAATCCTTACCACCTACCTTACAAGGTTTTACTAAGGACAGATATTAGTCCAATTCGACATCTTGTCAAAATTTGTCATTATTGCTACCCTGTATCTGTTGATATTTTAAAAGGAGCAATTAATGAAATCTAAACCGAATCAAGCCTCCCCCCGCTATGTCCCGCAGTTGG
>BNUW01000321.1 GCA_025997655.1 Spirochaetia bacterium
AGATACTTTATCGCCAGGAGACTGTCGATGGTGGTGGCAAAGGTTACCCCTTCCACGGTGATAAACCGTATCTCCGCGCCCCCCTGGGTAACGTCCTTCCCTTTTTCGGCGCAGCCCTTCACCAGGCATGAGAGGTAGGGGGTCGGCAGAAACTCTGCGCGGATTCCATCCCCCTCGTTGTAGAGGCCGGTGACCTTTTGGATGATGAATCGGATCTGCTCCGTAAAAGCGATGTAAAATTCATCAAAGCTCTTAAAGTTCCGGGGATCGCCGGTTTGGGGGCCCATTTGAATATTCTTATAGGGTTTCCCCCAGAGTTGATCCGTATAACCGGCAATATCCTTCCCGTTCCCCAGGGTCAGTTCCAGGGCCTTGAGAAAGTTGAGGTTGACATCCACCGTAGAGGAACGGTCGTTTCCCACCATGGTATTTTCCAAACAACCTACGGCGCTGTAATCAAACACAGTATCCTGGTTTATCAGATTTTCAATCCCCGCGAATTTTGCTTCCCGCAGTAATCCTGCGATGGACCGCTCGTCAAAATTCAGCAGGAAGGGGGCGCCCTGGCTGGAGGCAATCATGTCGCAGACCTTGTCCAGGAATTGTTCCGGGGTATTCCGGTGGAGCCGCACATTGGGCTTTGGTTCCAGGATGGGGGACATCTCGTCGATCACCTCCAGGAGGAGGCAGCTTAGATCGTTAGTCATATCGGCGCCACCCTTTCCCAGGCCGCCAATCATCAGGAGCTGCCCGTATCCCGCAGTGATCCCCTGGTTCATCCCCACTTTGATCATGGCATCGTAGGCGGTGTTACAGTGGATCCACATGCACTTGAGTATATCCTTCAGGAACTCCCGGTCTTCACCCTTTTCGACAGACCGCTGATAATAGGGGTAGAGATACTGATCCACCCTGCCGAAGGAGATCCCCGGCCCCGGATAGTTTTCATCAGACATAACCAGCATATGGGTAAACCACAGGGATTGTACTGCCTCCCAGAAATCTTCCGCCGGCTCCCATGGCACCTTCCGCATATTGGCGCCCATCCGCAGGAGTTCCGCTTTCCGCGCCGCTCCCTGCGCAGTATCACTTTCTTTAGCCGCCAGCTTCTCACAAAGCGCCGCATAGTTAGCCGCCAATTCTTTTGGCAACAGCGCCGCCTCCATCATGGCCCGCAGTTGTCCGCCCCGTTTTCCGTTCTGCTCTTCCGCGGAAAGCCCGTCATACTTCGCCTTAATATCTTCATATATATGTTTGAATCCGTACTTCACCGGAATTTCGTAACCCGGAATAATATGCCCGCTGGTGGGACCGCAGTTCCCGTAACCCCGGTCATGGAATTCGATGGTGCGCCTGGTAAGCCCCCCCTTCCCGTTGAGCAGGTCATCCTT
>BNUW01000322.1 GCA_025997655.1 Spirochaetia bacterium
TGAGAGCACTACACCGGGCTATTTCCAAACCGATACCGTTCATCATTGCGGTGATAATGACTCAGGCGAGTTCAATCTGACCCTCACCCTTACCGATGTCGCTTCCGGGTGGTCTGAGTTTCGTCCGTTACGCAACAAAGCGCATAAATGGACCCTTGAAGGCCTCCAAAACGTCCATTCCACCCTCCCTTTTGCTATGATTGAGCTCCATAGCGACAATGGCAGTGAGTTCATAAATTATGACACTTTGAACTGGTGGAAAATCACCAAAACCCTCGATTTGTCCCGGAGTCGTTCCCGTCACAAAAATGATAATTGCTATGCCGAACAAAAAAACAACGCCTTCGTCAGAAACTATATCTGCTATTACCGCCTCGACACGGAGAAGGAGCTCGCCGCCCTGGGACGGGTCTATGCGGCGCTCTGCCCACTGCTCAACTGCTTCATCCCAAACAAGAAACTCATCAGTAAAACCTCCGTCGGATCAAAAACGGTCAAGAACTATGACCGCCCTAAAACCCCGTATCTACGCCTCTTGGAATCCACTCATCTCGCCGACGAGGAGAGGGCCCGGTTGATCGCTTTTAAGGAACTGTACAATCCGGTCGTTTTACAGCAAGCTGTTCATCGGGCCGTCAACGCTATGCTGGCCGCCCACCAAGCCAAGCTTCGTACCATGGCTTAAAGGTACATTTTTGAAATGAGGCACCCATAGCTGAAAGGTACATTTCTAAATGAGGCACCACGCGGTTCGAAATTAATACCGTATGCTCAACAGTTCCCACAGTTCCGCCGGGTGGTCGATGATACGGCCTGCGCCGGCAGCCTCCAGGGCAGCACTCCGCAGCCTGGGCGGTGGCGGCATCGACTGTCTTCTGACCCCCGCAGAAACGGCGGATGTCGCCGCCCGGTGGGCATTGGTCAAAGCCCTGGACGAAGGGCAGCCCCAAAGGGAGATCGCGAAAAATCTGGGGATATCACTTTGCGAAATAACACGGGGGTCCCGGGAGTTGAAGAAAGAAAATTCCGCGTTCCGGCGGATTTTGGAAAAGGTGAAGAAATAAGAAGTGATTGAAAAGCTACATCATTTGTCTGTATATCCATTTGCATAATCTATAACACACAAATAAGTAAAACCCAATGCCGTTACCACTACTGCCGCTAAAACAACTTTGGCGACAGCATTCAATAATAGAAATAAAGCCTAGCTTAGGAGCTAAATGGCGTATCTCACTCATTGTCCCCTGTTTTTTGAAACAACCGAGACCGATGCGGTTATCATAATTGCAAGGCGGGACGCAGGCGGAATGAGTGCGCGTCTGGGTGTACCAAAATTATGGGACATTTATGTCGACGGAACTATTGTTGAAACTGTCGGAAAGAATC
>BNUW01000323.1 GCA_025997655.1 Spirochaetia bacterium
TGGCCCAGTTGATAAAGTCCTCCACGATGAGAAAATAGCCGGTAAAGCCCATCTGGATGATGACCCCCAGTTCATACTCCGCACGGTCTTGAACGGTCTTATCCTGAACCGCGTCTATCCCCCGGGGATATCGTTTCGCCAGGCCCTCCATGGTCAAATGCCGCAGGTAGGCGTCGGCATTGGGGAAGTCTTTAGGGATTTCAAATTCCGGCAGGTAGCGGGGAAGATCCTGTGTCTTAACCTGGGGGACATCGGTGGCGCACCGAGAGGCAATCCGCACCGTGTTGGCAATAGCCTCGGGGTATTCAGGGAACAGGGCGGCCATTTCGTCGCCGGTTTTCAGATAGAACTGGTCCCCGTAGTAGCGTTTCCGCTTTTCCTCGGTACGGAGCTTGCCGGTGCCGATGCAGAGGAGGATGTCGTGGGCCGCCGCATCCTCTTTGGTCAGGTAGTGGACGTCGTTGGTCGCAACCAGGGGGATGCCGGTCTTTCGGGAAATGGCAGCCAGTGCATCGTTTATCTGCCTTTGGGACAGGGACCCCCGGAGAACACCCGCAGGGATGCCGTGATCCTGGATTTCCAGGAAAAAGTTTTCCGCCCCAAAGAGGTCCCGGTACTGCAGGGCCTTCTTTTCCGCCTCATCGAGCCTCCCCGCCTGGATAAGTTTGGGAATCTCCCCGGAAACGCAGGCCGAAAGGGCGATGAGCCCCCCGTGGTATTTGGCCAGGAGTTCCTCGTCCACCCGGGGCCGGTAGTAAAAGCCTTCGGTATAGGCGAAGGAGCAGAGCTTCATCAGATTTACGTAGCCCTCCCGGTTCGTGGCCAGGAGGATCAGATGATAGTACTTGTTATCCTTTTCGGAGCCCTTCTTTTCGGTACGGGAACCGGGACTTACATAGACCTCGCAGCCGATGATGGGCTTAAGGGGGTTTTTCCGCTTTTCATGCTCTCCCTTTTCGTTGACCGTTTCCTTGCAGGCGGCCAGGAATTCCATGGCTCCGAACATATTACCGTGATCCGTCAGGGCAAGGTACTGCATCCCCAGCGCTTCGGCCCGGTCGGCCAGGGCCAGCACCGAAACGGCGGCGTCTTGGAGGGAAAAATCCGAATGGACATGGAGGTGGACAAAATCGGTCATGGTGATTTAATAATACCGGCGAGAGTTAATCGTATCAAGGCCGAAGAAATCCGGTACAGAAATTCCAAATTAGGGAAAACCACAGACCTCACAGACAGATTAACAGACTATCCTTATAATTTCCGCTTTGGGAAACGCACAAAAATTTACCAAAAAACCCAATTTAAGCCCGGTTGCTGCCTGGATTCACCGGCAAGCCTGGTTACCGCCTTTATTTCTATCGTCTTTGTCCGTGTTGTCAGTGT
>BNUW01000324.1 GCA_025997655.1 Spirochaetia bacterium
CCCTGCAAGAATAGATGATACGAACAGGATATGCAAAGCAAAAATAAAAAATATCGTTTCATATTATCCCTCTTGCCAGGCGGCGGTCTTTTTAAAATACTCTGTCCACCCTGCCGGAAAACCAGTTAAGGATTGCTTCAGCCCGGTTGGTAAAAGAACCGCCTATCCGGTTATTCATACCAGGGATGGACGAGACTTTAGCCATAGACGCCACATACATCAACAGGTATTCTCCGGCGTCATAGATCGCTATAACCGAACAGAGTTTGTTTTTTCCAATCGCCGTGATTCTGCCGTATTGCATGTCGGTAAGGTTTTCCTGCACAAAGATGAGGGAAGTCGGCAGTGCATAGTAATCGTAGCGGTATACGTTATCACCGAAGGTCATATCTTTTTGCCGGGCGTAGATGGTCAGTTCATCGGGAGGTTCCGTATAGCCGGGGTCAGGCCGGGGCGTTTTGCCGTCCGGCCCGCTGACCACCGTAGAAGTTTCGTAAAAGGTATGCATCCGCCCCCGGCTTATTGAATAATACTGAAGGCCCGCCAGGCTGCTGAGGGCCAGCGTTTGGTTGAAGATACCGGCCCGTTCCCCCGCTGTCCACGCCCCGGTGGAAGGCTTGCGATAGACAGAGAGTGTTTCCACAAAAAAGCTGGGGTTCAGTTCCCCGATTTTCCGGTTTGTCAAATCCTGTATGTACCGATCCTGTGGGACAAGGGCGGCGGAAAGGTTTTTAGCCTGAAACCAGGTAATGTTTTCTCCCCGCCTCAATACCGCCGCACTCTCCTGACTGACCAGGCTGTCAAACGAAACGGACTCTGCCCGGAGCGTCTGTCCAAGCACAAGGAACATCAGGATTATAGCGCGGCGCCGGTTCATCTTTATATCTTCCGTAAAATTTTTACATCCACCTCCACTCTTGTACGCTCCTTTTCAAGTTCCCCGACAATCTCGACCGTATCATTCTGATCAACAGAGAGCCCGGTCCAGAGTATCCGGTCGATTTTGATAGTAACACTTCCGGAAACATCCGAAAATACATATCGCTCGCGCCCCAGAGCGCTTTCAATTTTTCCCCTTAAAATCACTGGGGAATTGTCTCTAAGGGTTTTCGCTGCTTCAACGGTTACGGGAGCCGGTACGTTCCACTGAGCCGCCCCGGATCCATTCCCTTGATACCCTTCCTGGGCGTTAAGCGCCAGTCCCGCTGCCATTGACATAATCGCCAAAAATACAAAAAACTTCCGATTCATAATTGCCTCCATAGCAGAAATATGGTTTAATATGGTTATATTTTTTTTCCCGTGTCAAGAAAAAAAGGGGTGTTTTTTGGTAAAATATTCGATTTAATAAAAAGTTTATTTTTACCGCAGGTT
>BNUW01000325.1 GCA_025997655.1 Spirochaetia bacterium
AGGTTGCCTACGATGCTATTCAGATCCACGGCGGTACCGGGTATATGAAGGAATTCAACGCGGAACGGCACTACCGGGACGCCCGGATCACCAACATCTACGAGGGGACCACCCAGCTTCAGGTGGTGGCCGCCATCGGCCCGGTCACTTCCGGCATAGCCCAGTCCATCCTTGACGAGTACGACCAAGCGGACTATTCCCACGCAACCGGGCTTGCAGCAAAGGTGCGCGCCGCCCGGAAGGTCTTTGACGAAACCCTGGACTACGTGAAAGCGTATAAAGGCGAGGGGCACGAACAGTTTCTTAGCTATCATTCCCGGCGGCTCGTGGAAATGGCAACCGATCTGGTGATCAGCTACCTGCTTCTGCGGGATGCGGGCAATGCGCTGCATTGCTTGCATAGTGAACGGAAGCTCAAGGTGGCGGCGATATTCATTGCCAAGGCGCCTTTCCGAATAGAGGCAAACCACCGTTTTATTACCGGGGATAACGCAACCTTGCTGCAATACTACGGGGACGTGATCGGGAAAGGGGAATAAGAACTGAGTCCGCGGATTAACGCGGACTTTTCTGTGCGCCCAGCATGGGCGGTAACTACTGCGAAAACTTGACCAGTTGTTCAGATGAGATTATGCTTACATAATGAAAACAATGCCCACTGGGGAGCTTAAAACCCATTTTTCAGAGATTCTCGAAGATGTCAGTCAGGGCAGCCGGGTAGGCATCCTGTATGGCAGAGCCAAAAAACCGGTCTCCCTAATCGTGCCCTATGCGGAAGAACCGGTAAATGAAAGGGAACTAAGCGAAGCCTGTTGGGAAGATCGGCAGGTAGTCCGTATAAACGCAGCGGGGCGCACTACGATACCAGACCGGGTAATTCGGGAAGAGACGTGGTCCCTGTTTGTCAACGAGGCGGAGGGCCAGAGGACCCTGGTCAATACTGTTGCGTGCAGTCCGACGGATCTGGAAGCGCTGGCTGCGGGCTGGGCTTTTACACGGGGATATCTTCGGGATAGAAGCGATTTAGGGTCCATCACTACCGACAAGAGGACGGGAACTATTTCTTTGGCACTGCGGAAGGATAACAAAAATAGTGTTACTGCGATTTCCATGGATCCGGCGGAGGATATTACCCTTTCACCTAAGGATATATATGCGCTCTGGGAAATTTTTAACGATCAGTGTGTGCTGTATCAGGCAACCGGAGCGGCCCATGCCATGGCGGTGACCGACAGCACACAAATACGGATGCTTGCGGAAGATGTGTCACGCCGTAATGCCCTGGCAAAAATAATTGGCAAGATCCTCCTGGGCGGCGTTGATCCCCAGGGGAAGGTCTTGTTGGTAAGCAGCCGCCTGGCAGATGATA
>BNUW01000326.1 GCA_025997655.1 Spirochaetia bacterium
ATTTTTGATAAAGCGCTCGCCGGGACCGGCATCCAAAAAGAGGTTTCCATTCACAGTCTGCGCCACACCTTTGCCACCCATTTACTGGAAAATGGCACGGACATCCGGTACATCCAGGACCTTCTTGGCCACGGTTCTCTCCGCACCACCGAACGGTATACCCATGTGGCCAAGCGTGACATCCTGAAAATCCAGAGCCCCTTGGATAGCCTGGAGGATGATGATGACTAAAAGGTTCGTATATATCGCTGGGTTGGGGTATTATGCGAAATGGGTTGCGTATACAGGGAGTTATGTGCAATTTTTTTGAAATTGTTGGTAAATATAATAAAAACCTGTTGACAATATAAAGAAAATATGAAATAATGAAATATCAAAGGGGATATATATGAATAAATTATTTTTGGCTTCATTCTTTTCCGGTGTGGCAAGTCTATTTCAAGATTTTGCTCAAGAAGATATAAAAGGAAAAACGGTAACATTTATACCAACAGCGGCTATTCCAGAAAAAGTTACATTTTACGTTGGATCAGATAAAAAGGCTCTTCAAAAACTTGGTTTGGTCGTAGATGAATTGGAAATAACAACATCAACCAAAGAAGAAATTAAAAATAAACTTGAAACCAATGATTATATATTTGTTTCTGGTGGAAATACATTTTATTTATTACAGGAATTAATAAAAACTGGAACGGATAAAATAATAAAAGAACAAATAAAAAAAGGAAAAATATATATTGGGGCATCGGCTGGTTCAATGATTTTATCTCCTGATATAGAATATGTCAATGAAATGGACGACAGTGAAAAAGCGCCTGAATTAAAAAATAATTTCAAGGCATTAAACGTAATAGATTTTTACCCAATACCCCATTTTGGTAATGTTCCATTTAAAAAGGCTGGAGAAAAAATAATTGAAAAATATAATTCAACATTAAAATTAATAAGTATTAGTAATGCACAAGTAATAACGGTAAAAGGGGACGAAATAAAATTGGATAAAATAAAAGAAATATATCAAAAGGCCATGGAGTTATTAAAATGAAAAAATAAAAGCAAAACCAACTGCACATAACATACGCTATACGCTGCGCCGCAGTAGCGGCTTGGCCTACGAAAAACCCCAGTCGGGCTTACGCCCTTTGTGGAGTTTTTCTCCGGCACATTTTTGCAATTGCTGGAAACCTGCGGTTTCCTTTATCGCAACCGCAAAAACGTCGTATAGCTTTCACGTTAAATGCAATTGGGCCTATGCTTTGTTGTAAATTAAGAAAATTATAACTGAATAAAAAAATAATGGGGTACGGCCCAACTGCATTTAACATACGCTATACGCTGCGCCGCAGTAGCGGCTTGGCCTACG
>BNUW01000327.1 GCA_025997655.1 Spirochaetia bacterium
CCCGCCTCTATCCGGGCAAATTCTACGCCCTGCCCCAGTCGCCTCAGCTCTACAAGCAGATCCTCATGGTTGGCGGCTTCGACAAGTACTTTCAAATTGCCCGTTGTTACCGGGATGAGGACGCCCGTGGTGATCGCCAGCCCGAATTCACCCAGATTGATATTGAAATGTCCTTTGTGAGCCGGGATGACATCCTTGCCATGACGGAGGGGCTCATGGGCCATGTGTTTAAGAAGACCCTGGGCAAAGAAATCCCCCCCCACTTTACGCGCCTTACCTATGAAGACGCCATGGAACGCTACGGTTCCGACAAGCCCGACCTGCGTTTCGGCATGGTGATGCAGGACTTCGCCCCCTACGTTGCGGATGGCGGTTTCCAGGCCTTTAAGGATGCCCTGGCCGCCGGGGGGGGCGGTGTGAAGGTTCTGGTGGCGCCCGGCCAGGCAGGCTATTCCCGGAAACAGATTGAAGAACTGGAAGCCCAGGCGAAGATATATAAGGCGAAGGGATTGGCCTGGATGAAGGTCGCCGGGACCGACGCTGCGCCGACTCTGGAGGGCGGGGTTGCCAAGTTTTTCGGGGGAGGCGAACCGGCGCAGAAGATTAGCGCCGGCCTTGGCGCAAAACCCGGCGACCTCCTCCTGCTGGTTGCCGATGCGCAGCGGAAGATTGCCAATGTTGCCCTGGGTGCGGTCCGTTCCAAGCTTGGCCGTGACTTAGGGCTTACCGGTCCCGGGCCGGATGGAACGGCGCGTTTCGAATTTGCCTGGATAGTGGACTTCCCCCTCTTTGAATGGAGCGATGAGGAAAGCCGATGGGAAGCCGCCCACCACATGTTTTCCATGCCTCAGGAAAAGTACCATGCCACCCTTGAGCAGGACCCCGGCAGCGTAAAGGGGGACCTCTACGATCTGGTCCTCAACGGTTATGAACTTGCCTCGGGGTCCATTCGTATCCACGACCCGGTTTTGCAAAAGCGTATCTTCAACATCCTTGGGTTCGATCCCGCCGAGGCGGAACAGAAATTCGGGTTTCTTACGGAAGCCTTCAAATACGGCGCCCCTCCCCATGGCGGTATAGCCCCCGGCCTGGACCGGCTGGTGATGCTCATGGCCGGGGAAACCTCCATCAAAGAGGTCATCGCTTTTCCGAAGAATTCCTTTGCGGTTAGCCCCATGGACAAAGCCCCCGGCGAGGTTGATCAGAAACAGCTTGATGAATTACATCTTGCTATTGTTCAGCCCCCAAAGAAGGAATGACAGGAAAACTATTTTGAAAGAATACCTTGATCTGCTGGTGACCTTTATCAAACTCGGGGCGCTCACCTTTGGCGGTGGGTATGCCATGATCCCCGTGGTGGA
>BNUW01000328.1 GCA_025997655.1 Spirochaetia bacterium
CCGTTCCTCAATAGTGTCCCTGGCGATAAGGCGGAAACAAAACACGGGGTTTGCCTGGCCCATCCGGTGGCTGCGGTCCACCGCCTGGGCCTCGGCGGTGCTGTTCCACCAGGGGTCCAGGATAAAAATAAAATCCGCCGCAGTAAGGTTGAGCCCCGAGCCGCCGGTTTTCAGGGTCATGATAAAAGCCTTCACCTCCGGGTCGGTTTGGAAACGCCGGACCAGGCCCTGGCGGTCCACGGTTGCGCCGGTCATCCCCAGGTTGGCGATCCCCATTTCGGTAAGGTCCCGGCTTACTAAATCTACCTGGGCTAAAAAGTTCGTAAAGATGAGGCACTTGTGACCGTTCTCCACCAGTTCTGCGATCATTTCCCTGATGTACTGCCGCTTTGCCGATGGCCCCTGATAGTCACCGGTCGATTCGGGAACGCTGGCAAGGCGCCGCAAAACACCCAGTATCTTAAAGATCACCATGGATGATTTATTGTACTCACCTTTACTGATGATGCCGTCGATAAGATTTTTGTATTCAAGCCGCCGCCGATGGTAGAGCTCCAGGTGGTCAGGCTCCAGTTCGATGTAGGCGGTTTCTTCCGTTTTATCCGGCAGCTCTTTCAGGACATCCCGCTTAAGCCTGCGGAGCATAAAGGGGTAGATCCGCGCCCGGAGATCCCGCATGGCGTCCTCGTCGGCGTTATCTTGAATCGGTTTGAGATACCGTTTAATAAATAGTTTTTCTGAACCGAAGATGCGGGGGTTTAAAAACCTGAACAGGCTGTATAGATCCGAAAGGTTATTCTCCACCGGTGTACCGCTCATGGCAAGCCGGTGTGCTCCCCGGAGGCTCAACACCGCTGTGCTGATTTGGGTAGAACTGTTCTTGATGTTCTGGGATTCATCCAGGATGATGTAGAGAAATTCAATCTTCCTGAATTCTTCAACATCCATGCGGAGGGTAGTATAGGTGCTGAGGAGGATTCGGAAATCCGTTCTGCCCGATGCTTTACGATCCCTGCCGGTTCCGTAGTGTACCGTATAGGGAAGCTCCGGGGCAAAGCGGTCAAGTTCGGCGGCCCAGTTATACACCAGGGACTTGGGGCAGAGGATAAGAACCGTCCCGCGCTCACCATTGCTGTTAAGCGCACGGAGCAGGGCAATTACTTGGATGGTTTTACCCAGCCCCATTTCGTCCGCAAGGCAGGCCCCCATACGATGCTCCCGCAGGTAATCAAGCCAGCGGACGCCGTATTCCTGATAGGAGCGGAGGGTTCCTTCCGCCAGGGGCCAGTCACCTTTTCTGCCGGTAATAGTATTGTAACCGGTAAAAAATGTTCGGGCCGCATCCCAAGCCGCGCCGTTTA
>BNUW01000329.1 GCA_025997655.1 Spirochaetia bacterium
ACGGATTAACACGGATAAAATAAGAAATTGTATTTCCTATCCGTGTATATCCGTGTAATCCGTGGACTCTTTTCATTCTTTATCTATTCGATGGATATTACTTAGCAAGTATGCGCTGGCCCTGACCCTGCCGTCCTTGCCACGCTTCCCGTCTCCGGGCTATAGTAATTCCATGGAAATAATGAAGCGAACCACAACCTGCGGCTCACTGCGGAAGGCCGATGCCGGAAAAACGGTCACCTTAAACGGCTGGGTACACCGGAAACGGATGTCTTTATTGATCAGGCCTATATCGAAGGGCTGTTGGAAAAGGCAAAACACACAAGCGACGCGGATATTCAAAATATCCTGGACAAGGCGGAACGGTATGAGGGGCTGGGCCACCAGGAAATCGCCGCACTCCTTGTCTCAAAGGATCCCGCCCATACCGCGCGTATCTTCGACATCGCCGGGAAGATCAAGCGGCACATCTACGGTAACCGGATCGTCATGTTCGCCCCCCTTTATGTGAGCGATTACTGCGTGAACCGCTGCTCCTATTGCAGTTACAACTGCGGCCATGAATTCAACAGGAAGAAGCTTACCATGGATGAAGTGCGGGAGGAGGTGAAATTCCTGGAACAAATGGGCCACAAGCGGATCGCCCTGGAAGCGGGGGAACACGACAAGGAATGTCCCATCGACTATATCGTGGACTGTATGCGCACTATTTATGACATGAAGTTTGAGAACGGCGAGATCCGGCGGATCAACGTTAATATCGCTGCTACCACCGTGGAAAACTATAAGAAGCTTCAGGAGGTCGGTATTGGTACCTATGTGCTTTTCCAGGAAACCTACCACCAGCCCACCTACGAAAAAGTCCATAAGGCGGGGCCAAAGAAAAACTACGCCTATCACCTCACCGCCTTTGACCGGGCGCACCTGGGGGTTTGCCTTTTCCTTCTTATCATTTATGGCGTAGCCTCCCACCCCGGTGCAGGACCCGGCGCTGATCTGGGAAATGCCTATCTGCAGCAGTTTTTTCCGCATCTCGTGGTTTTCCCGAGTGGAAAGCAGCATCCCGGTAAAGGGCACCGCCAGGCGTATGATGGCAACGATCCGCTCAAAGGTGGCGTCGTCCACCAGATGGGGGAAGTCGGCCAGGTTCATTCCGTTGGCGGGAACGAGCCGGGGCACAGAAATGGTGTGGAAGCCCACGTTGAACCGTTCTTCCAGGTGTTCGTTGTGGATCATAAGCCCCAGCACTTCAAAGTAGGGATCAGCCAGGCCGAAAAGAACCCCGCCGCCCACATCGTCTATACCCCCCAGGTGCGCCCGGTCAAAGGCGGTGAGGTGATAGGCGTAGTTTTTCTT
>BNUW01000330.1 GCA_025997655.1 Spirochaetia bacterium
AGTCCTCCACCCACATCCGCTTCTCGTCTTCGCTGTAACGCTTCATTTTCGCCTCCGAAATATTTGATTCCCGGAAGTTTAGGGCTGTGACTGTTTTTTTATAAGGTGGGTCGCTTTTGACGTTTACAAACTGAATGCGAGAATGCGTTCTACAAACAATGTTTGGCGAAAGTTAAGTACGCATTCCCCACACTCAGTTTAGCGCGTCAAAGGGGAAGCCATGCTCCCTAACAATGGTGGAAGCACGCAGCCGATACGGTGATTGTGGGTGTCGGTGAAAAGAAATGGGGAAGCTCCGAAGGGGCCCCACCGCCAAAGTCCTCTTGCGTACTTTCGGTAACTACGTGCAGTGCATGGCTTCCCCGGCTACTGCACACAGAAAGCAGGGGCAACGCCTCCCCAACCATTAGCCTCGTTGGTGACGACATTGCCAGTTTGCTTGAATATACAGAATGAGAGGTAATCATTGTAATAGGGTGAAGCTAGATAATACCATGTTGATACATTACTGCTATTATATTTATAGCGAGTAACCGTCCCGGTGGTATATGCCTCAAAAACTGCCTGATTATTGGTGTGTTCGTATGCGTTAACAGAGCGGTCTTTACTCCACCCCCACATTTCCCATACGGTTGGTAACCATACTGAGTCTTCTATGATATGTACGCCACCTGCACTTTTGCCCCCATTTGCCACGCGGCGGCTCGGCGTCCATAAAACGGTGGAAGGCACACCCGCAGCCAGTAACCCGTTATAAAAATTACCGGTAAGATACGGCCGCATTTTGCTAGAAAGATATCCGGTTCTATTATAGGCGGTTGTATCCATACTCCTGCGGACGGGTATGTTTTGAAACTGGAACACTACATGCGGCGTGTTATTGCCGTTGTTAGCTGCGCCGTCCCGATTAAACGAATTGATGCCCACCACAATAAGACGGAGCAGCCTGCCGTTGGCGCCGAGACTGGTGTTTGATACGCTAAAGTCTCCCTCGCTTTGATATGCCAAAACGGTTAATGAATCCAGGTCGATATAGTCGCCCAAGTGAATCTTGGCATTCGTCGTGGTGTCTGTGGTGTCTGTGGTGAAATCGGGAGATTGGATATAATTATGCACCGCAGTAAAGGTATCCGTTACGTGCGATGGATTGGTGTTTGGGTCAATGTAAAACTTTGCCGCGAGACTCTGGGTTACGAATTCCGCCCATAGTACTGCGGAAGTCGAACCCATACTCCAATAATCAGGCAGTTTTTGAGGCATATACCACCGGGACGGTTACTCGCTATAAATATAATAGCAGTAATGTATCAACATGGTATTATCTAGCTTCACCCTATTACAATGATTAC
>BNUW01000331.1 GCA_025997655.1 Spirochaetia bacterium
GGAAATGGTCGCCCAACGTTCGGGGCTTTCCAAGAGCAGCCTCTACGCCCACTTCAAGAACAAGGCGGATATGCTGGGCCGGATGTTCATCACCGAATTTGACCGGATAGTGGATTATGCGGAGTTGGGGACAAGCCGCTCGGGGCTTCCTGCTGAGCAGTTTTACCTGGCCATGGCGGCCATCGTCAATTATCTGCGCTCCCGGCCGGAGATACTTATCGCCATGGACTGGGTACGGACCCGGCGGCTGGATCTGGGGCTTTCGGCGCCCCCCCGGATTTACCGGATCTTCGCGAATATCAAATTGAAGGGCGCCGGGGAGGACGGGGAAACCGGGATTTCCTTAACCGGGGAAACCCTGGCCCAATGGATACTCTTTCTTATCGTCAATACCCTGATGCGGCGGCCCGAGGGAACGTCCTTTTCGGATGTGTCCAACGAGAGTTTTCATATTTTGTATAGATTTATTGTTTTGGGGATAGAGGGATGGGAAAAGGGGTAAAATGAGAAGAATGTCGTGTTTAAGTAGAGAGGGATAGTAACAGGTGAAGGAAAGACAGTATATTCTAATGAATAGCAATAAACGGCAAGAAGCCGTAAGAGGCCGCGCAGTATGCGGACTAGGCGGACCAGTAGGTCCGTTACGTTCGTGCGGGCCTGAAATACATGGTTGGCATGGGGATTCGGTGCTTGGACACGTTTCCCCGGCCAATAGAGAAGGAGTTCTCAAATGAAACATCCCCGATGTAGGGGCGGACTAGCCAGTCCGTCTGCCGGGCGATGCGGGAAACGGCGTCTGTCGTTGCTCCTGCATCCCCCCGGTTTGGTTCTCGCCTGCTTGATACAAGTCAGTTTCCTTTGCGCCGCAACGGCCTTTGGGCAGACGAATGAAAGTTCTGTGGTCCGGCGTATCACCCCGGATGAGGCGGTTGAGCTGGCTATCAAGAATAACCTCAGCCTGGAATCTTCCCGGGTAGCCCTGAATACCAAGAAGCGGGCGTCGGATTTGGTGTGGAACCAGTTCCTGCCGGAGTTGGATGTACGGGGTACCCTGGCAATGGACAATAAGCAGAGAGAGGTTTCCGGGTTTGCTCCCGCAATGCCATTAAACCCTATTTTAGGATTACCTTCAGGTACGCCAAATATTTATGGTGTAGTCCCCTATTCTGTGGAAGCGCCCCGGTGGCATGTGCTTGGTAACTTTTCCGCCTCCCTCAACATCAGCTTTGCGCTGATAGAGGGGATACGGCGCATAAAGATGGACTATCAAACCGGGCTGCTCACCTATGCGAAGGCCCAGGCGCAGATGGAACGGGATATTCGGAAGTCCTATTATCAA
>BNUW01000332.1 GCA_025997655.1 Spirochaetia bacterium
TGATATTAACCTTGAAATTAGAAACGGGGAATTCTTTTCGTTGCTCGGCCCTTCGGGGTGTGGAAAAACAACCCTATTGAAAACCATCACCGGATTGTTGCAACCGGCAAATGGTTCTATAACATTGGATGGCGCAATCCTTGATTGCTGCCCACCGGAACGGCGTGGTATCGTAATGGTGTTTCAGGATCTACGTTTGTTTCCGCATCTTTCGGTTAGGGACAACATCGCGTTTCCGTTAAAGATGGCGGGGGAAAATAAAAAATCGCGTCGTCGCCAGGCGGAATTTATGCTGGATATGGTTCAGTTGTCCGGAATAGGGGAACGGCGGATTACCCAGTTGTCCGGCGGGCAGCAGCAGCGTGTTGCTCTGGCGCGGGCACTTATTGCAAAACCAAAGGTGCTTTTACTGGATGAGCCGTTTTCAAGCTTGGATCAAGAGCTGCGTCTTGATATGCGTAATCTTGTGCAAAATCTCCATCGACAATTACACATTACCACATTATTAGTAACCCATGATCGGGACGAGGCTCATGATTTATCAAATCGTGTTGTGTTAATGTCGGATGGAATGTTACCAGAGGCCGCCCTACCATTATCGTAGGAAGCTGCCGGCAATTCGCTGCGTAACCTGCTCAATATAGCGCGTGGGGCAGGCTATGTTGATTCGCTGAAAGCCGCTGCCTTCGGGGCCGAATAATGTGCCGCCGTCTAAAAAAGCATCGGCGTTAATCATACGGCGATCTATTTCGGCATCAGGAAGGTTGAATGCGCGAAAATCCATCCACGGCAGATAGGTGGCTTCAAGGGTGCTCATCGACACCTGCGGCAAGGCTTCGGCAAAAAGCCGGCGCAGCAGCTCATTGTTTTCCGCAACTTTTAAAAGCAGCGCATCCAGCCAGCCTTCGGCGCGGGTGTAGGCAAGTTCAAACGCCTTAAAGCCGATTACGGGCTGGGCCATTTCCGAATAAACGGTTTCGTATTCATTGCGAAATTTTTTGCGCAGTTCCTGATTGGGGATAATCGCATACGCAAGCAGAAGGCCGGCAATATTAAATGTCTTGCTTGCGGATGTGCAAACGATGCAGTTTTGTGCGATCTCATCGGAAAGTGAAGCAAACACCCTATGGGTGTGGGGACGCATCACCAAATCAAAATGGATCTCGTCACTTAAAATTATTACATTATTGTCGATGCAGATCCGCCCGACACGTAAAAGTTCTTCGCGGCTCCATACCCGTCCCACAGGATTATGGGGACTGCAAAACAGCAGCAGTTTATTTTTTGGATCCCGTGCCTTTTGTTCAAGGTCATCAAAATCGATTT
>BNUW01000333.1 GCA_025997655.1 Spirochaetia bacterium
AGAAAAAGAGACATACAACAAAGGCATTGGTAGTAGTGGAAATGAGAAGGAAGCGAATAATATGCACAGCGATTGATAGGGCAAGGAGCACGATTTTGGTTTATTTAAAAAGGCATGTATTTATGCAAAGAAAGACAATAAGATACATGGCAAATACAATTTAGGAGGCCTTAGGCAAAATACATACAAACACACTGGTTTTAAAAAAAGAGATCAAAGAAACACTAAAAAGCTGACAAAAGAAGATAAGGAGTTAAATAGAAAGATTTATCAGATGATTATAGTAGAAAACATTAAAGTATTTGTTAAAAGGTTCAAAATAGTCTAAAGAATAGATAAGTAATTGCAGAAGACGCTTTGGACTGCGATTTAACTTGGGTTTCAGGTATTTGTATTCTTGAATTTAATACTTAGTTATGCAAGAGGTCTAATAACCGTTGGTAGTAGTTAAATTAAAGGCAAGCAAGTAATATGCACAGCGATTGATAGGGCAAGGAGCACGATTTTGGTTTATTTTAGTAGGCATGTATTTATGCAAAGAAAGACAATAAGATACATGGCAAATACAGTTTAGTAGGCCTTAGGCAAAATACATACAAACACACTGGTTTTAAAAAAAGAGATCAAAGAAACACCCACTGACAAAAGAAGATAAAGAGTTAAATAGGGAGATTTCATCAAAAAGGATTATAGTGGAAAATATCAAAAGTATTTGTTAAAAGGTTCAAAATAGTCTAAAGAATAGATAAGTAATAGCAAAAGACGCTTTGGACTGCGATTTAACTTGGGTTTCAGGTATTTGTAATTCTAAAATTTAATACTCAAGTTGTGTGAGAGGTCTAATGTACAAAAAACCACTGTCCTTGTTTGTTGGCATTGGTCTGGAAAACATTAAAAATTCTTACTTATCAAAAAAGTCATAAAATGTGTCAAAATGTAAGAAATCAGAAATTATCACATGGAAACATCAGAAATTTTTAACGCCGCAACCAACTAGAGACCAATACCACAAAAACGGTGAACTACTTGCTTTCTTTTTCTGTTTCATAGTACTTCTATTGTACTTT
Organism: Spirochaetia bacterium; assembly: GCA_025997655.1. Classification (GTDB taxonomy): domain Bacteria; phylum Spirochaetota; class Spirochaetia; order Treponematales; family Breznakiellaceae; genus Termitinema. The sequence goes on from BNUW01000333.1 coordinate 1,068, forward strand.
TATATATTAGTTATTAAGAGGTCTAATATTAAATTACTTTTATTATTCTTGAAATAACACATACATATTGAAATTTTATCTGTCAAGTCTTTGTAGAATCTCATAACGTTGGACTTTTGTTAAACAAAAACAAGCGAACCAAAACAACAGCAAGCTTTTAATAAATGATATGTTTTTATATATAAAAAATCATCTTTTTGCAGTTTGCTGTATCCTTAACTGTAAACCTAATTTTAAACGACAAGA
>BNUW01000334.1 GCA_025997655.1 Spirochaetia bacterium
CCCGCCCCGATGGGGATTTTTTTCGCTTCCTCCGCCATATGAACAAAGGGGCTGCCGTCATCCTGATGCCCTATGCGATCCCGCAGCCAGCGGATTGATATGCCCGAAAACTTTACATTCGCTTCGAGACTCCAAAGGCCGTTTGCGACATGGCAGTTGGTATCGGTGTGGGGAATACTAAGGGGCTGCGCAACGGTCAGCATGACCGGCGTGGTGGTACCGGCCACTGCGCACAGGGTGTCAGGCGCAACGGCTCCCATGCCGGTAAGAGCCGCGTGGGTATCACCGCCGCCCGAAAAAACCGGTATGCCCACAGGCAGTCCGCTTGTCTGCGCTACGCTATGGCTCACGGTGCCGGATTGCGTACCGGTTGTCAGTACCTCGGGAAAGATACCGGCGGGAAAACCAAAACGTTCAATAATGGCGGAGGACCAGCGCCGGGTGTTTACATCAAAAAGCTGTGATGAAGCCGCCGCCGACTGCTCTGTTGCGATATTCCCGCTAAGGCGGTATGCGATCCAATCACTTAACATCATTACGCGGTGTACTTTTTTGAGCAACGCAGGCTGGTGTGTCTGAAACCACAAAAGCCGCGCAAGGCCAAACATACCGTGGGGTTCAATGCCGGTGATTTTTTTTATTTCGGCGGCCTGGGGAAGCAGGGCGGGTAGGGCGGCTTCCCCCCGTAAATCCACGCAGGGGGCGCTGTAAAGTTCGCTGCCCGTTTCATCGGTAAAGACCATGCCCTGCCGCTGGCTTGCGGCCGCCACGGCAATAATACCGGCGGGATTTATGCCGCTTTCGGCGATACAGTCCCGCGAAAGCCGGCAAAAGAGGCCAAAAAACGCATCCGCATCAAAAACGAGGCCGCCCTTGGCGCCGAAGGGGCAAGGGATGTACGAAAGTTCGGTATATTTTACCCCAACAATGGCGCCTTTCTCGTCAAACAGGACGCATTTTCCCGCGCCGGTTCCAAAATCAAACGCGATGATATACGGCATTTACATTTGCTCCGTAAGTTTCCCGGCTGCCATGACGAAAAACCGGCTGCAATAGTTAAGCGCGTCTGTTTCGTGGCTTACCAGTAGAATTGCTGTGCCGGTTTGGCGGGATATCGAAAGTTTTTTTTCAGACATACTTTGTATTCCTTATAATCACAACGCCGCCGAATCCAGATTCTGTTCGTGGTCAGTTTTTTCTTGCAGTACGCCCTTGTTCTCCGGCGGCTCGAAGTTGTGTAACAGATTCCACACCTTGCCGGTTATCAGGTTAAAGTCGATGGAGTTACGCGTATCGCTTATCCGGCGCGGA
>BNUW01000335.1 GCA_025997655.1 Spirochaetia bacterium
GGTTATCAAACTAACCAGTAAGACTGCCTTGAAACAAATAGATGTATTTTTTGAAAAATACGGAAAAAACACGATTCTAATCTGCCGTTTACTGCCCTTCGTTTCATTTGATGTGGTAAGCTATGCGGCGGGATTGACGGCGTTAAAATTAGTGCCCTTTCTCATTGCTACGGGGATTGGACAGTTACCCGCAACTATTGTCTATTCGTATGTGGGCGGTATGTTGACAGGAAGCGTCCGGTTGGTGGTTACCGCCCTCCTAATCATCTTTGCGCTTAGCGCGCTTGCCGTTCTTCTAAAAAGTATCTTTACCAGGAAAAAGGATTAAAGGAATAACCGATGTTGGATACACACGCAAGAAAAGTATTTGACAACATATTTCTTGCACTCGCCAAATTGTTTCTGCGCATTAAACTACGCCCCAATCACATTACCGGTGCGGCGCTGGTACTCGGATTAGCGAGCGGCGCTGCCCTGTATTTTGGTTATGTGGTCATTGCGGTAGTATTGCTGTGGGCATCAGGATTATTAGACGCCGTTGACGGCAGCATGGCGCGTTTGACCGGCCTGTCGGGTCCGGCCGGCGCAATGTTCGACATTGTTAGTGACCGGATAGTTGAGCTTGCTATTTTTTGGGCGCTTGCCTTACACCATCCCGAAAGCCTTATTGCCATGCTGGCGCTGTTAAGCACCATACTTATTTCAATGACCGTGTTTTTAACTACCGGAATGTTAGCGCAAAAAACCTCAAAAAAAAGTTTTTATTACCAGGCGGGACTTATGGAACGTACAGAGGGGTTTATCGCATCCACTGCCATGATGTTGTTTCAAAATCACCTGACCTTGCTTACCTGGATATACGCCGGTTTAATTGGCGTTACCATTGTACAGCGATTGTGGGAATCCGCTAAACTGTTACGAGACAGGAGTCCTTATGAAGGTTATGTTTAGGAGCGCTAAAACTATTCTGTTTTTTTCCGCCCTGCCATTTTTACTATGTGTGTGCAATGCCCGATCTTCAAAAAACACGACGGAGAATGCAAATCCGGATTATTCAAATTGGGGTTCCGTACTAACCGAAGCTGGAAACAGTACGGTTAGTTACGTTGGATATGGCGGGGATGATGCAATGAATGAATGGATCATCGGACCTTTTACCGATACGCTCAAAACCAAATACGGCATTACCTTAAAATATACGCAAATGATCGACATATCCACACAGTTGGCGGCAGAAAAACTTACCGGTGTAAAAAAAGGCATGTACGATATCTGTTTGATAAACG
>BNUW01000336.1 GCA_025997655.1 Spirochaetia bacterium
AGGGCACCTCTAAAAACCTTCCCCAAAGATCGAGGAAATGCTATAGTTAAGGCATGAAAGGGAAAGGATTTTTTGACGAAGAGTTTCGGCTGGAAAAGTTAAGCCGACTCGGGGATTCACTTGAAAAACTGAACGAGCGAATAGATTGGGAACTATTTCGGCCAATAGTTGAGGGGGTATTTCCCAAAAAGGTAGCGGAAAAAGGCGGAAGGCCGCCATTTGATTATGTGTTGATGTTTAAAATATTGATATTGCAACGGCTAAACAATATTGCGGATGACAAGACTGAGTTTTTGATAAACGACCGGTTAAGTTTTCAACGGTTTTTAGGACTGCGTCAGAGTGACACGGTACCTGACGCGAAAACGATATGGAATTTTCGGGAACAAATAGTGAAGGCACAGGTTGCTGAGAAACTATTCGACTTGTTTGGTGAACAGCTTGAAACGGAAGGAATGATAACCCACACGGGCAGCATAATAGACGCAACATTTGTTGATGTGCCGAAGCAGCGGAATACGCGGGAAGAAAATAAAACGATAAAAGAAGGCAAAATTCCTGAAAACTGGAAAGAGGATGAGAAAGTAAAAGAGGGCGAAATGCCGTTAAGTGACCGGGAAAAGGCAAGGCGGCGGCACAAACTGGCTCAAAAAGATACGGATGCCAGATGGACAAAGAAAAATAATGAGACCCATTACGGATACAAGAATCATCCGAAAGTGGATGCAGAAAGCAAGTTGATAATAAAATCTGTTGGGAGCAATGCCGCCGTACATGACAGCCAAAAGATAGTAGAATTGGTAGATGAGAAAGACGAAGTGGTATATGCCGATAGTGCGTATGTCGGGGAAGAATTACACGCACAGATAAAAGAAAAGAATCCGAAGGTCGAACTAAAAATACATGAAAAGAGCTGCCGCAATAAACCGCTCACCGAAGAGCAGAAGAAGTCAAACAACGAAAAATCAAAAACGAGGGTACGGGTCGAACATGTTTTTGGCTTCATGACTAATTCTATGAATGGGATTTCACTTCGTTGTATTGGAAATCTGCGGGCGGAATGTGCGATGACCCTCATAAATCTTGCGTATAATTTGAGTCGCTATGTATATTTACGAAAAATAGGGTTTGGAAATGCAATTTGATATGGTCGCTCAATATGGGGGGCGGCCAACAATGCCCAGTCTTGAATGCCAAAAATTAACAACAGGTAGTAGGTTTTTCAAAATTCGTTAAAAACTGAAAATGACGATTGAAAAATACCCTTTTTAGAGGTTCCC
>BNUW01000337.1 GCA_025997655.1 Spirochaetia bacterium
CCCCCCCCGCCTTAGCGCCGGGGGATCTTTCATCTTTTGGAGTAAACAGCATGACCGTACCGGAAGTATTAAAAAGCAGTACAAGAAATATGTCTTTTCGGGATACAAAAGAAGTAATCCAGGGGTTTCAATGTATCGACCCCGCAGACAATACCGCAGTCATAGATTGCCGTATTTATATGGGAAAAAGCGCCTACAGCCAGCGCGTAACCGCCGCAGTATGGATACACGACCGCATAGGTCAGCGGTACGCCCATGGCGTAGGCCTTGCCGATGGTGGAGGCTACCACAAAGGTAGTCAGGCCATAGAATCTGCCCTTCATGACATGGGAATCAGGTTAGATAAAGCTATCGGCGGTGTTGGTTATACCGCCTGTAAAGAAGCCTTTACCGCAATCATGTCGGCCCTGGGGTATCCCGCATTTATCCCCGCAGAATTCAGTGCCTAGTACAGTATTCCCCCCGGCCTTAGCGCCGGGGGATCTTTCACAAAGGAAACAACCTTGAAAAATCAGATCATCACCCTAACCCCGGAAGCCGCCCGGCTTATCCCCTACAGTCAGTTAGCAGTAACTAACATTAACCTGGAAGCCTTCACCACAGAAATAGAACGGCTTAACGCCATAGCAGCACATATCCCAGGTATCAAAGCCACCGAGGAGATGCAGGAACATCCCGCCGTCCTTCATTATTTTGCTGGTGGTACGGACATTTACATCTGCGAATTTGACGGCATAGATGAAATGTTCGGTTTTACTATCCTCAATGGCGATCTGGAATGTTCCGAATTCGGATATACCAGCCTTGAAGAAATCAAGCGTATAGCATGGTTTAATCTCGATTATCATTTTGAAAGCCAATCAATTGAATTCGCCCGGTATAAAAAATACCCGGCTTATTTCAAAAAACCGGTATCGGCGGCATAGGCCCCCATCCCCCCTCGGCCCTAGCGCCGGGGGATCTTCTCATTATTAAGAGGTCAGCAGATGCATCTATACTATAACGTAATCGCCCAAGTATTCACCGCCCAGGCTTGCCGGGTTAGGGTAGTCACTCACATAAGCCCCCAGCAGTTTGAGGAGGCCCCGCCAGCACCTTCACTAACATCAATTGGGAGTTTCCATACTCTCCGCCGCAGCTTCCCCACAAGGCCCCAAGCCGAGGCATGGGCGGCATATCTCCACAGAACTTATACACAAGGCCCGGTAAGAAATCCCCCCTTTTATTCCCGCTTCTATACCGAGGCCCAACCATTACTATTTGACATAGACTAAA
>BNUW01000338.1 GCA_025997655.1 Spirochaetia bacterium
ACACGGATATACACGGATAGGAAATACAATTTCTTATTTTATCCGTGTTAATCCGTGTAATCCGTGGATTAAATTCTTGTTTCATGGAAAACCCGAAGTTCAGCCTATAAGTATGCGCTGGCCCTGACGGCAGGGTAGACTGAACTTGACCCTTTCCTCCGCCTATACGATTCTTTACTATAAAGGGCCACCCGGCAAAGCGGACAGCCCCTTTCATTTCCGGCAGTAATACTGCTTACTTCACCGTCTCAAACCCATGCTTCAGGTCGTCGATGATGTCGTCAATATGCTCAGTCCCGATGGACAGCCGCACGGTGTTTGGCTTGATGCCCTGAACCAGCAGGTCCTTTTCGTCAACCTGGGAGTGGGTGGTGGAAGCCGGATGGATTACCAGGGACTTCACGTCCGCCACATTTGCCAGGAGGGAGAAGAGTTCCAGGGTTTCGGTGAATTTCTTCGCCTTGTCCGCGCCGCCCTTGATCTCAAAGGTAAAGATTGAGCCGCCGCCCTTGGGGAAGTAGCGCTGGTAGAGGGCGTGATCCCGGTGTTCCGCCAGTACCGGATGGTTCACCTTTTCTACCTGGGGATGGCCTTTGAGGAAGTCCACCACCTTGAGGGCGTTGGATACATGGCGCTCCACCCGGAGAGAGAGGGTTTCCAGGCCCTGAAGGAAGAGGAAGGCGTTGAATGGTGAGAGCGCCGCGCCGGTGTCCCGGATCATGAACCCCACCTGGAATGTCTTTGAACAGCGGATCGCCGCCCTGGAACACGGGGTTGCCGCCCTGGCCACCGCCTCCGGGGCTGCCGCCACCACCTATGCCATCCAGAATATCACCAAGGCGGGGGATCACATCGTGTCGGATTTCCAGATATACGGCGGTACTTTTAACCTCTTCGCCAATACCTTTACGGATATGGGGGTGGACACCACCTTTGTGGACGGCTCTAAGGCTGAAAATTTCGAGAAGGCCATTAAGCCCAACACCAAGGCTATTTTCTTTGAAACCCTGGGCAACCCCAATTCATCGGTGGTTGATATTGAAGCGGTGGTGAAGATCGCCCACAAACACGGTATTCCGGTGATCGTGGACAACACCTTTGCAACACCCTACCTGCTCACCCCGATTGACTACGGCGTGGACATTGTGGTTCATTCGGCCACCAAGTTTATCGGCGGGCACGGCACTTCCATCGGCGGGGTTATCGTGGACGGCGGTAAGTTCAACTGGGCGGCGAGCGATAAGTTTCTCGGGCTCTCCAAGCC
>BNUW01000339.1 GCA_025997655.1 Spirochaetia bacterium
CCGGATATGCCCAAAGCCGTGCCCGCAGAATTACTGTAAAGGAACATAATGGAACGGTTTGTACTTGGCATTGATAACGGCGGTACGCTTATAAAAGCGGCGCTCTTTACCCTCGATGGCAAGGAGCTTGCCGTTGCCTCCCGTCAAACCCTGGTGCTTACCCCCCGTCCGGGTTATACCGAGCGGGATATGGAAGACCTGTGGGACCAAAACTGCGCCTGTATCAAGCAGGTACTTGCCGATTCCGGCGCCGCCCCCTCCGCAATCGCGGGGGTGGCGGTATGCGGCCACGGTAAGGGCCTCTATGCCTGGGGGAAGGATGAACAGCCCGCCTATAACGGCATTATCTCCACGGACAACCGGGCCTGGCAGTATCCGGAAAAATGGAAGCAGGAGGGCGTTTTTGACGCCCTCTATCCCAGGCTCTGCCAGCAGATCATGCCCTGCCAGCCCGTTTCAATCCTGGCATGGATGAAGGAGCATGACCCCAAGGCCTACGGCTCCATCCGCTGGGCCTTCTCGGTAACCGACTATATCCGGTTCCGCCTGACCGGCGAGGCCTTTAGCGAGGCTACCAACATATCCGGTTCCGGCATGATGAATGTTCGGGACGCCCGGATTGACCGGGACATGCTTGCCGGCCTGGGGATTGAAGAAGCCTATGACATGATACCGCCCCTGCGGTATTCCAGCGAAACCTGCGGCGCGATAACCGCGGAAACCGCGCAGCGTACCGGCCTTGCCGCAGGAACACCTGTGGCGGGGGGTATGTTTGATATCGACTCCTGTGCCATCGCCATGTCGGTGACCAAGCCGGAGTATCTCTGTACCATTACCGGTACCTGGAGTATCAACGAATTTATAGCTTCCGCCCCCATTACCGGGACCTGTGTGGCCATGAATTCCCTTTATGCCATGCCGGGTTTCTACCTTCTGGAAGAATCCAGCTCCACCGGGGCGGGCAATTTGGAGTGGGTTATTCAGAATTGTCTGCAAAATGAGCCGGTCCCTGCGGGGAAGAAACTGTACGGCCATCTGGATGACTTGGTGGCAAACATTCCGGTGGATTCCTGCGATGTCTATTTTCTGCCCTTCCTTCATGGCTCAAACCGTCATCCCCTGGCAAAGGCAAGTTTTGTCGGGCTGACCAGTTTCCACACCAAGGCCCACATGCTGCGGTCTGTCTATGAGGGGGTGGTCTTTTCCGCGAAAAGCCATATCGACAAGCTCCTTTCGGTGCGGAAGCCCCCCGAGGCTATCCGT
>BNUW01000340.1 GCA_025997655.1 Spirochaetia bacterium
ATCACCATTGAGGTCCGGAATAATGTAATCATAAATGCCGCTGAGTTGATCCGTATCCAACAGAAGCTGAACTGGCAATTCAATAATCTGGAGGAGGCCATGGGGCCATTAATGGACGCTACCGAGGGCGCCGGCCTGGGTCTGGCAATCCTGGTGCAGATGCTCAAAAAAATGGGGCTCAATGAGGATAGTTTTATCATCGGAAGCACGGATAAGGAAACCATCGCCCGGATTAGTATTCCCATGGACAGGAGGATGGTGGAAGGGGTTCCCGCGATCTCCGCCCTCTCCGCCGCAATTGTAGCGCAGGTGAATTCCCTGCCCCAGTTCCCGGAAAACATACAGCGGGTACAGCAGCTTATCAGGCAGCCCAATGCGAACATCGTCACCATTGCCCGGACAATCTCCACAGACCCGGCGATGACTGCGGACCTCCTGAAAATCGTCAACTCCGCCCAGTATATGCTCACTAAAAAGGTGAATAATATCGCCGAAGCGGTTAAACTGGTGGGTATCCAGGGCATCAGGAACCTGCTCTATTCTTACGGGACCCTGAAAGTCCTGGGTGAAGAGTCCGCCGACAAGAAAGTCCTTTGGGATCATTCCTATAAAACGGCCTTCTATGCCTTTAATCTCATCAAAAATTTCAAAAAGGACCCCGAAGTTCTGGACGATGTCTATGTTGGGGGCATACTCCATGACATGGGCAAGATCCTCTTCGCCCAGGTTCACCCTGATTTAATGAACCATATCCGGGAATTCTGTGACAAAAAATCCCTTCCCATCGCAACCTTTGAGTACCTGGCCTCCGGGATGGACCACGCCGAGATTGGCGCCATGGTTGCCGAAAAATGGAATTTCTCTGCTGCGCTGATCAACGTCATCCGTTACCACCATGATCCCGCCTCCGCCCCGGCGGAATACCGGACCCTGGTGGACACCGTATATCTGGCCAATATGTTCTGCCTATACGAGAATAACACGGTAAACTTTGATCAGTTCGAGCCGACGGCGTTGGCGCGCTTCGGCCTCACTACCAAGAACCAGATCGACAAGCTCCTGGCACGGTTCTCCGCAGGATTCAAGAAGGAGCTTGAGGGGTAATTGTTCCGTAATTCGGCGCTGCGGTATTTCTCCCTATTCCTCCTGCTCTCTTTCCATGCCCTTAACGCCGATGCCGAAACCATCAAGCTCTATTCTTTCAACATTCAAATATTCGGCGCATCGAAGATGGCGAAGCCGGAGGCGGCGCGCATCCTGGCG
>BNUW01000341.1 GCA_025997655.1 Spirochaetia bacterium
CGGCGTGGTGGGCGCCATTACCCCGGTGACCAACCCCGTTATGACCCTGCCCCATAACGCGATGATAGCCCTTAAGGGCGGAAACGCCATCCTGTTCAGCCCCCATCCCAAGGGGAAGAACTGCGGTAAAGACACGGTGAATTATATGCGCGGCGCTCTTAAAGAACTGGGCGCTCCGGTTGACCTGGTCCAGATTGTGGACGATCCCACCGTCGAGATTTCCGGCCTGGTAATGAAGCTGGCGGACGCCTGTATATCCACCGGCGGCCCCGGCATGGTCAAGGCGGCGTATTCCAGCGGCAAACCGGCCTTTGGGGTGGGCGCGGGCAATGTGCAGTGCCTTATCGACCGGGACGCCGATATAGCCGACGCCGTGCCGAAAATATTTGCCGGGCGCTGTTATGACAACGGTACCCTCTGTACCTGTGAGCAGAGCGTTATCTGCCCCACCGAGCTATCAGATGCCGTTGCCAAAGAATTTACCAAGCTGGGCGCGTATTATATTACCGATGAAAAGGATGTTGCCAAGGTACGCGAGGCCGTGTTCCCCGGCGGCGGACCCATCAGCAGAGAAGCCGCCGGCGCTTCCCCTGCCAAGATTGCGAAACTGGGCGGATTGTCCATACCCGAGGGGACCAAGATGCTGCTGGTCAAGCTGGATAAGTTCGGCAAAAACGAGGCGCTGGCCAGGGAGAAGCTCTGTCCCGTATTGGCGCTCTTCACCTATGACACCTGGGAAAATGCCGTAGCCATTGCCTCTGCCAATCTTGACTGCGAGGGGAAGGGCCACAGTGTGGTAATCCATTCCTTTACCGACAAGCACATTGAATACGCGGGGGAGAAGCTCCCGGTTTCGCGTTTCGCGGTCAACCAGCAGGGTTCGGCCAGCCTGGGCGGCACCCTGCTCAACGGGCTCAACCCCACGGCTACCCTGGGCTGTGGTTCCTGGGGCAACAACTCCATCAGCGAAAACCTTTGGTATCACCACCTGATTAACATCAGCCGCATATCATACGAGATCAAGGGGCGCAAAGTACCCACGGATGAAGAAATCTGGGAAGACTGAACCACAGACCACACGGACAACACGGACAAAAGAAAAAGACAGGAAAGAACGAGTCTGTGAGGGTCTGTGTGGTCCGTGGTTAATTATTCTTTATTACAAGCTACCAGAGGAGGATAGCGGTGAGCGAATCGAAAGTCATGACCGCGCAGGAAGCCGTATCTCGCTTCATAAGTGACGGTGATCTCCTAACC
>BNUW01000342.1 GCA_025997655.1 Spirochaetia bacterium
CGGGCGTAGGATACCCCATGTGGCTTTGCTTTATCCGGGTTTATTCCTTTAGTGCCCTAAAAGTTGTAGACGAACTATATAAATCAGTGTTTCTATTTCGCCAAATTTCTAATGCTTCTTGAATTCCATAAAGTTTATTTTCTTTATTGTTGTTGTATTCTATAATTAAACTATTCAGGGTTTCAATTTGCGTTAAAAAATCATTATGTATTTTAGTTAACAATTCTGAAGGATCATCAATGCTATGGAATTCGCCAGTGATACTATAACATCTACCGGATAATTGAACTAACTTGTTGTTTGATTTTGTAATTTCATCTAATGGATACGTATATTGCCGGTTTAATACTTTTCCTCGATTAATAATATCATTGGTGATTCTGCTAATGCACGTATTTAATTTTTCTAAAGTTTTCGTATCATCTTCATTCAATATATTTACTGATTCATTCGTTGAATGGGGTGGGGGAAGATCGACAATATCACCGTCATATTCTTGTAAAAGTTCATAATACTCATCAATATGCGTATATAGTATTTCAAACAATTCTAACATCATGATACTCTCCCATTAGTTTATTTTGTTCTCGTAACATACAATAAAAATGGTGTTGTATGTTTCTCAATTCTTGAAAGAAAATATCTTTTTCTTTCATTTAACTCTTGCTCACTAATGGACTTTAAGTAAGAATTCAGCCTATCAATAGAATTAATCTGATTCGTGCCCTCAATATTTTTTACAATGTCTTCAATCTTCACCTTTTCAAATGTATTAAGAGTATCACCATTTTCAAACAATCGAAGCGCCAAAGTAAATTCCATATCTTCTTTTTTCATACTCATACCCTTATATTGAGACTCAAACAGTTGAAGCAACTCAGTAGCGCTAAATTGATTACATTCTAACTTATCGTAACCAAAAACATTCGGTTCTTCTGTTAGAAACATTAGTTCATTTGGCGTCGTGCACTTACCATCCAACCTTCCCATTGTATAAAATGTCATATCAGGAAATGACCTTGTAATTTTTATCAATGATGAAGTCCGTGCTTTTTTTAATGACACAATAAGAAACGATGTATCATCAATTTTTGAAATGAAGTCATCTTTATTTTTTGCAATAATGATAGGTATAGTATGAGATATATTTGCCGCTTTCATCTCTTTCTGTTCATCGCGGTTAATCCAGCATACCATTTTAGTATATTTCATCCCGTTACTTCCCTTTATTTATCTTTCCTGGGTTCAATCCTC
>BNUW01000343.1 GCA_025997655.1 Spirochaetia bacterium
TGCGGGGAAGGGCGCTGCTATCACCATGCCCCCCGCTCAGATCCAGCACCGTGGACTCCACCCCTACCGTAGTACGCCCGCCGTCGATGATGAAGTCCACCTTGTCCCCCAACTGGTCCCGCACATGCTCCGCCCTGGTGGGGGAAAGCCGTCCAAAGGGGTTTGCGCTGGGGGCCGCCACCGCGCCTGTGGAGAGCCGGATAAGAGCCTGGGCCGCAGGGTGATCCGGGAAACGAATCGCGGCAGTGGGGAGGCCGCTGGTGGCAAGGTCCGGGACACAGGGCCGCTTGGGGAGTATCATGGTGAGGGGGCCGGGCCAGAGCCGGTTCGCCAGGATACGCGCCTTTTCCCGGAGCACGGGAGCCAGCACGGAAAGGTCCGTCAAACGATCCAGGGTATCCGGAGCGGCGATGTGGATGATCAGGGGGTCGAAGCGGGGACGACCCTTCGCGGCAAATACCCGGGCCAGGGCGGTCTGATTAAAGGCGTCGGCGCCAAGGCCGTAGACGGTTTCCGTGGGAAAGGCCACCAGGAGGCCTAAGCGGATGGCCTCCGCAGCCCGCAGAATGTCCGCTTCGGCGGTGGATAGCATTTCCATAAAAGCCCTAATACCTCGGTCCTACAACCAGTCCCGGCTTTTAAAGAAGGCAATCATTCCCAGGGCGATGAGGATCATGAGTCCCCAGACTGCGGGATAACCATAGGGGCTGGTCAATTCGGGCATATGGGTAAAATTCATGCCGTAGACCCCGACGATAAAGGTCAGGACAAACTGGATAAAGCCCCAGACAATAACAAATTCAAGCCCCACCAATTTGAGCCCCACCCCCACTACGATGCCCGTAGCCAGGGAAATGAAGAATTTGGTAGAAAGGTACCGGATAACCTGCCGGATTATGCCGTCACTTATCTTTTTAATCGACCCCGCCCACTTATCTTCAAAGGCCGCTTCGATCTTTTCCCGTATATGGGCGGCTTCAAAGAGGATAAACACCAGGAATATAACCACCAGGAAAGCGTTCCGCAGGAAGTCGAGGACGGAATTGGAAACGATGAAGGTGATATTTCGTATCCGGGTTCTGAATCCCAACTGAGCCCAGAGGTTTTCCACAAAGCTCAGGTGTTCATCGTAGGAAAGTTCAAGAAAATCCGCCGCCCAGACATAGATCTCCGTTAACCGGTGCTCATACCGGGGGTACATTGCGATGATAGCCTTTGCGGAAGAAAACAGGACCATGCCAAAAATGTACAGC
>BNUW01000344.1 GCA_025997655.1 Spirochaetia bacterium
GGTGGGTATCGCTACCCCGGTTGCGGTGTCCCTGGCTACCACCCTCAAGGATACCCCGGTGGTGTTCTCCGTGGTAACCGATCCGGTGGCGGCAAACCTGGTCAGCACCCTGGCCCATGGCGAGGGGGATCGACGCGGATATTGATCTTCAGAACGCCAATGGGGATGTGAACACCGCCGCTCAGATTGCCAACAAGTTTAAAAACGATAAGGTGGCGGTGGCGGTGGGTATCGCTACCCCGGTTGCGGTGTCCCTGGCTACCACCCTCAAGGATACCCCGGTGGTGTTCTCCGTGGTAACCGATCCGGTGGCGGCAAACCTGGTCAGCACCCTGGCCCATGGCGAGGGGAACGTGACGGGCCTTTCGGACTACCTGGACTCGGGGGCCCACATCGCCCTCTTTAAGGAAATTGCCAACATTAAAACCCTTGGTTATATCTACACCAGTTCCGAGGCGAACTCCATTTCCGCCATGGCCCTGGTAGAAGAATCCGCCAAAGCCAACGGGCTTGCGCTGGTTACCCAGGCCATCAGTACTTCTGCGGAACTGCGGCAGGCGGCGGAGGCCATCGTCAATCGGGTAGACGGGATTTACCTGACCACGGACAATACGGTATTTTCGGCCCTGCCCGCCCTTATCCAGGTCTTCCACGCCGCGAAGAAACCTATTTTCTCCGGGGACGTGACCGGTGTGCTGGGGGGCGGCGCCATGATCGCATCGGGGTTCAACTATTACAAGGCCGGGCTGGCCACAGGACAAATCGTTGCGGATATACTCGGGGGGAAGAAGCCTGTGGATATTCCGGTCAAGTTCCTCACCGAACCATCGGAATCGGATCTGCTCTTCGATCTGGATGAAGCGAAAAATTGCGGCATCACTATTCCTGCGCAGTATCTGTCCCAGGCGAATTATATTTTCGAGAACGGAAAGCTCGCTACAAAGTAGCGGCCACTAAGTAACAGCAATACTGTAGCATGGGGGCGCTGAATGCTTGAGGGCATTCTTATTGAAGGATTCATTTACGGCATCATGGTTCTGGGGGTGTTCCTTACCTTTCGGGTGCTGAACTTTGCGGATATGACCGTTGACGGGTCCTTCCCCCTGGGGGCGGCTATCATGCCGCTTCCCAGGCCCACATCGGCAAAGCCCTGGTACATGGCGGCGAAGGAGCCCGAGATTGCCACCATGCCGTTTGCCAGACAGATGCCGCATATCTTGAGCACGTCCGGGTTCATGCCCT
>BNUW01000345.1 GCA_025997655.1 Spirochaetia bacterium
CATCTGCGATCGGAGGTCTAACGGTTGCAGCGTTAACAGCTTTTTTGCAATCTCAACATATCTTAACTTTACATTTTGACACGGTTTCACAAAATCTGTTAATGGTTATGTTCTTTTGCACAGTTGGTATGAACGCTAGCTATAAACTATTTAGGAGTGGCAGTTTATCGATAATTGCCTTTTGGGGAGTTTGTATTGTGGCAGCTATTTTCCAAAATGTTGTAGGCATTTTGGTCGCTAAATTTTTTGGGATGAATCATCTTATGGGAATTATTGGCGGTTCTATTTCAATGATTGGAGGATTAGGTAATGCCGGAACTTTTGGGGTTTTATTTGAAAATACCTTTGGCGTTGATGGGGCAGTAGTTGCGGGTATTACATGCGCCACATTTGGCATGATTGCCGGTTCGGCGTTAGGCGGACCTCTGTCAGAATGGATTATTAAAAAACATAAAATAACTACTCCTCATGCTGAGCTTATCAGTCAGTCTGAAAATAATACCGGTGACAAGTCTTCTGAATATGAAGAAGTTGGCACTTTTGCCCAGGAAGAGGGTTTTATTCCCTCTTATTCTGAAGAAAAGGTCGAGGATGTTATTAGTGGCCCCCATTTGATGAAAAATCTTTCTTGGGTTTTAGTCGCCATGGGATTTGGGTCTGTTGCAGGGGCTGTGCTCTTTTGTGCTAATGTGCATATTATTCGCTTCCTTCTCATTTCCACTACTACCAATACCTTTATTGTATGTCTCTTTTTCTTCCCGCTATACCACTTTCGCTGTTTTTTTTAGGTCTTTCTATCCCAATTTCTGTAGCATCTATCACTGCTACTTCTACTTCTAGCGCTTTGTTTATCAATACCTATTCCCATCTAGCATATTCCCCACTATTATTAATACTTCTTCTACGTGCTTTTAGTCCTATATGCACAACTTTCACTGACATTGTAACTGTCTCAGGTCTAATAATACGTCCTATATTGCCCTAAAGTACTCAAACATCATCTTTACCATCTTTGCTCTACTCCTTTACCGTCGCGATACATCACTCCCAAGTTATATTGAGCCTCAGCAACTCCTTGTTCTGCTGACTTTTTATACCAGTTAATTGCTTCTTTATAGTTTTGTTCTACTCCTAACCCTGCGAGATACGTCCAACCCAAGCCACATTGGGCTAGGGCAAATCCTTGTTCTGCTGACTTTTTAAGCCAGTTAAATGCTTCTTTGTAATCTTGTTTTACTC
>BNUW01000346.1 GCA_025997655.1 Spirochaetia bacterium
CGAGGGGACCGCCGCCCTGGCGGAGTGTTACTACGAACTGGGGGAATTCGATCAGGCGCTGACTTGGGTGCGGAAGGCGCGGACTTTGGCCCGGAATAGTATGCCCCTTGCTAACCTGGAAGCTACGACCCTGATAGCACTGGGGCGGCTGGGAGAGGCTCAGGGGATTATCACCGGTATTCTTGCGCAGGAACCTTATAACCTGGAGGCCCTCTTTGCGGGGGCGGAACTGGATGTGGCACGGGGCAGGGTGGGGGAGGCGGTTGCCCGGTATCGCGAGGCGGCGCGCCGCTTTCCCGACGACCGGCGGCTCCTCCTTTCGCTCTCCCTGGTGCTGTGTTCCCTGGGGGATTTGGAAAATGCCCGGCTTTATATTGAGCGGGCGCTGTTGCAGCACCGGGAGGATTACCGGGTCTATTACTACGCCGCCTATATTGAAGCCAAGGCGGGACGGTTCCCCCAGGCTATCGGCTATGCCGAACAGGCGCTGGGGATAAAGAGCGGGCATAAACCTTCCCGGGCGCTGCTGGCAAGCCTCCGGTACCGGTCCGGCCAGTTTGAAGAGGCCGCCCGGCTTGCGGATCAGGCCATTGCGGATGACCGCAGCGATATTGGCAGTTGGTACCTCAAGGGTATGTCCTATATCAGCCTGGGGCGGACTGCGGAGGCTATGCAAATCCTTTCCCAGGCTTCGGCCCTTGATCCTAACGATGAATTTGTCCGGTCCGCTTTGGAGGACCTTCTTATAAGTACTACCATGATAGAGGACCCGCAACGGAACCGCTGGGCATCCTGGCATTTTAACCGGGCGCGGGATTATCGTTCCCGTAACCTGCGCGATCAAGCCCTCTTTGAATACCGCCGGGGGCTGAAGCTTAACCCCAACGCACGGGACCGGCGGGAATACGCAGAATTACTGCGCCTAGCGGGATACCCCGCCCGGTACTTGGAAGAACTGCGTTTCATTCGTGATAATGATCCCGGTGATCCGGCGATCAACGATGCTATCGAAGCCTACGATGCCCTGTTGGCGGACGCCCTGTACCGGCGCTGGGACGTGGACCCCGTGGAAATCGCTAAACGGCACTGGAGGGTGGCGGTTTTTTCCCTGGCATCCGAGGGAGCTTTCTACCACGCCGACGCGGGGGCCGTTGGTTCCGCCTATGTGCGGGACCTCCTTGTCCACGACCGGAACATCGCCGCTCCAAACCTGGCGCTTAAACAGCCATCCTTTT
>BNUW01000347.1 GCA_025997655.1 Spirochaetia bacterium
GGCGGTATCCGTTATTGTTGAAGCGTCAAATAAATGGGAATGGTGGGCGGTCTATGCTTCGGCGATTATTTTTCAGGGGATATTTGCCGGCCAGACCTACGATGAGGCGGTTGACGCCCTGGGGCTTCGGTATCTGATGCCCGTACAGGGGCGCCGGGAATGAAACTGCGGGATTTTCTGGGGATAGATTTCCCGCTTATCTTTTCCGCAATAATACTGACCATCTTCGGTATTCTTTTCATCTACTCATCGGGGGTAACCTCTGCGGGGGTTTTGGTTTCCACTGAATATTTCCGGCAGATTATCTGGGCCGTGGCGGGGCTTATCATCGCCCTGGTCATCGCCATGCTGGACTACCGGCGCTTGTATGACTTTTCAATCTACCTGTATTTAGGCGCCATCGCACTTTTATTGTACACCTGTTTCTTCGGACGTCTGGTTAATGGCGCCAGGGCATGGATTGGGGTGGGCGCATTCGGGATTCAGCCTTCGGAATTTGCCAAGATCACGACGATCATTTTCCTTGCCCGGTACCTGGACGGTTCAAAGCGGAGCAGAGATAGTTTTGGCCGCTTTGCCATTTCCTGCATCATTGTTTTTGTACCCATGGCGGTGGTCCTCATTCAGCCCGATTTCGGCACCTCCCTGGTGTTCATCCCCATACTATTGGTGATGACCTTTATTGCCGGCATATCCCTGCGGTACGTGCTTTTTTTAGCCGCCTTTATTGTCTTTACCGCCCTGTTTATGGTTCTGCCCCTTTGGCAGAGTTATATCCTGCGCCAGTCCCTGCCGTCATTGAATATCCTGAGTAATATCAAGTTTGTAGCCATCACCGTCCTTGCCCTGGGTATCATTGCCGCCATCGCCCTGTTCGGTTTTTTGCGGTATAAAAAACGGTACTTTTATTGGATCGTCTATGCGGCGGCCATTGTTGTACTGTCCCTTGGGGCTTCCTTTGTGTCCCATAAGGTACTGAAGGATTATCAGATCATGCGGCTCATCGTATTCCTGGACCCCAATGTGGATCGCCTTGGTTCGGGGTGGAATATTATCCAGTCAATCACCGCCATCGGTTCCGGGGGGTTTACGGGCAGAGGCTACCTCCAGGGGACCCAGAGCCATTACCAGTTTGTACCCCAGCAAAGCACGGACTTTATCTTTTCCATTTTCTCTGAGGAATGGGGGCTCCTGGGGGGGATCCTGGTATTTGTCCTTTTTTTAATAATCTGT
>BNUW01000348.1 GCA_025997655.1 Spirochaetia bacterium
GTCCGGCGGGGGCTACCTGCTCTTTGTCACCAGGGGCGTCGGGGAATTCCTTTCAATTTTTGTCTCCCGTTCCGATGATGGCGAGTTCTGGTCTGCTTTCACGCCCTTTGTGGAGGAGCCGGATCTCCAACTCAGCTTCCTTCCCACCCATGCCGGTATGGGCGGAAATGAGTACGTGGTCTTCCAGTCCTATGTGGATGGCGGCGCGGGGACGACCTCCGCATTCCAGCTCTACCTGAAACGCAGCGATGACGGCGGCCGGACCTGGACACCCTCCCGGCGAATCACCGGCTTCCCCGACCCCTACCGGAATACCGACGCCGGGCCGGAGCAGTTTGACAACCAGCGTTCCCACCTGTCGGTCCAGGATGGGCGGCTGTTCCTGGTGTGGGAACGGCGCTATGCGGTGACCAACCCGAACATATACGGCGTCTACCTTGACGCAGGGGGGGAGATTACCGGAACGGTTGAACAGATAAACAATGAAAGCGCTTACTGCAATAACCCCATGGCCGTGCCGTACCAGGGGGAAAGCACCGTGGTCTGGTTTGACAACCGCGAGGGCGGTAACCAGGTGTTTCTGGCCCAAAGAGGGGGGGGGGTAAGCTGGGAGAACTTCGACCTTTCCCGCACCGCCGCCTCCGTCTCCTTTGCCCGCCCGGTGGTTTCCGGTGATGACCTCCTGGTGTTCTGGCAGGCCCGTGACAGGGGGGAGGACCGCCTCTACTCCCTGGTCCCGGACGCCTCGGTGGGTGTTCCCAACCTTCGCCTGGGGTCGGGCGTCCCTTCGCGGAGAAGCAGGTCGGAGCGGGTCCGCTTTACCTGGAATGTCCCCTACGACTCTTCGGGTATCGCGGGCTTTTCCTACCATTGGGGCAGGTATCCCAACGAGGTTCCCCCAAAAAGAATCCTCGTTGGCGCCGGGACCACCACCCGGGACGAGATCGCCGACGAGGATGGGAACTGGTACTTTTCACTCATAGCCCAGGACTTCGCGGGGAACTGGTCCGCCCCTTCATTCGTCGAGTATATCCGGGATACCACGCCCCCCCCTGCGGCGGCCATCATTCCTCCGGCCCTGGACAGCCGGGGTTTCCTCCCCTCCAATACCTTTACCCTTACCTGGAACCCTCCCCCTGCCTCGGATGTGGCGGGCTATACCTGGGCCATGGAATGTCTGGTTATCCGCCGGGACAGCGCGGATGAGGCCTCCTTTGCGGCGG
>BNUW01000349.1 GCA_025997655.1 Spirochaetia bacterium
AGACCTTAATCAGACACATACAATAAGTCTCTTTGGCGTTCAAGGGGGCGGGAAAAGTTATACGCTCGGTACAATCATTGAAATGGCTTCTATGCAAATACAGAATATAAACGAACTTCCAAGTCCATTGGCAGCGGTAGTTTTTCATTATAGTCCAACACAGGATTATGCACCGGAATTTACTTCAATGGTGAATCCCAATAAAAAAGAAGATGAAATACGTGTTTTATTAGAACATTATAACAGCAAACCATTGCCTTTTAAAGATATTCTTTTACTTACTCCTGAAAATAAAGTAGATAAGAGAAAAATGGAATTTCCTGATATTGACGTAAAGCCTCTTGCATTTTCTGCCTCTGAGTTAAAAGCTCCGCATTGGAAATTTTTGATGGGAGCTATTGGAAATCAAAGCATGTATCTACGGCGAATAAATATGATTATGCGGAGTTTGCGTGATAACGTAACTTTGGAATTAATTCGTAAAGGAATAGTGAATTCCGGTATGCAGGATCATTTGAAAGATTCGGCCTTAAACAGATTAATGTTTGCTGAAGAATATATAAATGATGACCAGAAGCTGCAAGAACTTATTCATCCAGGCAGGTTAATTATCGTTGATCTTCGTGATGAACTAATTGAAAAAGATGAAGCCCTGGGATTATTTGTGGTCATGCTTCAGATATTATCTGAAGCGGTTTACAAGGGAGAATCTTTTAATAAATTAGTAGTATTTGATGAGGCCCATAAATATATTGAGAATGCAGACCTTATTGCCGGGCTTGTTGAGGTCGTCAGGGAAATGCGGCATAAAGGAACCAGTATTTTGGTTGCCTCTCAGGATCCTCCATCGGTACCAATTTCATTAATAGAATTATCAACTCAAATTATAATGCACAAATTTAATTCCCCGTCCTGGCTTAAACATATCCAGAAGGCCAATGCAGCCCTTGCTTCTTTGACATCCGAAAAGATGAGCCATCTTGGAACCGGTGAAGCCTATGTCTGGTCAAGCCAAGCTTCGGACGATTTGTTTTCCCGGGGAGCCGTGAAAATCAAATGTCGTCCTCGGGTAACACAGCATGGGGGAAGTACTAAGACCGCTATTGGTGATTAAGCTCTGGAAGGGCGAATAAAGGATAATGAATGGTGATAGGTGGCAGCTTAGGTAATTTGCCTAAACAAGCGGGAAATCAGCCATTTTTGAAGTGTTAGTAAT
>BNUW01000350.1 GCA_025997655.1 Spirochaetia bacterium
ATAAACATACAGGGAAGCGCCCTCTTTTGCCTTGTTGGCTTTTTCCCCACCATCGGAGCCGTAAATAGTGCCGCCGTTCATGGTAAAGGTTGTATTTTTATCCCTGATACCACCAACACCCACGCCACCACCAGAGCCGCCAGTAGTATTACCGGAGATAGTACCGCCATTCATAATAAAGGTAGCGTTCACTGTTTCGTACCCGCCCACATTCACGCCACCGCACCAGCCGCCACCGGTATTACTGGGAGCGTTATTACCGGAGATTGTCCCTCCGTTCATGATAAAAGTACCCGAAACAGATACACCACCTCCCCCACTACCAGCGACATTACCGGAGATTATCCCGCTATTCATAGTAAAAGTAGATTTTTTACCTACGCACACTCCACCGCCATTACTGACATCACTGCCGCCGGCGAGATTACCAGAGATGGTACCGCCGTTCATAATAAAGGTAGCATTCTCAGCCCCGTATAGGCCCACGTATACACCGCCACCTGACCCGGTTTTATTACCGGAAATGGTACCGCCATTCATGGTAAAGGTTGCATTTTCACCCACACATACTCCGTTGCCGTTATTATCAGATATGGCACCGCCATCCATAGTAAAGGTTCCCGATACAGACACACCGCCTGGCCATGTATGACCGGTGATGGCGGCACCGTCTTTCATTATCAAGAAAGCACCTT
Source organism: Spirochaetia bacterium (assembly GCA_025997655.1). Classification (GTDB taxonomy): domain Bacteria; phylum Spirochaetota; class Spirochaetia; order Treponematales; family Breznakiellaceae; genus Termitinema. Next base: position 696 of record BNUW01000350.1, read on the forward strand.
TTCCTATTTCAACAACAGCACAACGATCATTAAAGTAATCATCAGTCCCCCGTAACGTGATATTCCTTAGCGTCAGACGTTCACCCTCGGCAAGTTTGATGAGACTACCCTCACCGGAAAGGGCAAGGGTTCCACCGCCCCGCAGGGACATTTTTACATTGCGGTGAGCGCGGGTAAAGGTACTGCCGTCATCACCGATGCCCGGCAGGGTGACGGTTCCGGTAACGTTTATCACATAGTTTTTATCGTTACCCCCACCGTCGATTGCCCTAATGGCGGCATTCCATTGGGCGGCGTTGGTAACGTCAAAGGTCTGGGCTACTGCCGTACCCGCCCCAAAGTCCTCGGTGTTCATCCCCGCCACACTCTGGGCAAAAACCCCTGTTGCATCGCATAAAGCGATCAACAAAAGAAATAAAACGGTAATGTGCTTCTTCATATTTATACTCCATATAATATTTGTTCAAGTCTTATTTATACCTGATTATTCACTATTTGTCTACACAGTCCATTGGGGGCG
>BNUW01000351.1 GCA_025997655.1 Spirochaetia bacterium
ATGCCTCTGCCCGGCTTACCCGCTTTGCCCCGTTTATTGCCAAGGCGTTTCCGGAAACCGCAAAAAACAAGGGGATTATAGAATCGCCCCTGCGGGAAATTCCTGCGATGCTGGATTTCCTGAAAAAAGACCGGGGGGTGCAAATCCGCGGACGGCTTCTTTTAAAATGCGACAACCTCCTTCCCATTTCCGGTTCCATCAAAGCCCGCGGCGGTATCTATGAGGTGCTGGCCCACGCAGAAAAGCTGGCCCTGGAACGGGGCATGCTCAAAGAAAGTGATTCCTACGATGTTCTTTTGGAAAATTCCTTCCACAATTTTTTCCGCACCCGTGAACTGGCGGTTGGCTCCACCGGCAACCTGGGCCTTTCAATCGGCATCATGGGGGCAAAGCTGGGTTTTAAAACGACGGTGCACATGTCCGCCGACGCCCGGCAATGGAAAAAGGATCTGCTCCGCAGTAAAGGGGTGACCGTGGTTGAATACGATGCGGATTACAGTAAAGCTGTCGAAGAAGGCCGAAAACTCGCGGGCCCCGACTGTCATTTTGTGGACGATGAAAATTCCAAGACGCTGTTCCTGGGCTATTCCGTAGCGGCGCTGCGGTTAAAAACCCAGCTTGAAGCTCTGCGTATCCCCGTAGACGCTGAACATCCCCTGTTTGTCTACCTGCCCTGCGGTGTCGGCGGCGGTCCCGGCGGTGTAAGCTACGGCATCAAGCGGGTATTCGGCAGCGCCGCCCACTGCTTTTTTGCGGAACCAACCCACGCGCCCTGCATGCTCCTGGGCCTCGTCACCGGCCTTCAGGACAAGGTATGTGTCGGCGATTTCGGCATCGACAATAAAACCTGCGCCGATGGCCTCGCCGTGGGCCGCCCATCCAGTTTTGTCGGCGGCGTGATGGACACCCTCCTCTCAGGCGAAGTTACCGTCAGCGATGAGCAGCTTTACTACCTGGTGCATGAGCTGGCGGACCGGGAAGACCTTTGGCTGGAACCTTCGGCGACGGCGGGACTCATGGGGCCTCCGGGACTCTACGGGTCTGAAGCGGGGAAGGCATGGCTTGGGGAACAATTCGGCGGCGCGGCGGGAACCGGCAGCTCCACCCATTTAGTGTGGGCCACCGGGGGAAGTATGGTACCGGCGGCGGAGATGCGGAAGTATTACGAAATGGGGAAAGGAGCATAAAAATGCCGGATAAAATTTGTCCCTGCCC
>BNUW01000352.1 GCA_025997655.1 Spirochaetia bacterium
CGAAGAAGAAGAGGATGAAAGCGAGGGCATTCAGGATATGACTAATAGACTGAGTGAGAAAGAAAAAGAAAATGGCAAGGATAGGTTTTCTGAGAAGCATAATGATGGAAAGAATAGAAACAGGAAAGAAGATGATGAGGATACAGGCAAAGAAGCAAAAAATAAAAGAGAAGCAGACGAACTAGACGGGCATATCAAAAAGCTCGACGAGCTCATCAAAGAAAACCCCCTCGCAAACACCGACGTCCACTACGACGCCCGCGCCGCCGCCAAAGTTATCAAACTCGCCAACAGTGTCGACGATTACGCCGCCGCCGCCCACGCTACCGCCGACGCCCGCGCCGCCGCCTACGCCGCCAAATTTGACGTTCTCAACAATTATTACTTCGTCGACATCGACCATGCCTGTGACCACGCTGCCCACGCCGCCCTACACTGTATCCTCACTTTCGCCGCCGACAACGACGCCAAAGCAGCCGCCGACTACGCCAAAGTCACCGCCGATGAAGCCGGCCTCGTCAGTACCCACGCCGACGTCCTCACTAAAATACCAAAATCTTTGCTGACAAAGCTAAAAAGCGGGCTGAAGGCTTAACGGTTAATTCAAGTAGTTTGAGTTCATCAGAAGAAGGCGAAGAAGAGGATGAAAGCGAAAGCATTCAGGGTATGACTAATAGTTCGGCAAGATCTTCATCACCACCATCATCATCGTCACCAACATATAGTTTGGCAAGATCTTCATCACCATCACCATCATCATCATCTCCAATGCCACCATCCATTACACTAGAAAACTGTACTGATATAAGATTGTATACTAGCATTAATGGAGAGGACTGCTACTATAAAGTCGGAGAGGAGGAGTCCCCTAGGTTTCAATTACCCTATTATGAAGGTTCAGTTACAGCGTCATGGATTATCCCGATTAATATTATCCTACGAACTGGTTCATGTTATATGTTAGTCGGAAAGCCAATGACTCAGCAGTCAGATAGGATTTTTGTTTGCGTGCTTGAAAATGCAGCAATAGTACGTAAGTTAGTGTTCAAAAAAGACGGCGCCTATAATGGTTTCAATATATGGGTTGTGGATTCAGATTCAGACTCGTCACAACACCAACAGCTACTACACCCACCACAACCTCAAATACAGACACAAACACAACTGCCATTAGTATCATCATCATCGTCAGCGCCATTTAGTTCATCA
>BNUW01000353.1 GCA_025997655.1 Spirochaetia bacterium
GTTAGATATGTCTTTTAATTTCTCAATATCATAATTCAACCTTTTTACCTTTACTGATTGTAATATCTTGGTTGTTAATTTTCCGCTACAAACGGCAGGAATATCCACTTTACTAAATTCATCTTTTCTTAATATATGAATTATATCAGTTTCAGGAAATGTTTTAACTGAACCTAACCATTTACCATATTTATTTTCAGCATTCCTAAATACTAAATCAAAAAGAACAAGATTTTTTTGATATAATCTTGTATGATGTCCGGTGGAATAATTTTTTGTTATTTTCAATAAACCGCTTTTTATAGCCAATTCTACAACATTGTAAATTGTTCTTTTGTTAAAACATTTTATTGGAAATCCTATTTCATCTTCCTTTTCTTTATGATGTTTCCAGATTGAAAACAATATATTCTCATATTGTTCTTGTGTTTGCTTTGCTCGTTGTCCTTCAAACTTCCATACGGAATTGAACTTTTTCAATTCAGTCATAATATACTCCTTGTGATGAAATTAGAACCAAGGACGGCCGCCTAATCCATCACAAGTTTCTATTATATCTATTAGTCGCAGAATGTCAAGTTAAAATGCACTTTATTTTTCAATTTATTCTGCAATCAATAACTATATTAACAATTTTACATTATTTTATCTAATGGCAATTCAGACGCAGTTTCTATTTTTAAACAATTCTTTATATTATCGAGAATGAATCGCGCGTCTTCCGGGTCATAGTCTGCGCCGATTAAAATCCTTAAGAACTTATGGTCTGCCGAGGAAACATTTTCTTCCCTGTATTTTTCATAACGATCCCTTAATTCAACCAACTTATCTACTCCGTCAAACAAACTCAACCAATATACTTTCTTAAAAAATGTTTCATTCATATTATACTCCTCGAATAATTAGTTTTAATCTAATTCATATTCAGAACCAAGTAATTTATCGGAATAAATTCTTGTTATTTTTTTGTATTCTTCTTTAAGCCTGTCCATTTCCTCATCAGTTATTTCTTTTGTTATTAGTATGTTATATGCTTCGAGGAAAGTTTTTTTTAATTTTTCATCATGTTCATAGTAAGCCACAATTTCTAATTTCCACCTTTTGTAATCTTCAATAGCATCTTCAAAACTACCATCTTCAAATACTTCTTTCTTGTGTGGAACTTTTTTCAAATAATAATGCAATGTCCTATTTCTTGCCATAT
>BNUW01000354.1 GCA_025997655.1 Spirochaetia bacterium
GTTGTTATAGCACGCGGCGTTGTTTGGGTCAAGCTTGATTGCCTGGGTGTAGTCCGCGATGGCGCTGTCATAGTCTTTTTTGCGGTAATAGGCGTCGCCACGGTTGTTATGGTATGTGGCGATGTTTGGGGCAAGCATGATTGCCTGGGTGTAGTCCGCGATGGCACTGTCATAGTCTTTTTTGTCTAAATAGGTGTCGCCACGTACTTTATAGCACCAGGCGCCGTTTGGGACAAGCTTGATTACCTGGGTGTAATCCGCGATGGCATTATTATAATCTCCCCTATCCGCAAACGACTTTCCCTGCGCGAAATGGAATTCCGCGCTCTGCGTCTTTTTACCGGCGTCAGAGGTCGATACGGCACCTTTCGCTTGATGTGCTGGCGGCGACATGTCCTTGTCAGAAACGGTCTGCGTCCTGTCCCCCCGTAACAGTAAGGCCAGCATATCCACCGCTTCCGCCGCCATTTCTTTGGTCAGGCAATAATCCTCGTGCAGGATGCGTACCTGCTGCTTTTTGCAGAGTACCAGATCCGCCGCGGCGTTGATGGCTTTTGGCGTACCCGCTTCCACTGCCTGGAGCAGCAGGCGGCTTTCCTTTTTATATTCACCCCTCGTATAGTCCGCCAAAAGTGCTTTGCACTTTGAAACAGTAAATAGGACGTCTTTGCCCTGCTCCGAAACGAGCTTTTCTACGATTGTTACAAAAGCGGTGTCCATTTTTATCCCCTCTTTTTACCAGTATATGGGATTTTTTTCTTTTTATCAAGTGGGTTTTATACAAAATATTTTTATTTACAGCATAGGCGTATTGCGTCTAACGTGAAAGCTATACGACGTTTTTGCGGTTGCGATAAAGGAAACCGTAGGTTTCCAGCAACTGCAAAAATGTGCCGGAGAAAAAACGCACAAAGGCCGTAGGCCGACTGCGTTTTTTCGTAGGCCAAGCCGCTACTGCGGCGCAGCGTATAGCGTATGTTATATGCAGTTTTGGTTTTTATTTAGACATTTTTCTATTTCATCTTTATATAATATAATTTCTTTTTTATATATTTTAAATATTACTTTATTTTTTCCAAATATAAAAATATTCTTTGGTACTGTTATCCATAAATATTTAATTTTATTATAATAATTATAATATGAATATAATGTTCTTATTATAAAGAAAATGAGAATAATTGAGTAAATGAT
>BNUW01000355.1 GCA_025997655.1 Spirochaetia bacterium
GGCGGTCTCGTCCGGACCGGGATAGTACACATCGGATGCTTCGTTCTTGATGACTATCCAGTTGTATTCACCGGTGGCCAGAAGCTTCTTGATCTCCGCGAGCCATTCCTGTTGGTTGGCGTCGGTTTTTGCAGAGGAAACAAGGGCCGCATTCGCCGGTTTGCCGGGGCCATAGCCCTTAAGCTTCAGGTTATCCGCAGCGCTTTTCACGAGCCCAAGGGCGATGCCGGAAGAAACCGCCTGGTTGATAAACAGATCTCGGGCATCCGCCTGGGCATCGGCATCAAAGGTGAGTACCTTAATGCCCCGGGACTGCGCCTTCTTCAGGGTCGGCGCAATGGCGGTGGGATCGTTGGGGGAAACGAGGATAACGTTTACCTTCTGGGCTATCCATCCCTCAAGGATGTCCACCTGCTTCTGGTTGGTGGCCTGATCCTGGGGCGGACCGTCATACAGGAAATCTACTACCTTCCCGGACTTGTTGAGTTCATCAACCGCTTCCTGGGCGCCGATCTTAACGGCGTCAAAATAGTTTTCACCCTTGAATTTCGGCATCATGGCTACCTTAATAGTTCCCGATGACGAATCACTGCCGCCGCCTGCAAACACCATGGCGGAACACACGACGAACAGCACCAATGCTGCTCCCAAAACTTTCTTCATACACTTCCTCCTGAACTGATTTTATTGCCAACGGTCAATGCCGCTGAAAATACTCTTTATACTGCCCCTGCTCCGGTGGCGCCCTTTACCGCCACAATACGGCTTTTGATAACCCGGTTGTTTAAAATAAAGTAGCTCACCAGGCTTATCGCCAGGATAAGGCCGTGCACGATGGTCTGGGCGGCGATAGGAATATTGAGCACCGTCAAGCCGCTGTTCAGAACCGCGATGATAAGGGTTGCCAGGATGGTGCCCTTCATATCGCCAATACCGCCCATAATACTGGTGCCCCCCAGCACAATCACGGTAACCACCTTTAAGCCCAGGCTGGAACCGGCGTCATATTTGATGCTGGTAAACCTGCCCAGCCAGATAAGCCCCGCAAAGGCGCAGACGAGGCCGCTTACCGTGTAGATGATCATCTTTACCCGGCCGGTGTTTACCCCGCTGAACATGGTGGCGTTTTCGTTGAGCCCGATGCCGACGAGCTTGCGCCCAAGGGTGGTCTTTGCCAGGATGAACCAGAAC
>BNUW01000356.1 GCA_025997655.1 Spirochaetia bacterium
GACAGACGTATCAAAATTTGTTAACATTGTCTACTTCTCATCAGACGACGCATTTAGAGTGCGAATTTCTGGTTTTGTATCGGCGCCTCCCGGAACTTATACACTGACCGTTCAGGCGATAGGGAATGGTATATAATAGAACAAAATATCGTTGTGTCAGAATAATACGGTCATAATATAACAATTGGTAGGGTTTTTTGTCGTCCTTGGGCGGCTTAAAGATGACGAACGTTGTTCGTTTGTTATATACAAAAGTCATGCGGACTATAAACGCAGAAAATAGGAGATAGTATTATGACAGATGATGAATTTTTATCAAAAGTTCAATCTGTGGGTGGCAAGCCTGGTCCACTAACTACCGGCAATTATAAACTCATCAACGCAATGATGGTTCCGAGTGAAACTATTGTTGCAGCAGCAGAATTTGGCGGTCTTACTGGAACAGGTGCAGCCGTTGTTACCGATAAGAATTTTTATTGGTGTGCAGGGACAATCAAAAAGGATAAATTATCATCCCAATTGAGTAGGATCAGCAGCGTTAATGTCCAAGGTTTGATAAGTAAGAAGCTTACTTTCCGTGATGGAGTCCAGCAGTACATCCTTGAAGGTATAAGCAATGCGGATAGCATTTCAAATGCAATCAGGAGTGGTCAGTAAAAGCAAAACATTGGGGGAATTATTTTTTATGGTATAATTTCCCCAATACAATTTTTTATGGGAGAAAAGTATGGATGTCGTATTAGGTTTTATACTATTATTTATTATAGTATTAGCCGTAGGAATATGGATTTATCTAAAACAAAAAATATATGTTGAATCGCAATTAAAATATCAAGAATCTTTGAAAGATCAGGAAAGGATAATCCAAGAACTAAAGAATAATTATGACAATGCGCTCAAAAGCGCTGATAAAGAAACTGCTATTTCCGCAGGGCGTTTATATTATAAATCTCTACGACATGGTTTGCTTACAAATCAAGATGAGACAGCAATTACTAATGATGTCTCCACAATGAAATTATAATTGGAGTTTCTAAATGGATGAAAAGAAATGGATTATTACTTTATTGCGTAGCCGTTGGTTTAATACCCCGCAGCTTGCTGCGGCTGTAAAAAGCAATATAATGGAAGGATGAAAAGTCAGATAATACGGAAACAACACAATGTGAGTGTGATTATGTATCATATA
>BNUW01000357.1 GCA_025997655.1 Spirochaetia bacterium
CAACCTTGGCCCCCGGCGATGATTGGGGACAACTGCTGCCCTGGAACATCACCCTCTGATTTTTCGGGGGTGGCTGCTTTTGACGTTTACAATTTAAAATACCGCACTTCTTCAATAAATGCAAGGGGAGTTTTCAAAAAACGCATAGAAAAAATAAAAAAATAATGAAGAAAAGAATTTTAACCACGACGAAGGGGAAGAAGAGGATACTCCCAGATTCTCCGTATACGCCTCTGTTATAGGCTGCTTACCACCATCAGGCCGGGGAAGCTTGCTTTAAGCATATGGGGGTCATGGCTAAAAAGGGGAATGCCTAATACTACCGCAGTAGCAGCCACAATAGAGTCGGGCAGTTTCCGTCTGCTGGAACGCCGGAATTGTATCGCTTCCTGCTGGACCTGCCGGTTTAAGGGAATGATGACACAGGCTGCCAAAAAATCATGGGCACGCTGTTCTTCATCGGCGGTAATGTCCGGGTATGCCAAGGCTTCCATACCGGTGATGACGCTGATGTACAGGTCACTATCATTGCCGCCAACTTCTTCTAAGGTTAATTCGTTCCGAAGATATTTAATAACCGCGGTTGAGTCAAGGACGATCTTAGTCATCCCATGCGTCCCATTCGTCCCGCATCTTCCTGATGGTTACGGCCACATCGCCGGGGAAAAAGGTGGGGCTATCCTTCATGCACCCTTGAAATTTTGCAATTCCCAGGGACGGATTGGCCCGTACCGCAGCAACCCGGGCGTCGCCCATTTGCAGGGCTTCCTCAATGGAACGGGGTTCAGGCAGGGGCTGGTGGAAATCCCAATCCATCCAGGGGTTTTTGGAGTCTTCGGACTCCGAAGAGTCCGGAAAAGAAAGCGCCACATCGACGGTCCCCGCCGGTACGGGAAGGTCAAGGCGCAGCTTCAAATGCCGGGTAGCTTTGGGAATAGTAAGGGTCTGTTGTATGGTCATAAAGACCTCCAAGACAAGTATACGGCGAATAGGGCGGCCTTACAAGAAGAAATAGTGGTTTAATATCCCTTGACAGTTCCCCCAAAATGTGCCATAAATAGACCTGTAGCCCATATCTACCGTAGGGCAAGGTTCCTTCGGGACTATTGACCCTGTGTAATCCGGGTGTTGGGCCGGGTTACTGGCCCCCGATCCGCAAGGATCGGGGCCTTCTTTTTTATTTTTCC
>BNUW01000358.1 GCA_025997655.1 Spirochaetia bacterium
CAGTTTCTCATGCTCTGCGTACAATTGCTGTACCGTATTGAGATAGGGCGCATACCGTGTCAGATATTCCCGGGTTTTTTCCGGATAGATAAATGAAATATTGTCAATGTATTTCGTGGTCATATCGGCGATACCCCTTCCCCTTTCAAGCAGTTTAACTGCAAAGAGCGGGTCACCATGTTCGGCGGCGCGGGACATAAGCGCGTTTATACCAACCATATTTGTTTCTATTCGTGCATGATATAATTTCTCCGCTTCGTTTCGGTTGATATAAGCAAGTAGGGTATACGCCTTTCTTTTCGGATTGAACCACCCCTCCGTAAAACGAATGCCAAAAAAATCCTCGTTTGATTCTATGCGGCTGTATTGATTAAAATGTATCGTTTCTGAAAAATCGTTTTCCGTTGAACCGGTTATTTCCTGATATTCAGAAATATCACTGCTGATAGCCTCCACCGTAGTATGAAAGCGCCGTGACATTTCTATGAAAGCTTGTTTTTTTGCGTCCTCCGTCGTGGCGCCATTGCCTATTACCCATATATATTCACTGTCGGGATAGACGGATTTAGTGTTTGCAAACCATGCCGGCGTAGTATCCGGTTGTGCCGCAGCGGAAGCGGGATATGGCAAAAAAACGGCCAAAACCGCTGCTGCCATAAGCGTCAAAATTGCCGCCTTTTTCACAAAGCACCCCCTGACCGCTTGCAACCGTTCATTGCCCCTTTTTCGCCTTAAAATAACCCCAATATTGAACGTTTCATTCTATCCATATCAAATACTTTGTTCTATATGCTATAAAACGTTCTATTTTTTGTCAATGTGTTTAACTTGTTGTTTAATGGGATAGAACGTTAAGGACGGGTTCCATGGGAGGACAAGATATAAAGAATGCCTTAGGCAGAAATATCAAGTTTTTTCGGGCTCGCCGGGGCTTATCCCAAGCCGATTTGGCCGAAAAAGCCGGAATTTCCATCACTTTTGTGAGTATGATAGAACGTGGCCTGCAATTCCCCAAGGCCGAGGTCTTATCCTGCCTTGCCAAGGGCCTTGAGGTAGAGGTCTACGAGCTTTTTAAGGGGGAAATTGTCCACGATGAGACCAAAAAACTCCTGGACCGCTTTTCCGGGGACATTACCCAAAATGTCGTTCAGGCCCTGGAAGCCGTATATAAGCAGTATGACCTATGA
>BNUW01000359.1 GCA_025997655.1 Spirochaetia bacterium
ATTCTTTGCGAAATTGTTCATCCTTCATTTCCGATTTTAACAATTCTCCAAATTTATACTCTTTCATGATCGTCTCCCTTTTTATCGGTTTCATTGATTTTATTTTCAATATATTTCCGTCTTATATCCAATGCCTTTTTTATTTCGTTAGGATCCGTTTTCTGTTGCTTTTTTATAAATCCAGATAATATTATATAAATTTCTTCATTATAATAGAAATAAAACAACCGGCAAATATTATTCCCTTGCTGAATCCTTAATTCATATAAATCTTCTGTTTCAACTATTTTCCTTGAGTGCGGTAATGTTAAAACAGGCCCAAATTGAGTAAGCATTTTAATAGTACGGTATGATTTTGCCCGTAATTTTGGCTCCAAATTATCGAGAAATCCTTTTGCCGTATCCAAAACGGTAACATCATATGCCATATTTTGAGTATATACCAATATTGATATATTTGTCAAGTGTTTTTTTCATGATTTTTAGACAATTTTGACCAAAAAATTTCGCATAACGCATAGACGTGAAAGCTATACGACGGTCAAGCCGCTACTGCGGCGCAGCGTATAGCGTATGTTATGCGATGGAAATACGGGCGCCATAGGCGCTGATAATAATCTCTTACTCTTCGTATAAAATGATAATATTTGCCATTTTTTGACCAGAATTTGTTTAAAATGCCAAAATTTCAATGAAAAAACCTAAAACACCTCTTGACAAATGATAGTATATACGCTATCATATAATTATGGAAAAAGATATACTGGCAAATCCAAAGAATGTGAAATTCATAGATTTGTTACAAATTTGTATAAAATATTTTGGAAACCCACGAATTTCTGGGAGTCATCATATTTTTAAAATACCATGGCAGGGAGATCCAAGAATAAATATACAAAAAGCTGGAAATATGGCAAAGGAATATCAAGTAAAAGCCGTTGTGAATGCAATTGAAAAGTTACAACTTGAAAACAATAAAACGGGGGAAAAGAAACATGGAAAAAAATAGCATAATCGAAAAATATACCTATAGGGTTGAATGGTCGGAAGATGATAAGGTTCATATTGCCCGGTGCCTGGAATTTCCGTCTTTGATGGCCCATGGGAATACGGCTGGAAAAGCGTTGTTGGAAATTGAGAAAGTGGTTACTGAAAGTATAATATGGATGAAAGAGGAAA
>BNUW01000360.1 GCA_025997655.1 Spirochaetia bacterium
CGATAATAAAGCTGCTTTCGTCCATCACAGTACCTTTGAAAGAAGGATCGCCATGCTGCGGCCCTGCATGAAGTATTCATCCTGATCCGGCAGCGCTCGTTCCTGACCGGGGGGGAGAATATCCTCCGGGCTGGGCAGGCTGGTATCCACCGCCAGATACCATTTCTTGCCGGCCAGGGGTTCGCAGACCTTGCAGGTAACCTGTTTGGCCCCGGCATTGAACATGATAAAAAAGTCGTTGTCGTCCCGGTCGGCCAGGATGTCCGCACGGCTGCCGTCCATGCACAGGGCCAGGCAGGGATCGGTTTTTTCCCAATCCGGGGTTTCACCATTTTCGTCAAACCACTTGATGTCCGGAATCCCATTGTAGGAGCCATCCCGGCCGGTGTAGAATTCCGGACGCATAAAGCCGTGGTGCCGCAGGCGGAAGGCTATCATCTCCTTCACAAAACGGAAGAGATCGCGGTTCTTTTCCGGCAGGGTCCAGTCGTACCAGGAAATTTCGTTGTCCTGACAGTAGGCGTTGTTGTTCCCCCCCTGGGTCCGGGCGAACTCATCACCCCCTAAAAGCATGGGGGTCCCAATGGAGATCATCAGGGTGGCGATAAAATTCTTTACCTGCCGTTCCCGCAGTTTTTCTATGGTAGCATCATTGGCGGGGCCTTCGACACCGTAGTTGCAGCTGGAATTGTTGTCCCCGCCGTCCCGGTTTTCCTCGCCGTTATCCTCGTTGTGCTTGCCGTTGTAGCACACGAGGTCCCGCAGGGTAAAGCCGTCGTGGCTGGTGAGGAAGTTTATCGAATGGAAGGGTTTCCTGCCGTCCCTAAGGTACAGGTCGGAACTGCCGGAAAGCCGGGTGGCCAGGTGCCGCACATGATGAGGGTCCCCCCGCCAGTAGCGGCGTACCTCGTCCCGGTAGCGGTCATTCCACTCCGCCCAGCGGCCGCCGGGGAACCAGCCTACCTGATACGCGCCCCCGGCGTCCCAGGCTTCGGCGATGATCTTGGTGCTGCTCAGTAAGGGTTCTTCGGCAATGCGTTCCAGGATCGGGGGATTCTCCATGAGCCGCCCCTGCTGATCCCGGCCCAGGATGGAGCCCAGGTCGAAACGGAAACCGTCCACATGCATCTCCGTAACCCAGTACTGGAGGCAGCTGAGAATGAGGGTGCGTACCACC
>BNUW01000361.1 GCA_025997655.1 Spirochaetia bacterium
GCGACGCCAACAGTTTGAGCGCCGTGAAAATCACGGTTACGTTTCAATCCACGCACCCGCGAAGGGTGCGACGAAAATGGTCAATTGGAACTAGATTATTTTTATGTTTCAATCCACGCACCCGCGAAGGGTGCGACAACCAGAATTACAAAAAGGATTTTTTGATATAATAGTTTCAATCCACGCACCCGCGAAGGGTGCGACCTATAGGCTTATGGTATGACTTACCCGGAAATGAAGGTTTCAATCCACGCACCCGCGAAGGGTGCGACGTTTAAGGAGACTCAAATGGTAAAGAGTCAACAAGTTTCAATCCACGCACCCGCGAAGGGTGCGACATTCCTCTTGTACGGGCAACTCGCAACCAAACAACGTTTCAATCCACGCACCCGCGAAGGGTGCGACCTCCAGGGTCCCGTAGGCAGTGTCAAGGTCCACAAGTTTCAATCCACGCACCCGCGAAGGGTGCGACGGGAGCGTTTTTGTTTTATGGTCCAGACCAAAAAAGTTTCAATCCACGCACCCGCGAAGGGTGCGACAAGACACTTGCCAATAGCCAGTAGAGTCTACCTGTGTTTCAATCCACGCACCCGCGAAGGGTGCGACATACTGCGTTAGCGGTAGTACAGCCGCAGTCATTTGTTTCAATCCACGCACCCGCGAAGGGTGCGACGGGTCGTAAACTTAGGGGGTCAAAATGAGGATTTATGTTTCAATCCACGCACCCGCGAAGGGTGCGACTCGAAAAAATTGAGGGGTGCTTTGACGATAATGGTGTTTCAATCCACGCACCCGCGAAGGGTGCGACAGTATTACTGTTTTTGTTACCTTCAGCTAACAGAGTTTCAATCCACGCACCCGCGAAGGGTGCGACACTAGGTCGGAAAAGGTCAAGGTGTCTACGGTTAGTTTCAATCCACGCACCCGCGAAGGGTGCGACTAAAAGGTTCTTGGATTTAAGGCATACATAATTTTATGTTTCAATCCACGCACCCGCGAAGGGTGCGACCCAAGGATACACTGCGGGAGAGTTGACCATCAAAATGTTTCAATCCACGCACCCGCGAAGGGTGCGACGTTAAAGGTCTGAGGGCAGAAGCATTTGCAAACGGTTTCAATCCACGCACCCGCGAAGGGTGCGACCCAGTGCCGTTTGCGCCGTTTGTGCCGTCCGTG
>BNUW01000362.1 GCA_025997655.1 Spirochaetia bacterium
TAAAAAAAATATCGACAAAGTTTAAATTCTGTTGATAGTGTTCCATCTTCTGTAAAGTTATTTTAGTGCGCCCATAGCTCAATCGGATAGAGCATTTGACTACGAATCAAAAGGCTAGAGGTTCAACTCCTCTTGGGCGCATATGCACTATGTTCCAAGGTATTTATGAAAGCAAAAGAATAATAGACATACAATAACCGTTGGTAGTAGTTAAATTAAAGGCAAGCAAGTAATATGCACAGCGATAATAGGGCAAGGAGCACGATTTTGGTTTATTTTAGTAGGCATGTATTTATGCAAAGAAAGACTATAAGATACACGGCAGATAAATAACATCAGGGGCTCCACTCTCCACCGAAAAATATCCTCTTGGCTTTCTCTACTAGCTGTTTGTTAAAAAATATATTTAATGTACTCTTTAACATTTCTATACTCTTTGTATATCTTTCGTCTTTCTATTAAATCTTGCCAAATTATCCCTTGTAACTACAGTCAAATCACTTTAAATTGCATCATATTGTAGTCTCAAAGATGTTGGTAAATTTGGTGTAGGATCTTCTGTTTTCTGACATCCTTTTCTAACAGAAGCTTACCTTTTCATTTGTTATTGTGCAATTTAAAGTGATTTGCCTATAGTATTCAAACATCATCTCTAATATCTTTTCTGCACTCAATTTTCTCTTTGCTCACCTACTTGCCCTATCTTTTCTTACTCCCGACTATCCTTTGTTTTATCAAATGCTTTCTTTACTCCCATTAATACTAAACCCATTCCACCCGACCCGCCTGCCTTCTTTTTCTGTTTCATAGTACTTCTATTGTACTTTTATATGTTAATTATTAAGAGGTCTAATGTTTCACAAACAGTACAGAGATGATTCAAGAGTCTAATTGCCAATATAAAGGCGAAACTAAAGTATTTGGGTAATTTTAATACTACAAGCCTAAGAGCAATTTGTTAGAATATATTTACTTTGTTGACTCCATCATAAAAAAAGAATAAGCAAAGTGTGACTTAAGGCTTTACTAGAGTTAGTTGTTACCTTAGAATAGTTACAAGATTTATAAAAGATATGTTACAATACCAGTAGTTATAAAGATTTACTTCGAGGATGTTGTTGTTTGAAAGAGACATGTAGAATGCGAAAAAACAAAAACTACAGGTAAAAAAGGA
>BNUW01000363.1 GCA_025997655.1 Spirochaetia bacterium
TGTCGAAGCGAGGGTCCCAAACGTGGGCATCGGGAAGGGGGTCATCGTGAAGGGCGCCATCATCGACAAAAACGCCTGCATCGGCGAGGGCTGCCGCATCGGCATCGATGACCTGAACCGCACCGACGGCAACTTTGGCCACTACTACATCGTGGACGGCATCATCGTGATCCCGAAAAACACCGTACTGTACCCGGGAACGGTGATTTAGCGGTAGGCAACAATACCCCGCGGCTTTTTCTGGGGGAATGGTGTATACGGTAACCGAGAGGTACAGGCGGCAGCAGGATAGACGCAAAGAGAGGAAAAAGGAAAGATAACTCTAGAAAAACCAGTGAATAGCCGAGACGGGCTATGAGCTTCTGGGCCTGCCCCTCAAACTGCTTGATTTCCAGCTTGAGGACGCCAATCTCCCCCAGTTCCTGGGCCTTGGCCCCCGCCTTGGCAGCGAATTCCCTGGAGGCTGAAAGGCCCCGGCTGCCCCAGTCCTGGGCCTTCTCCCCGGCCTTGACCGCAAACTCCCTGGATACCACGGCGCCTTGCTCCAACAATTCCTTCATCCGTTCACCAAATGTCATTTTGTCCTCCCTATTGCCTATCTTTAAGATACTATACACAATTGAGATTTGAGAAAAGGCAAAGAGGCCGCCGTCACCTCTGGTCTGCAGGATGCGGTAGCCAAAGGACTTAAAACTCTTCTATAAATAGTACCGTCTCCGTATCCTATGGATATAAGCGATCGGGAATTGGCAGCGCCCGGCTATTTCCACAGGCTTTAATCCTTCCTGTCCTCCGATAGGAGGATCCTTTCCAGCCGTTCCTGGGTATCCGGCCGTCTCTAACGGTAATGGCCGCCTGCATCATCCTACTCCCTTATATCTCAACCATTCGGGATGGAGTAAAAACTGCTTATGTAGTATACATATCACCACTATCACCAGCCATACCACTACCGGCGCCAGCCAATACCATTCTATGCACCATCGTTTTTTCATTTCCCTGCCATCCCTCCCCCTACAGCCCCTCGTTAAAACTGTCGAAGCGAGGGTCCCAAACGTGGGCATCGGGAAGGGGGTCATCGTGAAGGGCGCCATCATCGACAAAAACGCCTGCATCGGCGAGGGCTGCCGCATCGGCATCGATGACCTGAACCGCACCGAC
>BNUW01000364.1 GCA_025997655.1 Spirochaetia bacterium
GCGTCATATCCACCCCTGAGCTCTACCCCTAGCCTGGACGAATACTCCCGTGACCTTACCGCCCTGGCCAAACTGGGCAAACTGGACCCGGTTATCGATAGACAGAAGGAAATCAACCGGGCGGTGCCTCCATGTTTCAGTTCGGCAAAATTCTGGTTTCCCGCATCTTTACCAGCTTTGGTACCGCAGCCATTGCGGCAAACGCCATTACCACGGCGATCAGTTCCCTGTTCTTTATGCCCGGGCAGGCCTTCGGACTTGCCATCCTGACCATCATCGGCCAGTGTATAGGCGCCGGGGATTACCAGGGAGCCAAACAGTACACCGTCAAAATACTAAAACTGTGCTATATAGTACTCATCGCCATGACCGCCCTGATACTCCTGTTTGCGGACCCCCTGCTGGGCCTGTTTCATTTAAGCGCCGAAGCCCAGGTCCTCGCAAAAAGCTATATCCTGGTATACAGCATCGCCGCCCCCATCTTCTGGCCCCTGGGCTTCACCCTGCCCAACGCCCTCCGCGCCGCCGGGGACGCCCGGTACTGCATGGCGGTAAGCATCATCACCATGTGGACCGTCCGGGTAAGCGCGGCCTACCTTATCGCCTATCCCCTTGGCATCGGCTCGGCGGGGGCATGGATAGCAATGGGGCTGGACTTTGTCGCCCGGGCCGGCTTCTACACCACCCGCTGGGTACGGGGGAAATGGATGGAGAAGCGGGTGATTAGCGAAGGGTAATATCTACCGGGAAACTGCCTGAAAAACGCGATGATTCATCGAAGGGTTCTTTGCGGTTCTGTATAAATAACTCATGCTGATACCCATCTATAACAAGCCTTTCAAGAAAGATATTAAGCTCATGGAACGGCGCCATATGAATATGGCCGTGCCGCAGCTTTCCCAAAGGCCGGAAATAGGGTATATTTACGGTATGACTCTTGTATTCAATCCTGCGGCATTTAAGCACGGTGTTACCGAACAAGATGTGCGGTGGGCGATGACAACCGCTTTGTTTGATGAGCTGATAGAAGGTTACGATAATAAATACCTGCTTATTGGTTTTGATATGAGCGGCAATTTGATTGAAGTGATGTATAATTTGGTGGGTGAGGATATTTCCAATGTATTCCACGCAATGAAGTGCAGGAATGAAGTTCAGC
>BNUW01000365.1 GCA_025997655.1 Spirochaetia bacterium
GAAGCAGGAGCTTTCCATGGTTACCACCCCGTATTCCGCGATAAGTTCCCGAAGCTTGACCGGGGAGGAATCCTGCCAGGGAAAAACTTCCTCCAGGCGGCCCAGCTTGTCAAAGGCCCCTTCCAGGCGTATTACCAGGGCATCGTTGGTATGGCCTTCGAGCATTTTCCAGGAAACGGTACGTACCACCTTACCGGGCACCGAGGCATGGATATTCGCCAGGCCGCTTTCCGTACCCCGCCCGACGAGCATCCCCTCTTTTACCGTATCCCCCAGGTCAACCACCGGCTCGATCCTGCTCCCCGTATGGTCTACCAGGGGAATTATCGAAAAGACCGGTAAAAAGGCGGTTACACTGCTATCCCATGGGGGCGCCGAAGGGTCTTCATAGTGTATCCCGCCCCGGGAAAAGGTATATACCCGGGTTTTTGTTATTCTCTGTCCCAGCCAATTTGTCATGCGGCGATCCGTTTATCCATATACATAGCTAATTTAAGCGGCCTCCGCCGGTCCCGGAAAATCAGCGGGAAACTAAGGCCGAGGACAACCAACAGGCACATAAGCTCCCTCAAAACGGAGGAGCCAAAACCCGGATCAGTATACGTGTAATGGGTAAGAAAATCTATCAGCCCTTCCAGGGGGAAGGGGGGAATTTCAATTTCACTTGAGTCGGCGGAATCTTCCACGGGACCGTCAATGAGCCCATCCTCCGCCAGGGCGTAGCTCAGGTAGGGACGAGCCGTCTCTATGGGGGAAACGCCAAGGGGCGCCCATGAAAAGCCCCGCTGAAACGCCGCATGGGCCGAATACACTTCGGCAAACACTGCAGCGTCCAGTGCCAGGGGACTTTTCCAGCCCGTCCAGTCCCGGGAGGATACCGGGATGGGCTTGGCGGCTCCGGATACAAGCAGTAAGGCCAGAGCCGCCAGGGTAAAGGGCGCCATGATCAGGACATAGGAGGAAGGCCGCCCCGCAGAACCGCCCGCAATGTCCGCAATCAGGACCGGCCGGAAGCGGACATGCCCCCGGGGCGCACCGCGGAGCAATTCAGCCCGGAGGGACAAGGCCAGGAGGGCCAGAAAAAAAAGGGACCCTAGGATAACCGTAAGCGGGGGAAGCGCCCCAAGGATAGTGATCCCCCCAAGGGCAAGGAAAAAC
>BNUW01000366.1 GCA_025997655.1 Spirochaetia bacterium
GGGCGCGCTTTTAGGCGGGGTCATTGCCAATTCAATGGGTTCCCCCTATTCGAAGGAAATCATTGATGATTTTGTGGATCAAACCCAGACGAAGATAATGGAGTATGTTCCCCGTTCAATTACGGTGACCCAAAGCGAGCTTCAGGGAAAAACCACCATAGAGGCGGCGCCCCAATCCGCGCAGGCCGATGTGTACCGCTCTCTGGCAAAAAAGATCGCGGCCCATACCGAATCCTATGCGCCAAAACCGCTTGAAATAGCGGAACTGCGGGAATGGGCCGGTAAGTGGGGCGACTATTTATTGGCCCTTGAACAGGGAAATGTTGTCGCCCAGGGGGCAACTATTTAACACAATGATAAAGATTAATGAACGGCATGCGCATATTGCAAACAGGCACCCCTGTTTTTCCGGGGAAGCGAATGTTAACCGCGGCAGGATACATCTGCCGGTAAGTCCCGCCTGTAATATTCAGTGCCGGTTTTGCAAAAGGACCTTCAACAAAAACGAACAGCGGCCCGGCGTTACTGCGGAACTCCTCAAACCCGAAGACGCGGCGGATTTGGTAAAGCGGGCCCTGGAGATATGCCCGGAGATTACCGTCGCGGGAATTGCGGGCCCCGGTGATACCCTGGCGACCCGTCACGCCATTGAAACCTTTGAGATAATCCACCAAATGTACCCCACGCTGATCAACTGCCTCAGCACCAACGGCCTCCTGCTGGAACGATACGCCGATGAAATTTACCGGGTGGGGGTGCGGACCCTGACCGTAACCGTAAACGCGGTGGACCCCGTAATCCTGGACAAAATTTGTTCCGGTATCATTCTGGATGGTAAACACTACAATGGGGTAGAGGGGGCGTCCATTCTGATTGAGGCGCAGAAGCGGGGCATTAAAAAGGCGGCGGCGTTAGGGATGCTGATCAAGATCAATATCGTGTTTGTGCCGCAGATAAACGGCGAACACATCCCGGAGATTGCCAAAACCGCCGCCGCCCTGGGAGCGGGCATCTGCAACATCATTCCATTGATTCCCCAATTTGAATTTGCGGAAATGCCCGAACCCGGTTGCGCCGAGCTTGCCAGGGTGCGGGAAGCGGCGGAAAAACATCTTCCGGTTTTTCGCCACTGCCAGCATTGCCGCGCCGATGCCG
>BNUW01000367.1 GCA_025997655.1 Spirochaetia bacterium
CCTCAAGTTCCTGGTTCAGATTTTGGAGGGCTTCGATATTAGTCTGCTGTTTATTCCGTTCCGTTGAAAGCTGCTTAAAGGCAAGGATTCCGGTGGACCCCGTGAAAAAGGCGGCGATGGTATACACGGCCAGGGTTGTCCAGACTGCCATGAGGTACTTCAGGAAACGCATTATACCATTAACGGCAGGTTTACCCCGATTCTTGAGCCTCCACTCGCTCCATTGACAACAGAAAAGACCACGGATAAACTCAATATATTATGCACAACTGACGATACTTGATGATATACGGGGAAATTATCGGGAGCGAACATGGCAGAAAAAAATAATCCTTCAATATATGAAGATCGAAGTACGATCGGGTCCTCAGATGAGCTTGATGAGTACGGCGTTTGGGTAAAAGTTGCCCCCACGGATATTGTCGACGGCGCCGAAGACTTTCCCGAGGATATGCCTGTTGCGGAGGCAGCCCTGGAGGATGTGCCCCTGGAAGATGTGAGCGATTTCATTGATTATGCCGATGCTGATGATCTGGACGCATTGCTGAATGACATTCAATTTCCCGAGGAATTACCGGAGCCCGTACCGGAGGCAATTCCCCTTCAGGCGGACCCCCGCGAGGAAGTCCCCCTGGAGGAAGTTCTTTCAGGAGCCGGTACCGGCGGGAAGCCGGATCTTTCCACCCAGCTTTTGATGAAAATCGCCGAAGAGCTGACCTCAATAAAAGGTGAACTGTCCGACCTTAAGAGCGAGCTTTCGGTGATCCGCCGCGAACGGCCGGCGGGAAACGCCGGTGAAGACGGTTTTTTTGAGGGCGGAGATGATGACAAGATCGCCCTGACCGGCGATGAACTTAATAATATTCTCCATACCGCCGACTTTACCGAGGAAACGGGGACGGATGCCGGTGAAAACCCGGACGATAATTTTGAAGACCTTGTTGATACTCCGCCGGAGGAGCCGGGGGAAATTTCCCTGGAAATCCCGGAGGAAATCCCCCTGGAAATCCCCGCTTCCGATGATGTACCGGAGGATGTCTTTCAGGCCGCAGATATTTCGATTGATATACCCGAGGATTTAAAGGCCCTCAGCGAAAGCGGCGTGGAACCCATGACCTATCCCCCTGAGGACACCAGCTACCTTGAAGA
>BNUW01000368.1 GCA_025997655.1 Spirochaetia bacterium
CAGGGTATAACAGCCATATTTGCGGTTAAAGAGCCGTATCAGCTCATGATTTTCCGGGATGGCATAGGTACGGGAATGGTCTACCTCAAACCCCGTATAATTACGATGGAGGCTGAATGTACGGGAATCCAGATGCTTACGAACAAAAAGCCCCACTTTAAGAACCTTGAGCTGGGCCATGCAGATAAGCAGCAGGGAATCAATGAGTATGGCAAAATCCAGGGTTGAATTGAGGCTCTTTGATACTTCAAAGAGTTCCTTGAGGTCGTATATCTGTTTTTCCATCGAACTAACGTTCGTACGCTGGGCGGCGTTATCGATCATCTTACCTCATTCCGACGGACCTTAGTCCGCAGATTGCCTGATATTCTTCTATTGTATCGGCATGAATCAAGCGGTTCCTGAGTGCTGCGCCGCCGTTTATCCCCTTAGTATAAGCGCAAAACTGTTTCCGCATCTCCCGACAGGCAAGCCCCTCCCCCATATCCGCTGCCTGGAGCAGCAACTGACGGAAGGCCGTTTCAAGCCGTTCCTGCGGGGTTGGCGCCTGCCAGGTATCACCTGAGAGGAACGCCTTGGCTGCGGCAAAGATAAAGGGATTCCCCATGGCGCCCCGGGCGAACATCACTGCGGCACAGCGGGTTTCCCGGAGCATCCTTTCGGCGTCCTCAGGGCTAAAGAGGTCCCCGGAACCGGCCACGGGAACCGCCAGACGGGAAACCATGTCGGCAATGTGGGACCAATCACTACGGCCGGCATAACCCTGGGTCCTGGTCCGGGGGTGGAGGCACACCAGGGCGGCCCCGCTTTCCACGGCGATCCTCCCGCACTCCCCGTAATTAAGGGAAGCTGCATCCCAACCGGAACGGAGCTTCACCGTAACCGGCACACCCCCAAGCGCTTCCTTTGACGCCTTAACCACCGCCTCCACAATACGGCCCAGCTTTGCAGGGCTGCGCATTAGGGCGGAGCCGGCCCCGGTCTTTACCACCTTGGGAACCGGACAGCCGCAGTTGATGTCCACCGCATCGGGCCGCCAGGGGGCCAGGAGCAGACATGCCCGGTACATCACCTCCGGGTCGGCGCCGAAAAGCTGCACCGCATACCGCGCCTCATTTTCCGCACGGGGCAGCAACAGTTCGG
>BNUW01000369.1 GCA_025997655.1 Spirochaetia bacterium
TTCTGTTCCTGTAGCTCGGCGTTTACTTCCGCCAAATCCCGTATCACTGCCGCCATGTTTTTCCTCTTCTGCCCGGGCCGCTACCGGGAATGGGTTTCACGGACGCGCCGGGCTTCTATTTCCTGGTTATCGAAGGGGAGGAGACAGAGCTGGATAAGTCGGTCATCGAGGACCTGCTGGACCCCATCATGCACTCGGTGCGGAACTCCATCGACCATGGAATTGAATCCCTGGAAGAGCGGCGGGCCGTGGGTAAACCCGAGGAAGGAATGGTCATCCTCAAGGCCGCCAACGAAGGAAATATGATCGTCATCGAGATTTCCGACGACGGCAAGGGTATCGACGTGGAGGCGGTCAAGGCTAAGGCAGTTGAGCGGGGCCTTATCAGCCCGAACAAGCTCCTCACCGACCCGGAAGCTTTCAATCTTATTTTTGAGCCGGGCTTCTCCACCGCAAAGACCATCACCAGTATAAGCGGCCGGGGGGTCGGCTTGGACGTGGTCCGCCGGTCCATCGAAAAACTCAACGGGACTGTTACCGTTACTTCGGAAAAGGGGAAGGGTACCAAGTTTATCATCAAACTGCCCCTCACCCTGGCGATCATCCAGGGCCTCCTGGTCCGGGTGGGGGAGGAAATCTACTCCATCCCCATTACCTCGGTCATCGAAAGCCTGCGGATCAAGCCCGAAGACATCCAAAAGATCGACAATTACGAAGTTTTTAATATACGGAACGATGTGGTTTCCCTGCTCCGGCTCAACCGGCTCTTCGGCATCCGGACCGAGGAACGGCAGGACTACAACTTCATCGTTATCGTTGGGACTGCGGAAAAGAAGATGGGCTTCATGGTGGACAGCCTCATCGGCGAAGAAGATGTGGTCATCAAGCCCCTGCGGGATCAGTTCACCAATTCTCCGGGAATTGCCGGGGCGTCCATATTGGGAGACGGTTCGGTTTCCCTGATCATCGACGTAGGCCAGCTTTTGGAACTGGGACTGCACCAGGAAATAGAAGCCCGGCGCGTCCGTGAAACCCATTCCCGGTAGCGGCCCGGGCAGAAGAGGAAAAACATGGCGGCAGTGATACGGGATTTGGCGGAAGTAAACGCCGAGCTACAGGAACAGAA
>BNUW01000370.1 GCA_025997655.1 Spirochaetia bacterium
TGAATAACCGGACTGCGACCTTGGTACAGCAATGCACAATACGGAAGAAACTCGAAACGCAAAGGGGAAGGTCTGAGGACCTGAACCGGCAAGAGCTCGGAAGGCGATTGCTTACATGAGGCTTGAGCCGTATGAAGGGAAACTTTCAAGTACGGTTCTTAGGCGGGGGAGAGCGGAGCAATCCGCTCTTCTCTAGCCGACATTTAAGAAGCACTCGCCGGGCGGGTCTCACTCGTCGAAGGGGTTCCATTCACCGAACGGGCGCTCATCATCCGAAAGGGTTTCATCCATGGACAGAGCTTCATCCGCGGGACGAGGTTCCGGCACAAGGAGGGCGCTATTCGCCGGGCGGGTTTCACGTATGGGGTGGACTCCACTCGCGGGAGGAGCTCCATCCGGGGCGCTATTCACCGGGCGGGTTTCACGTATGGGATGGACTCCATCTGCGGGAGGAGCTCCATTCGCCGGACGAGGTTCTCTTACGGGACGGGTTTCACTCACCAAATGGGGCACACTCACCGGACGGGATTCATTCGGCAGGCGAGAATCCGGGGCAGAACGGGAGGGGGGCACAAAGGGACGCCGGTTCTCCGCAACCCTGCCGATTAGTATTTCTACATATTTGGTAATAACGGAAAGCTCCTGAGTAAGGGCGCCTGTTTGTATATTCCGTTTTGCGGATTCCAGGGAGAGTTTTGTTTCCTGGGAGAGCCGCAGCGCCAATTCGAGCCGCTTTACATCCCGTTCGGCATTATAATAATGGGCGCCGATTTCTCTGAGGGCCTCGGCGAAATCCACTACGGCCCCGGAGTGACGGAGCATCGCGGCGGCATACGCATTAATCGGATCGGTGAGGATTACGGTCTGCTCAAAGGGGGCGGAAGGGCTGCCCCGGCTGGTAATGCGGAGAGACGCAGCCTGCAATCCCTTTGTCCGGGGCGGAATTCGGTAGCGCACAAACAGGGTCTTGTAGTCCCCCTGATGAAGGTTCTCAATGCTGCAGGTGACCCGGGTATTGGCGATACGGCCCCGGCTGCCTAACACTTCCCGTATTTCAATTCCCGGGCTAAAGTCCAGTTCTACGTTCAGTGTTTGCGCGGATAGCGGTTACCTCCGCACAAAC
>BNUW01000371.1 GCA_025997655.1 Spirochaetia bacterium
ACCGGGACTTTCTGGGATGAGGACTACGCCGCTGCTTTCAAGTCGGTCCTGCCGGACATGCCCTCCAACAGTATCCAGATATGGAACCTCGGCTGCGGCAAGGGCTATGAAACCTATTCATTAGCGTGTATACTCAAGTCACGGTACCCCAACGGCCATATCAAGATTTGGGCCAACGACAGCGACATCATGGCTATATCCTCGGCGCCGAACATGAGCTTTGACGTGCAGGATGTGCCGGAATATTGCCGGGAGTATATGACCAAGGGAAAGACCGGGTACGGCTTCTGCCAGGCCATCAAGGATTCGATACTCTTCGAGTACCATGACGTGCTGAACGATAACCCCCTGCCGGAACTGGACATCATCCTGGGCCGGGATCTGGTTTCCTTCCTTAATGAACAGCAGCAGGAGAAGATCATGGCCGATTTCTCCGAGAAATTGAAGGCCCGGGGGCTGATCGTTCTGGGAACCAATGAAGAACTTCCGGAGAACGAGTGGATATCCGTGGGGAAAGACCGTGTTTCCGCGTTTATGCGGGCTTAAATAGAGAAGGAGTATGCAATGAGAGTCGAATATATTAATCCCTTTGTGGAAGCGGCGTTTGATGTTCTGAAGGAAGTGCTCAATACCGATGTAAAGCGGGGAGATCTCTACCTCAAACAGTCCACCATGTCCATCATGGGGGTTGCAGCCCTGGTCGGCCTTGCGGGTGATGTGGAAGGCAGGGTCGTCTTCGATATGACCAAGCAGACCGCCCTGGGGGTTGTGAGCGCCATGAACGGGGGTGAAACCTTCACCGCCATGGACGAGATGGCAAAGGCCACCATCCAGGAACTGGCCAACATGATCACCGGTCAGGCGGTCACCAAGCTCCATGCCCTGGGTTTCAAGTTTGACCTTACCCCGCCGGCCCTCTTTACCGGTGAAAACATGGAAATCTCCAACAGTAATGTGGAAGCCCTTATCGTCCCCATGGAACTGGGGCCCATTGGGAAGATCGAAATCAATGTTGCGATACGGGAACGGGCATAACATCGATTGACAAAGGTCATATTTTTCTGGTATGGATAAGTAAGGGGCGGTTAGCTCAGTTGGTTAGAGCACCTGCTCGACAC
>BNUW01000372.1 GCA_025997655.1 Spirochaetia bacterium
TGGGGGTTGATAACAAGCACCGGGTAAAATTCCTGGGCCACGGGGTGGGGCTCACCATTGATGAGCTTCCGGTAATCGCCAAGGGCTTTGACGATCCCCTGGAGGAGAACATGGTTATCGCCCTGGAGCCGAAAAAGGGGGTTCCCGGCATCGGGATGGCCGGGGTGGAAGAAACCTACATCGTGAAAGCCGAGGGCGGGCAGTGTATAACCGGCGGCGGCGGGGAAATTATGAAGATACCCTGCCGTGATTGAATACACCTATGACGGTACCCTGGAGGGACTCTTCGCGATTCTTGACCGTATTTGCCGGTCTGAGTCTCCGGAGGCTATGCTCCCGAATCATGTCCGCCGCCCCCTTGAAACTGCTCAATGCGGCAATACCGACCAACAGCCGGACCTTTTTGGCACGGACTCATTCGGCAATTCCCCGCACGATACTGGTCCCGGACCCGCCGCACCAAACAGCGCCGTGTCCGATACCGCAACGCCTTCACCCCCGGCTGCCCTTTTCAGCGTTGCTGTTTATGATGCAATCCCGGATATACCCGCCGCACAGTATCTCTGCGAACTTTCCGCTAACGCCTACGGGCATTTTATCCACGGCTGGATGAGCGAACTCCCCATTGAGGCGCCGCTTATCCGTTTTGCCTGGAAGGTCCTGGCTGCGGGGCGGAACACGCCGGGGGGCTTTACGTCGCCGGAGGCCCGTGAAGCAGCGGAAGCCGCCGCAGTTGATCGGGGGGACCCGGATGTCCAGGTGGTACTTACTGCGGCCTACAAGGTCTGGAAGGAACTGGACCGGCTCCGGGGGCTGCTCCGGTTCTCCCCCGATTCTTCCGGCATCCATATAGCCCACTGCAAAGCGGACCATTACGTCCTTCCCGGTCTGGCGGGCCACTTTACCCTGCGCTTCGGGGAAACCCCCTGGGCAATCATCGACGAACGGCGCGGTCTGGCGCTGATCCGCTTCCCCGGCGAAGATGCCCGAATCATTGCCCGGGAAGATTTGCCCCACAGTATTGCTGTTACCGGTCACGACGATCCCTGGGAGAACCTCTGGATAAACTACCACCGGGCTGTTGCCAACGAAAGCAGGATCAACCCCCG
>BNUW01000373.1 GCA_025997655.1 Spirochaetia bacterium
CGTACCTGTCTGAAACGGGGGGGGCTCTTGTGGTGGATGACAGCTCCCCGGACGGCATGGCGGATGCGGTAAAAAAGCAGATGGACAAATGGCCCCCCGGCCGTCTGCATTTGTTAAGCCGGCCAGGGAAGCAGGGAGGCGCCACCGCATTCCTTCAAGGTTTTTCCTGGGGCATCGCTCACGGATACGATGTCCTGCTCGCTATGGACGCTGATTTTTCCCATGATCCCAAATACATTCCGTTTATGCTTGAAAAGATTCAAACCTGCGATATCGTTATCGGTTCTCGGAATGTTCCGGGGGGCGGAGTGGAAGACCGTACCTGGATCAGAAACCTTATTACCAGGGGCGCAGCAGTCTATTGCCGCCTGATATTGGGCTGCCCCGTTAAGGATTTTACCGGCGGATATAATAAGCCGCTCTTGAAAAAATAGGCATTGAATCGGTTGTTACACGGGGCTACTCCTTTCAGATTGAAATGAAATATAAGGCCTGGAAAGCAGGGTGCGGCATCGTTGAAATCCCCATCATATTCCCCGACAGAAAATACGGGACATCAAAGATGTCCAACAGGATATTTTTCCAGGCGCTGAGGGATGTGTGGCGGATAAAATTTATGGGGAAAAAATAATGATTATAAAAATTTCACTTATAAAAGAGATATTAAAATTCGGTATAACCGGCGGCCTTGGTACCGTAACAAACCTGTTACTATTTTTTGTCTGTGTGGATCTCCTCAATTTCCCCGCCACTCCGGTAAGCATCGGCTGTTTCCTTATAGCGGGGGCTCAAAACTATCTTCTTAATCACTACTGGTCATTTAAGGATTATACCGCTGAAACCAAAGCATCATTCAGGAAATGGCTGGAATTTCTTTCCGGCGCATTATTCGGACTGGCTGTTAATATTACGGTAATGAATATCATTATTATGAATTACACGCTTCCGTATAAATTTATTGCCCAGGGTTTTGGCATACTCGCCGGAATGGTAATTAATTTCATTGTATCAAAATTTGTTGTGTTTAAAAGGGGACAAAATAATGAATAAGGCATTCAAGTTATTTTTTACCGTGATTTGTATTCTCGGCGCGGGAATTTCATTCC
>BNUW01000374.1 GCA_025997655.1 Spirochaetia bacterium
ATGTTCATGGCTAAAGCATTAGTTCCTGCACTAGTTGCAGACGACAAAATTTTGATAGAAAACATATTAACAAGCGGGCATATTGAGTACAAATATGCGGTTCGGCTGCAAGCTGTTTTGCATCGGGCAAACGGGAAATCGCCGACTGATATAGCGGAGTATTTAGGGATACACATCAATTCAGTAGCAGCATTTGTCAAACGTTATAATGTGGCAGGTCTTGATGCACTATTGTATGATAAGACTCGGAAACCCGGAACGCTGCCAATAAGCGAAGAAACAAAAAACAAAGTAATAGACATTGCCTGTCATGAGAAGCCTAAAGACGCACAACACATTGGAGTACACGGAAACTGGCCAAGCATGTTGGCATAAGCCACAATAAAGTTAGTGAGATACTACGTGCAAATAATATAAAACCTCATATACAATCCTACTATTCATATAGCAATGACCCCGATTTTGAAACAAAACTTAGAGATGTTGTTGGCTTGTATATGAACCCGCCTGATAATGCAATAGTGCTTTGTGTGGATGAAAAGACACAAATACAAGCACTTGAGCGGGCCCAGCATACGATTTTTCCACAACAAAATCTTCCTTCACATCAAAGCAGTGATTATTACCGACATGGAACAACAACATTGTTTACGGCTTTAGACTATCTTACCGGCAATGTAATTGGCGAGTGCAAAGATAGGCATACTTCAGAGGATTATTTGAAGTTCATTAAAAAGTTGGATAAACAATGTGAAGATGGAAAAGTGTTGCATATTATAGCCGACAATTACAAAACACACAACAGCAAACTATTGCAAGAGTATATCGCGAAACATCCAAACAAATTTGTGTTACATTTCACTCCGACACATTCATCTTGGTTGAATTTAGTCGAACGATTTTTTAGAGAAATTACAACCGAAAGAATTCGTAGAGAAAGTTGGAATTCAGTGGATGAATTAATATCGGCGATAAAGGAGTACATAAAAAACTGGAATAAATCGGGGCGTAAATTTCGCTGGTCAAAATCCAGCGATGAAATTATTCAGAAAATACAAAAACATAAGGGAGCGCATTCACAAGTATGAGTATTACACTACACTA
>BNUW01000375.1 GCA_025997655.1 Spirochaetia bacterium
CACGACAAACGCATGAAGGATCAGAGCGCGAGGACGGCCTCAAGATGTTGCTCAAAGCCCCAACTCAGTATACGGCGTTTGAGCCTGAGGCTGTATTTTTTCCCCAGTTGTAATGTCTTAAGCAGAGTCAATGCCCATTTTCGGATGATGTTCATGTTTTCCGCAGATGTTTTGTTGAGGGTATGGTTTTTGTCCTCTCTGAAGGTGACATCCAAATGCCAGTGCATACTCTCTACCGACCAGTGTCCGCGTACCGCACGCGCAAAATCCTCAATGTTCGGTTCCAAACTCGTTATGTAATACCGTGTTTCTTCACTTTGGGTACCGTCATCATGCAAAATCGTCGTTTTGGTCATCCCAATACTGCTCAACCCTGCCCATTCTTTCCGTTGAGACAGCCATTGTATGTCATCTGTCTGCCAATACTCCCGTTTCTCATACTGGCTTCGCTCCCGCTCCCCCGTTTGCCGGTATCCACCCTGTTCTTGTATCGCTTTGCGGAACTTTTCTTCGCTGAAATACTCCTGTATATCCTCATGCAGGATTTTTTGATTGTCTTTTACTGCCAGAACATAGTCACCCTTGCCTTTCCGTATCTTTTCCGCGATTTCCTTCTGGGTTCCAATGGCATCTATCGTCACAATTTGGCCCCGCACCGACACCACCTCAAGAAGCGCCTTTATCATCGGGATTTCTTTCCCCTTGCTGTCCGCCGATTTCTGGCCAAAACATACCCCACTTTCCTTCGACCATGCCGAAACTATGTGGAGCGGGTCCTGGTTCTTGTTCCCGTTACCCCGGATGGTCTTCCCATCTATCGCCAATATCTGTTTGAGCTTCTCTCCCTCATTGCTATTCAGCATGTTTTGCCACGTTTCCAGCAATCGGGTGAATGTTTCAGGCTTTATGCTCGCCATTACCCGTTGAATCGTGTCATGTGAGGGTACCCCATGGGCTAACTCAATGACCCGTTTCAATAATCCCTGGTGATAGTTCGCCCATTCCGCTATTTCTGTCCACTGATCACAATCCGCAAGTGTCGCAAATAGGACTATCACCACGATGTCCTTTAGAATATGGTCTACTTTCCATTGTTGCC
>BNUW01000376.1 GCA_025997655.1 Spirochaetia bacterium
AATATTTGAACCGTAAAATAAAAACGCCATGGAAGGATTTTCCCCTATGGCGTCTTTTTTTACCCCGGAACAAGCTAATCCAGGATGCCCCGGGACAACAATTCCCCCATCAAAGCCGTCAGGGTATTGATATCCATCTCCCCTGAAACATCCTCCAGGGTATTCCGTATTGTTTCCCAATCATCCCCTTCCAGCGGCATCGACTTTTCATCATATTCTCCCAGAAAAAAAAGCAGCCATGGCGCCGAGCTTCCGCAGGGTCAAGGGCAAGTCCGCAGGCTGGGTGACCCGATCCAGGGTACGGTAACAGAGATTCGCCGCCGCATCCGCCCCAAGTACGGGGGCGATAAGGCGGGAAAAGTCCTGCTCCAGCCTGCTCCGGTCTGGGCTTTGGAGAGCGTTTTCCAGAACAGCAAGCTTTGAAAAAAAGTGATCAACAGGACGCATTAGAGCCCCTTAGGTGCACCCAGGATTTCCGCCCAAACAATGCCCTGCTGTAAGGGCGGCAGTGAACGAATGCGGCTTTCAACCCTATGGCGAGCGGTTGACTGCCGACTCAATGCGCCGCCATCACCGGCAACGGCTTCGGCAATAGACGTGGAGGCCTCCGTTGGCTGCGGCGCTGCCGGCTGTACCGTGGATTGAAGCCAAGCCGGAAGTTCCGCAGGCTTAGACGGCACAACCGGGGCGGGTTTCGCGGGAGCCTCGTCGTTTACCGACAAGTTCCAGGCGGAAAAGTTATCATCATCCATGAATTCCTGTTCCACTTCTTCTATAGTAACAGAGCTGGCCGGGTCCCGGTATTCATCCTCCCAGGGCTGAAAGCCACGGACGCCTTTTTGCGGGGATTCTTCTTGAAAAAGCTGCGGCGCATCTTTATGTTTTTGGCCCTGATCCCGGTTACGAACCTGCCGCCTTAGTACCTTCGGCAGTATCCGTACCCCAGCAATGACGATAAGAGCTATAATGGGGAAAATGGAATCCGTGAGTTTAGAGAGGCCTTCCATGGGCTAGTTCCCGTTGGGAGCGGCAGACCCCGGTCCGCTCCCTATGGAGGAGCGCATGTCCGTATCGGCCTGGATGTTTTTGAGTCGA
>BNUW01000377.1 GCA_025997655.1 Spirochaetia bacterium
TGTTTTCCTCTGAAAAAAATGAAACGTCCCGGTATAACGCGCCGCAGAGCCATCGGACCTCCGGTCCGCTGCCTCCGGGGCGTTTTCTTTTTATAAACCTGACCTGGCGCCAGGCGCCTTCAACAATGACTATGGCGCCTGATTTGACAAATGGCGCCGTGAAAGCGGGCTTTTATGCGGCGGCGTTGTGTTCAACGTCCCCGCTTGAAGTATTATACAGCACTGAGACCGTGTTTTCACACGAAGACAGGGCGTATACAAGGAGTTCCGGTATGGAGCTCCAGAATGATTAGGAGGTAGTTTATGAAAACTACAAAAAGCAAAGTTTTTCTCTTTGGTATGGTCATCGCGGTGATGGCCGTAGGATTTGTTTTGGCGGCCTGCGACACCGGTGAGTATACGTATACTGAGGACGGGGTCAAAACGACACTTACCTTACAAGCAGGTAAAAAGTTTGAGCTTAAGCGAAGCGTTGGTAATAATACTTGGACCGGTTCAGGCACTTACGAAAAAAGCAAGTCTGTAATTACCCTTACCTTTGACAAAGTTAGCTCTGGTACTGTTGCGAATGCTAATGCCCAGGGTCCTAATGACACCAAACTGAAGTATGTTCGTGTGGGCAAAAAACTTTATAGTGCTAATACTTCTTTATCAAAATCAATTAGCGATGAAGAAGTTGAGCTTGAATTTGCCGATGCCGAAGCCGAAGCGGAATTCGACGCTGAATAGCTAAACGGTTCAAATGCGGTTTGCACCCCTGGGCATCTGTACCCGGCGGTGCAAACACCGGCCCGGTTTAGAGGACCTTCGTCCAATAGGCCGGGTTTTATTTTTAGGTTACATGATGGACATCCCTACCGAAAATACTTTTAAAATTTTAGAGGAAAGGAAGAAATTTCTTTTAAATAAAAATAATGATTATAGTAAGGCGGAAATAAGTGCATTAGACAGGGTATTAAATTTTTCAACACCCCCTAATACGCGAAGAATAAACACAGAGAGCACAAAGAAAGAAAAAAAGAGGACACAGAGGGAAGAATGAAGGAGTAAATAGCCTGTTTTTCCCTCTTCCTCTGTGCCCTCCGTGTTA
>BNUW01000378.1 GCA_025997655.1 Spirochaetia bacterium
CGGAAACCCGGCATTTTTCCCTTATCATTGACGAATTTCAAGAATTCTACGGCATAAACAGCGCGGTATACAGCGAGATGCAGAATCTATGGGATTCCTATAAGAATACCAGTAAAATGCACCTTGTTTTATGCGGTTCCGTGTATTCGCTGATGAAGCGGATTTTTGAGGATGCCCATGAACCGCTTTTTCAGCGGGCAAACCACCGGATTATTTTGAAACCACTCGGAGTTGCTGTTCAAAAACAGATACTGTTGGATCATCATCCCAAATCCGGCAATGAGGATCTGCTTGCCCTCTATATGGTTTCCGGCGGGGTGCCCCGGTATATCGAATTGCTGATGGAGACAAAGGCGTATACCAAAAAACGAATCTTAGATGTAGTGTTGGAGGAAAATTCATTTTTTCTGGATGAGGGTCGGAATGTGCTTATTGAGGAATTCGGGAAGGATTATGCCACCTTTTTTTCGATCCTGTCCCTTGTTGCATCTTCAAAAACATCCAGGCCGGAAATTGAAAGTGTTATCGGCCAGTCGGTAGGCCCCCAGATTGAACGGCTGGAAAATGAGTTCCGCCTAATCCGGCGAATCATCCCAATCTTTGCAAAACCCGGAACCCGCCAAATCCGGTATGCCATAGAGGATAATTTTCTGAAGCTCTGGTTCCGGTATATTTATAAATACCGGAGCGCCATTGAGATTGGAAATTATGCCTACGTTCGGGAGATTATCGAACGGGACTATTCCACCTATGCCGGGTCGACTCTGGAAAAATATTTCCGGGAAAAACTGATGCAGTCCGGGGAGTACTCCGCCATAGGGACATACTGGGAAAAGGGTAATCTTAATGAGGTAGATATTGTGGCGGTGAATGATGATAAAAAACGTATGCTTGTCGGGGAAGTTAAGCTGAACCCCAAGGAGCTTCGGCTGAGTGAGCTGGAGAGAAAGGCCGCAGTGCTTAGTGCAAGCAGGCCGAAATACAAGATGGAGATGATGGGATTTTCGGTGAAGGATATGTAGGGGCCGCTACAGTAGCCATGGCTACAATACCGGTTAACCCGTTATAAAAATTTATCCGCAATGGCCC
>BNUW01000379.1 GCA_025997655.1 Spirochaetia bacterium
GAATTGCTATTGTGTATATTACCGCACAAGATAGAAGCACAACAGAATATGTTGTTGGAGAACTGGAATATATATGGGTAAATGAGGGTTATTTTATAACTGATAGAAGCCAGTTAGACCAATTACGCCGAGAACAAAAATTTGGTATGAGCGGTGAAGTGGATGATAAAACGGCTGCTTCAATCGGTAAAATTGCCGGTGCGAGTGTAATTGTAACAGGAAGGGTAGACGGAGAAGGTGAACTTCGTCGATTACGGTTAAGGGCATTAGATTCAGAAACAGCGCAGGTATTAGGTGTTGCTTCGGAAAAATTATAATAAAAGAGTCGTTTACATTAGTGTGAGCGGCTTCGCCGCAAGTTTTTACGGCGTTTAACATACGCTATACGCTACGCCGCAGTAGCGGCTTGGCCTACGAAAAAACGCAGTCGGGCTACGCCCTTTGTGCGTTTTTTCTCCGGCACATTTTTTCGGTTGCTGGAAACCTACGTTTCCTTTATCGCAACCACAAAAACGTCGTATAGCTTTCACGTTATGTGCAATGTGCCCTAAAATTGGTTGAAAATATTGGAAATATTGTATAAAAAGATATTGACAAAATGTTTTCGCTATATTATATATGAGAAAAGTCAAGCGGTTTTTTGAAGAATATCAGAATTTTTTTCACCATTCTGATATTTCTTCAAAAAAGCCCGGTACTCTCTCATCTTCTTCTCGTGAAGAACGGGATTCCTGAAATGATGGTACTCCCCTTCTTGAGCATCTGGAATATCTGCGTCTATGAGAAAAGTCAAGCGGTTTTTTGAAGAATATCAGAATTTTTTTCACCATTCTGATGCTTCTTCAAAAAAGCCCGGTACTCTCTCATCTTCTTCTCGTGAAGAACGGGATTCCTGAAATGATGGTACTCCCCCTTCTTGAGCATCTGGAATATCTGCGTAATCACCTTCCGGCACAAGGCCATCCTCACCACCCCCTTTTTCTTGAAAATACTCGCTTTCTCGTACCACGCATTGAGCGCCCGATTGCTGTCCCGGAAATGATTCAGCGATTGGGAGAGCATAGTGATAGACACCTTCCGCCCGGCCT
>BNUW01000380.1 GCA_025997655.1 Spirochaetia bacterium
TGCTGAAACTGGTAAAGAGGTATAAAGAAGGAAACGACATTATATATGAAGAGCTCGAAGGACAAAAAAAAATATTACGTAAAGCTGAAGTCAACCACGGAAGAAAACTGCAAGAGGCCAGGCGAAAAGAAGAAAAGAAACTGCAAGAGGTCAAACGAATAGAATATGAAGCAAGAATAGCAGAAGCCAGACAAAAAGCAGAAGAAAAACTGCGCGAGGACAGGCGAAAAGAAAAAGAACTGCAAGAGGCCAAGCGAAAAGAACAGGAAAGATTAGAAAACTTGCGTCCGAATAAAGGCAGTGATTTTAAGGTAGCGAAATTGGAAGACGGAACAGTTAAGATTACCGGTTACACCGGTTCCCGAAAGGTTGTAGTTATTCCGTCAGAGATAGACGATTTTGTAGTATCTAAGATTGGCAAGGATGCTTTTAAGGAGAAGGGTATTACTTCGGTAACGCTGCCGAATGGATTAGAATACATATATGAAAGGGCTTTCCACTCAAATTTATTGACGAGTATTAGTATTCCAAATACCGTTAGAATTATTGGTTTTTCCGCCTTTCAAAACAACAAAATTGCCGATTTAATAATTCCCAAGAACGTCCAAAAAATACTTCAAAGCGCTTTTGAACATAATAAACTGGTTGAGATAATAATTCCCGGAAATGTCAAAAGAGTATCCGATAGAGCGTTTGCAGATAATAATATCAGCCGATTAAGAATATCGCGTAAACTAAAAATTGTTGATGTTGGTGCTAGGGATAATGGAGTTTCCTTCTTTATACCTCTTTACCAGTTTCAGCACTCAAGATATGTGAAAATATTGAAACTGTTGTAGATTCAATACAAAAATATAATACGTCATATATATATGACGTGAAGAAAAACATCGAGGTATGCACAGAACAATTAAAGTGGTATAAAAATCCTAAAACGGTAAATACCCCGTATCTTGATTTGCTGAAACTGGTAAAGAGGTATAAAGAAGGAAACGACATTATATATGAAGAGCTCGAAGGACAAAAAAAAATATTACGTAAAGCTGAAGTCAACCACGGAAGAAAACTGCAAGAGGCCAGGCGAAA
>BNUW01000381.1 GCA_025997655.1 Spirochaetia bacterium
CTTTGAATTGCTGAATTAGACGGCTATTCTGTTGCTTTTTTTTAGGGCCTATTGTACCCTACCCGAAATTGGTAAAACCAAATTAAGAGAGGTGCGGTATGGAACGGTTACGGATGGGGGTCCTTGGGACCTCCGGTCACTATGAACTTCGGGTGGCGACCCCGCTCAAGTCGTCTTCGCTGGTGGAGCCCTACGCCATCGCGTCCAGAAACAAGGAAAAGGCACAGGCCTTTGCTAAAAAGTGGGATTTTTCTGCGGTCTACGGCTCCTACGAGGAACTGCTGGCGGACCCCAAGGTTGATTTCGTATATGCGCCGCTGCCGAACCACCTCCATTTGCCGAACATCAAAAAAGCCGCCGACGCCGGGAAGCCTATTCTTTGTGAAAAGCCCCTGGGGCTGAACGCCAAAGAAGCGGTGGAGGCGGCGGAGTACTGTGAAAAGAAGGGCGTTCCTTTAATGGAAGGCTTCATGTATCGTTTCCACCCTCAGTGGCGGCGGGCCAAAGAGCTGGTAAAGTGCGGGGAAATCGGGACTGTCCGGACCACCAGCGGCTTGTTTTCCTATGACCTGAAAGACGGCGGGAATATCCGCAATATTGCCGCAGCCGGCGGTGGAGCCATCCTGGACATCGGCTGTTATACCGTATCCAGCGCCAGGCTGCTTATGGGCGCCGAGCCGAAGCGGGTAATCGGGACCTTTATATGGGACCCGGTGTTTAAGACCGATATTCTGGGTTCCGCCATCCTCGACTTCGGCGGCGGGCGCACCTCCACCTTTAGCCTGGGGACCCAGTTATACCCCTACCAGCGGGTCACCGCCGTCGGTACCGGCGGCTACCTTTCGATAAAGGTTCCCTTCAATATGTTTGGGGATGTTCCCTGAGAGATAACGGTAAACAACGGCGTGGAGGAGCGGCTCATCAAAACTGAAATTGTTGATCAGTATCGGTTGGAATTTGACGCCTTCGCCCAATCGATCATCAACAAAACCGGGGTTCCTACCCCTGTTTGTGACGCAATTGCCAATATGGCGGTTCTGGACGCCCTCCTTGCCTCGGCAAAATCAGGGGTCTGGGAAAAAGT
>BNUW01000382.1 GCA_025997655.1 Spirochaetia bacterium
AGAAATGGGGTAAGAATAGAAAAGTCGAGAAGAAAAACGGAGACAATGGTGGGAACAGCATGAAGAGGCAGTAAAAATGGACAAAGAACAGAAAGAAAGGGCAGAAAAACATTGGGAAGATAACAGAAAAAAAGAGCGCCAAAAACAGAGAGACAAGTGGGTGGAAGAGCACATACAAAAAGAGGATAAAAGCAGAAACATACACGAAGATGACGGTGCAGGTCAAGGTGACAATGAAGGGTGGGAAGAGTGGGAGAAAGGATGGAAAAAGCTGCAAGAAGAGAAAGAACATCTGAAAAAAGAGGAAAAAGACCTGGAAGACGCACGGAAAGTGCGGAAAGTGCGGGAAGAGCTAGGAGAAGACGTATCATCGTCTTCATCTTCTTCTTTATCTTCTTCTTTAACTTCTTCATCTCCATATTTATATTCCTCATCGTCTTCTTCTACGGAAAGGAAAGAAGATGAAAAAGTAGAAAAGAAAAGGAAAGCAGACGAAGAAGCAGAAGCAGAAAATAAATGGAAAGAAGAAGAAGAAGAGGAAGAAGAGGAAGAAGAGGAAAATAGAGAGAAAGAAGAAGAAGAAAGAGCAAGGGAAAATAAAAAGAAAACAGAAGAAGAAGAGAGAAAGAAAGAAGAAGAAGAAAGAGCAAGGAAACTGGATGGGCTCATCAAGGAGCTCGAGGTGTTCATCGAAGGGCTCTCCAAGAACATCCACGTCCACACCGCCTTCACCAAAGCCGTCAAAGTTATCAAATTCGCCCACAGAGTCAACGCTGCCTCCGACGTCACCCGCGCCGCCCGCGACGCCACCGACGACGCCATCACCGCCGCCTTCGCCACCATCGACCCCATCCGCACCGCCGCCTACAACAAAGCCCTCATCGACTACGACGCCACCCACCCCGGCGCCTTCGCCGCCTATAACGCCCCATGGGCCCCTGGGCCCCCTGGGCCCCCCGAGCCGCCCTCGCCGCCGACGCCGACACCGCCGCCGCCTACGCCAAAGAAATTGATAGCACGCAAAACAAAGACCTCGCCGATACCGCCAACAAAGCCGTTGAAATAGTCGTAATCTTAG
>BNUW01000383.1 GCA_025997655.1 Spirochaetia bacterium
GCCAGAAACGGAGCCCCCAGTTTCTGCCCATGCCCGGAAACTACGAACAAAATCCGTTCTGCCCCGGCCACATGGGCGGCTATGACGCTTCCTTTCAGTCCCAGGAACGGCCCCGCACCCTGGTGGCCCGCTGTGTCTTTGACGATCCCTGGCTTGTGGCGGATTACGTGCTTTGCCGGGAACGGCTCAAGGAACTGGCGGAAGGAAGCGTCATAGCCGCCCATGCGGCCGGGGCAGAACGGATTTTGTTCGTAGTTTCCGGGCATGGGCAGAAACTGGGGGCTCCGTTTCTGGCGGAGGTTTCGGTCTATGATATACCCGCCTCAATGGTCATCGTCGGTTCTCGGTATCCCCAGCGGGACCGGCGGGAGTTAGAACAGGTCCTCCGGATCTACGCAAAAAAGGAAGCGGTTGATTTGGGGAATCTCCTGATCCTGGGACCCGCTACTCTGGCGGCAATCCACGATGCGGTAAAACTAAGGCGGCCAATCCTGGACCGGTATGTGGCGGTAGGGGGCTCCGCCGTAAAAAAGCCCCAGGTGATGAAGGTACGGCTGGGGAGCCGGATAGGGGATCTCTTTGAGCAATGCGGGGGATTCACCGAGGAGCCGAAACGGATAGCTACCGGTTCCCCCTTCCTCGGCCGTACGGTACAGGACCTGAACGAGCCGGTTATAAAGACCACCTATGCGGTTTTTGCCCTTCGGAAAGGACAGGTAGGGGAAGGTCGGTCCCGAAACTGCATCGGCTGCGGAGAATGCCGGGTGGTCTGCCCCATGAAACTGGACCCGGAACTGCTCTTTAAGGCCGCCGGGCCCTTCCGCCCCGGCCCCGGTGAAAAGAACGAGCCCCTTGCGGTGCAGCTTCTTCTACAAGACGCGGCCTCTTCGGGGACGGCCTCCATCCAGGATGTGCCGCACCGAGAGATCGTCGAGGATGAATTCGCTGAGCAAAGCCCCGGTTACCGCCGCAACGGCAAGGATTAATGAGGCGAAGGAATCGGTAAGGGCGGATTGGAGGCAGGTGAGTCCCGCGCAGATACTCACCAGCCACATCCGGGTGGAGCTTGACCGGG
>BNUW01000384.1 GCA_025997655.1 Spirochaetia bacterium
GGGTATTTCCCTTCATTTTTTTCCGGGAACGGAAAAGGAGCGGTGGAAAAGTATCGGAAACCTTCCTCTCCCTGGTTGAAAAGACCGCTCCCCCGGTTGCTATGACCGTGCTGGCCTTCAATGCCATAAGCGGGCCTATAAAGGATACTATCCATACAAGCATCCCGGAGTATCTGCTCGATCATGAGCACAATGAACAGGGCGCTGAGGGCAAAGCTGATTCCTTCCATACTAAAGGGAATGAGGGTTCCCAGCAGGGCTCCAATCACGGCGCCGACGGTCCAGTACCCATGGTCCGGGAGCGCCACCAGGAACATGAACCGGCTTTGATGTTCACGGTCTTCATCATCCGACAGGGTCCCTTCGCAGAAGGCGGAAAGGAGGGCGAAGGTTTCATCCGTCAGGGCAAAGATAAGATACCATTTATAGGGGCCTGCGGCATTGAACCGTTTGAACATAGTCAGGCCGTAGGCTATATGCCGGGCGTTGACCACCAACTGAACCAGGGCCGCCTCCACAAGCCCTGCACCGGCGGCAAAAAGCCCCACGGCGATATATTGCCCCGCGCCGGCGTACATCACCAGGCTCATCACCAGGGCCAGCCACCAGGGGTAGCCGGCGTCCACCACGAGAAGCCCCGCAGCAATGCCGATGGCCGGGTAACCCAGGAGGACCGGGAAAGAGTATTTGACGGCGGCAATGAAGGGGAAACGCTGAGCCATAGGGGTTTAAGAATAGCCGGAAAACGGGGGTTTGTCCATGTTACCGTTTTGGATTATACTAAACCCATGGATTTTGCGATTACTCCGGAAGAACAGAAAGCCCTTTTAGCGGATGCCCGGGAAACCATCGCCGCCAGGCTGGAAAACCGGCGGCCCGAATACCTGCGGGAGGCGGGGTTGCCGCCCTGCGGCGCCTTTGTGACCCTCCATAAAAATGGCGCCCTCCGGGGCTGCATCGGCAGGATGTCATCCCCTGACCCTCTGGAAAAAACCGTGCGAATCATGGCCGCCGAAGCCGCCTTTGGGGACCCCCGCTTCCCGCCGCTGTCCAGGGACGAGTGGCCCGC
>BNUW01000385.1 GCA_025997655.1 Spirochaetia bacterium
TGATCCAAAATGTTTGTTGAACCAAAATCCCGGCCATAGGTCGCAATGGTAAAACTCTCTCCCTTGGCAAGCCCCAGTTGATATGCCTGGGTACGTTCTGTTTCCTGCACCTGAATGGAACCGTCTATGCGCAGTTCCGCTATTTTGGTGAAAGCAATTTCCTCCGGCAGGTTTGACCGGAATACCGTTAGGGTCTGTTCCTCCGCACTGTTCATGCCGCTTACCAGGATACAAAAACTGCGGTCCCCAATGAGATCCTGGGTATATACCGACACGGTCCCCACCCGGGCAACCGCAGTGGGGGCGCTCCAGAACCGGCGGTATCCCCCCAGATCCTCATCATAATCAATATAGGTGATAAAGATGGGGCCCTCCGTTTCCGGAATATTCCGGTACGCCAGGATCTGTTCATCCATCATGTCCCCGTCCATATCCTGGGTGAGGACCGCCACAATGGATTCCCCCTCATTAAGGGCTACCTTGGCGTTCATGGTATCCTCGTAGACCATCCGCTCAACGCCGGCATCCACCGCAGTACCGCGGTCAATATCAGGATTCCGGGGGATTACCACCCGGGCCTGCCACTGTTTCTTTCCCGGCACGCCGGATAACTGCAGGGGAATAAAATTCAGGAGTGTGATACCCAGAGCGGTGAATAAAAAAATCAAGGGGGTTAGTATCTTTGCTTTCATACTTTTTCCAGCGCGGTTTGTACCGTTTCCAGAACCCGGGTCAGGGTTTCTTCAAAGGTAAACTCGCTGCAGAAGCCCGCCGCCAGGGCGTGGCCCCCTCCGGAAAACTGCTGGGCTATTTTTGAAACGTTAACGCCGCCCATGCCTTTGGAACGCAAGGAGCAGCGGATCGTACCTTCGCTGTTTTCTTTAACCATGATGGATACCAGGATCTCCCTGCTTTTCAGGGGAATATTGACCAGAGGTTCGGCGTCCTCAAAATGGGCGCCCGTGGCGGCCAGGTCCTCCTTCCGCAGGGTAAGGGCTGCCACCCGATTTCCACAGTGCAGTATCAGTGTGGACAGTACCTGCCGCTGCAAAAGCAGGGAAGC
>BNUW01000386.1 GCA_025997655.1 Spirochaetia bacterium
CTTGCCGGAACCGACGTCCCCCTGGAGGAGGCGCGCCATGGGATATTCGCCGTCCATGTCGCGGTTGATTTCCGCAACCGCAGCGGTCTGGCCGGGGGTAAGGGCAAAGGGCAAACGCTCAAGGAGCCGGGTTTGGAGGGGTGAATACGAGGAACTTTTCTACCTGGAAGTGATGGTAGGCCGCCGGGCGATTGAACGGCGGCCTACCATCAATAAAAACGGCTCCCCGCCCGCTTCCTCGTATTCACCCCTCCAAACCCGGCTCGTATCATCCTCAACGTAGATTTTCAGCCGCTTAACAGTACGCCGATCCTCCCAACCGTTGTTGATGAGGACCCGGATTTCGGTACAGACCGGACCGCTGCGAAAATCCTTGAGAGAAACCCGCCGGCTCCGGTCCTGCCATTTTTCAGGGTCGGGATACCAGCACAAAAGGTCCGCCACACTGATTATCCCCAGCCGGGCAAGGGCGTTGGCAGTTTTGTCGCCGACGTCCTTGACATGACCCTCCACCTGGACGGTAAGCTCCCGTAGAAACATCAGGCCTCCGGCCTTAAAAAGGAAGCCGGATCAGGAGGCCCTGGAGCCCCCGTACCAGCAGGTCCAGACCGACCCGGAGTATCAGCAACACCCCAAGAGAAGAAAGGATACCCGTCATGTACCGAACCAGCCGCCGCCCGAACAGCAGCCGGTTAAGGCGGTAGAGGATGGGCTGGGAGATTCGATCGATGATCCGCCAAAAGCCGTGGTACACATCCCGGTTGGTAAGGTAGGCAATAAGCCGCAGGGCCGCAATGATGATGAAGAAACTCAGGATGAAGGAAACGGCGGACCAGATGACGGCAGTAAGCATGGAAAGGATAATACCGAAAGTGATTGTACCGAAACGGGCAAGGGTAATAAAAATATTGTTCGCCACCGACAGTATCGCTAATGCGGCGATGGGGGACATATCCAGGTTGGCCACCTGAAGGAAGCGGAAACGGCGAAACCAGTTGAGGTAGGGATCGGTGACGCCGCTAAGAAGCTGGTAAGCCTTGCCGAACTGCGCCCCGGAGAACC
>BNUW01000387.1 GCA_025997655.1 Spirochaetia bacterium
CCGGTTTTTCTGCCCAGGAAGATACCGAAAATGGGGGTCAGCACCACGTAGAGGCCGGTGATAAATCCGGCGTTTCCCACGGTGGTAAACATCATCCCCAACTGCTGGAATGCCACCGCGATAAAAAGGCAGGTTCCCGCCGCCAAAGCAGAGAGCAGCTTTCGGCCCCGCCCAACTCCGGGCGTGGCCTGACCCTGGCCTTTGGCCTTGGCCTTCCGGAACAGAATAAGGGGCAGCAGAGAAAGGCTCCCCAGGATGAATCTGATCCCGTTATAGGTAAAAGGCCCCACATATTCCATTCCGGAACGCTGGGCCACAAAACCAAAACCCCATAAACAGGAGGTTAAAAGTAATAGAATATCCGCACGCAATGCCCGCTTGTTCATGAGTTTATGGTATCGAAGAGGTCAGCGCCGGGGTATCCGGGAGGGGGCTTAATGCCTAAGTATGGAATATCATCCCAATTCTTCCCCGTTACCTCCTCGTATATGGTACGCCTCTCTTCCATGATTTTTTTATAATGTGCGGTCAATTCCTCACTGGACATACCCTCTATTTCCTTACTTGCCGCTCGTTTCCAGGCACGGCATTGGGCAAGGATCTTCCGGTCATTCTTGCGTTCTTCTTCTCGCGTCATGGTTGTTCTCCCTCAACAAAATTGATTAGTTCCGTAGGGGTCGCTAAACCGATCCACCTATATCCCTCATATAAGTTGATAAACCCGGCGCCAATCATGGTTTTGGGTTTTACAATGTGCCCCATATTAAAACTTACCACACAGTCTAATCCATGTACCGTTGCCGTTGCAATATGCGCTGCGTCAGTTTCATATTTTTCCGGAATTATCCCTTTTGAAACGTATATATCAGCTAATCGGCGTACCTGATCGCCCCCCGGGAATGTCTCAATGGTGTAATTCTTAACAAGATAGTCCATTTTCGCATACATTTCCTTCGGCGCCCTGCGTAACTCATTCAGAACAGCTTTAGATGTATAGGCAAGATACCTGCCGGCTTTTATCCGGTCAAAAAGTACCCTGGTATCCTGCTGCTTTCTTCCGC
>BNUW01000388.1 GCA_025997655.1 Spirochaetia bacterium
CTAGCGCCGGCGCGGCTCATAGCGGTGCTTTTGCCGCTTCAACCGTATACAAGGCTGAGGTAACCCTGACGGCAAAAACCGGCTATACCTTTACCGGCGTCGCGGCGAACAGCTTTACGTACTCAGGCGCAACCGCAACCAATGCGGTTAACAGCGGCACGGTAACCATCACCTTCCCGGCAACAGCCGCTGGCGGAGGGGGGAGTACCGTTCTTTTCAACGTCTCCGTCAACGGAACGACCGTAGCCACTCTGGACGAAATGAAATCACTTATCGCATCTGAGGCGGCGGGCGGCGGCACGAGTAGCGGTGATCCCATCGTTGTTTCACTGGCAATCGACGATGCGGGTCTGCTTTCGGGAAGGAATTTGTACGGTACCGATCCCCTGCACAAACTTTTTGACGCGATTCCGGGCGGGGCCTATGTTGCCTACGATCTGAGCGACAGTACCTTCACCAGTATTGGAAATGTATCATATAATGTTCCAAATGCCAGAACGAATAAAGCAAATCTTGTGTCCATTACCTTGCCCGATACGCTGGCCACTATCGGCAACGATGTGTTCGCTGGCTGTAGTGTAGAGTCTTATTGTAAGAAACTAAAAATAGCATCGATTTGTATCTATGTATAGAAACATATTGGATTTTGATTGAGGATTGGTCACAAGCCCCCGAATTCAAGGGGATGGTGGGAAAGTATGATTTAGCCCCAAAGAATTGAATATAAGGTCACCAGAACAACCTGGAAGGGGTTTTGAAAGTCTATTCCGGGGTAATATCTTCCCCCGCCCTGCGGGGGGAAGCAAACAGCCTTTTTTCGGGCTTGCCTAATCATTCGATTTATGATTAAATATCTCTGTATATGAAAGCCCCATAGTCCGGGGCTGGGGGTAGCAAAAAGTTATGGCAAAAACAAAGGCACTTTCCACCAATGGAAAAAGAAGTCTCTCTAACCCCCTACATCTGACTTGGTTATGTCATTGGTCCAATTATAAGTAATTCTTTACCTATCTTCATTTTTTTACCTTTTTGATTTGCTAATGGATATGGCACATTCAA
>BNUW01000389.1 GCA_025997655.1 Spirochaetia bacterium
GATCATATAGTAAAGAGAAGAATAAACACAGAGAGCACAGAGAAAGAAAAAAAGAGGACACAGAGGGAAGAATGAAAGAGTAAATAGTCAATTTTCCCTCTCTTCCTCTGTGTCCTCTGTGCCTCCTCTGTGCCCTCTGCGTTAAAATTCTTCATCGGTATATCTGGCGATCAGAATCCGTCGAAAAAATTCA
Organism: Spirochaetia bacterium; assembly: GCA_025997655.1. GTDB lineage: Bacteria > Spirochaetota > Spirochaetia > Treponematales > Breznakiellaceae > Termitinema. Next base: position 194 of record BNUW01000389.1, read on the forward strand.
GCCGGAGCCGCATGGCGGCGGCGGACTGATCCCGGGTTGGGGGAAGATCCGTCCGTGCTGTTATCAGAAGCAGGTTAATCTGGTTTTCCAGGGCATCCCGGGGAATCCGTGTCAGAATATAGTATTCATAGACTTCCCCGGTGGGGTATAGCCCGTCATCGTCAAAAGTCCGTTTTTTAATCCAATAGCCGCTTTCCTGAATTACTCCCTCAAAAGCGGCGTCGATGGTATTTTTTACCACCCGTTCAAAGTAGCGGCCAAATTCTTCATCGGGATTTCCATTCGCAAAGGCGCTAAACCGGGCCTGAACCCGGGCGGAAACCAACCGGGGAAAATCCCGGTCAAGTGAAAAACTGCCGCCCCATAGTTTCAGGGAATCCTGATTGCTTCCCCGCTGCATTCCGATAAAAACATAGCTGTCCGCATATTCCGGCAAACCTTCTATGCCGTTGATACCGGCGTTTATATACCGGCTTACCCATTCGGGCATATCTTCCGGCGCGTTTTCATGATCCATTAGCTCAAAGAGGCTGGTTTTTTCCCGGTATTCCGGTATCGGGCCGAAGCGAACCATGGGCTTTTCCCGGTTGCTTTGACAAGCGGTAAACAGGGACATACCAACAACCAGGATTAGGGTGGGAACTGCTTTCATAGAGCGAATTTACGGTTCAAACGACGCGGCTTCCGGTAAAACCGTGTATTTAAGGGCCAGTTCATTGAATATGGCGGTCCCGTTACGGGGATTCCCGTTTTTGTCAAACGCCGGCAATTGGGTATTCCGTTTATACCCGGCCGGATTTTCCGTGCCCCCCAGCCGGAACACCGCTTCTCCGCTCAGGGAAACCACATTCCTCGACCTTGCCG
>BNUW01000390.1 GCA_025997655.1 Spirochaetia bacterium
GACGCGTATATTGGGGATCATTTCATTATGCACTCCGCTTCCTCTGCAACAAGGTTTACCATATCATACTACAATCCGCCGATGTAAACCACGCTCCCGGCAGGGTCAGCGCATACTATTGGAATTCCCGGTGCTGGTGTTCCCGATGGTATCCACCGTTTGGACGATAAAGGTGTACATCGTGCCATTGGTCAGGCCGGTAATGGTGGCGGTTTCGATTTCCGTGTCAACATCTACCGATTGGGCGGTGCCGTTTGTATAGGTGATTACCACGTGATCGAAGTCGCTGTCCGCGGGGTCGATCCAGGTAAGGACTACGGACCCGTCTCCGGCGGTTGCCGTTAAGCCGCTTACCTCCGCCAGGGCGGTGCTATCCGTACAGGTGATAAGGGGAATCACCAGGTCGTCAAAAACACGGTTCCTGCCGTCGATCCATATCTTGAGGGAGAGGTTGAAGGTATCCCCCGCCTCGGCCCCATTGAAATAGAGGGCAATCCGGTCTACGGCGCTTACCTCCGCCCGAACCTCCGCCGAACCGGCGGCTTGCCCGTCATTCAGCGCCGACACCTGCAACGAATACCCCTGGCTGTTTTCCAGGGTCACCGTCACGGTAGAGTCCCCCGGAGGGATAGTGTCCTGGTCAATGCCCAGCACCCGGACCTCCCCGGTCTCCTCGTGGATAAAGGGTTCTATGGGTTTATTGAAAATATCGCAGCTGGAAAGGATGGCCGTGAAGAGAAGTATCGCCGTAGTGAGGTACCTGCCCGCTTTCCGCATTTTTCCTTCCTTAATTATAGCTATTCAGTCACTGCTATTATGGAGTCTCCTTTTGAATGCTGTCAATCATTATTTTGCTTTCCGGTTCAAAAATGGTACTTAATCCCATAGACCATTAATCCAGTTCGTTGAGGTATTCTTCCCCGTGAATTCCAATAGTATGCGCTGACCCTGCCGGGAGCGTGGTTTACATCGGCGGATTGTAGTATGATATGGTAAACCTTGTTGCAGAGGAAGCGGAGTGCATAATGAAATGATCCCCAATATACGCGTC
>BNUW01000391.1 GCA_025997655.1 Spirochaetia bacterium
TCGAAGGATCCTATGCGCTCGCGGTGGTCTCAAGTGATTTCCCTGACCGCCTGATTGCCGCACGGAAAGACAGCCCCCTGATTGTCGGGCTGGGGCAGGGCGAAAATCTGATTGCCTCCGATGTCACCGCCCTGCTCGCCCACACCCGGGAAGTGTGTTTCCTTGAAGACCGCGAAGTTGCCGTCCTCTACCGCGACCATGTCGATTTGTTCACCGGGCAGGGCGAAAAAATTATCCGCGCCCCCACCCATGTCGATTGGGATGTGGAAGCGGCGGAAAAAGGCGGCTACGCGCATTTTATGCTCAAGGAAATTCACGAACAGGCAAAAGCACTCGCCGATACGCTGCGGCCACGGTTAAAAGAAACCGCCAATGGGCGTGACATCAGCCTTGACGAAGTTAACCTTGGCGATAATTGGGCGGCGGCTCCCCGTGTTGTTATCACCGCTTGCGGTACGGCATGGCACGCGGCGATGGTCGGCAAGTATGCCTTTGAGCACTTCGCGCGCCTTCCGGTTGAAGTTGACATCGCATCGGAATACCGTTACCGTAACCCCGTAACCAACCCCGATGACTTGTTTATCGTCATCAGTCAGTCCGGGGAAACCGCCGACACCCTCGCGGCAATGCGGCTGGCAAAAAAAAGCGGCGCGCGTATTCTCGCGGTAACCAATGTAGTCGGCTCGACCCTTGCGCGCGAGGCGGATGTATCGCTGTATACCTGGGCGGGGCCGGAAATTGCCGTTGCGTCGACCAAAGCCTTTACCACGCAGCTTATGTGTATTTATTTGCTCGCCCTAAAACTCGGCAAGCTGCGTTCACGCATAACGGACGCCGACTATGCGCGGTATCTCAAGGCCCTCGCAAAAATTCCCGAACAGGCGGCGGCGGTGCTTGCCAAGCAGGAACTGATTCAAAAATTCGCCGCCCGGCATTTTAACAAGGGCAAGGTGTTTTTTATGGGCAGGCAGTTTGACTACGCGGTGAGCCTCGAAAGCGCCCTTAAGCTCAAGGAAATCAGCTACACCCACTCGGAAGCTTTC
>BNUW01000392.1 GCA_025997655.1 Spirochaetia bacterium
TGCCGATGGTGAATTTAACTCAGACAGTGTTTTAAATTATATAAAAATGTATATTCCCAATAGAAATGATTATAATCAATTAAAGTATAACATGATTAATGGTGACACCATTTCTTAAACCGCCGAAATCAGGCAATTCAAATTCGGTTAAACCGGTTTTGATATTCACCGTAACCCTTATTCTGGCTAAAAAACGTACGGTGTCACCATTAATCATGTTATACTTTAATTGATTATAATCATTTCTATTGGGAATATACATTTTTATATAATTTAAAACACTGTCTGAGTTAAATTCACCATCGGCATCCGAAAATTTAATAGAATTAGCTCCGAAAGGTACTGGAAAAACGTATATTTATGAAAAAATAAGCAAACGGGGATGGTTACAAGCTGCTGGTACAGTTTCCAGGGCTTCTCTTTTTTATAACAATAACAATAAAACTGGTGGTTTAATAACCCATTTTGATTTTATTGCGTTTGATGAAATCCAGACTATGACATTTATTCAGCCAAGCGAAATACAAACAGCCCTTAAACATTATATGGAGTTTGGGGAAGTCAAGGGATTTGATACGCAAATTACCGCTGATGCGGGTATCGTTATCCTTGGAAATATTGATGCAACAAAATTTAATACGAATTTAAATATGGTTGCTGAGCTTAATCCGATATTCAGCGAGTCTGCAACTCTTGATAGGTTTCATGGATTTATTCCGGGATGGGAAATACCCAGGCTTCATCAAGGAATAATTGCTAATGGGTGGGCATTAAATACGGAATACTTTGCTGAGGTATTACATGAACTCAGGAGCGAACTGAGATACACAACCGTTGTTGATGATTGTCTTGATATTCCGGCCAAAGCGGATCAGCGTGATTTAACGGCGATAAAACGATTATGTGAAGGCTTCCTGCGGCTTGAGCCCGACAAATTCAAAAATATAGGGATTGCGAATAATCATATTTGGCTCAGTAATCTCGGCATTTTGCCCGACTAATGATGCGAGTTTCTTTTTATCATAGGAAAGACCGGA
>BNUW01000393.1 GCA_025997655.1 Spirochaetia bacterium
GCGGATACTGCCAAGATCTGGCTCGATACCCACTCGGCAGGCTCAGGTCCCTATCAGATCGAGTCCTATACTCCCCAGGTTGAGGTGGTATTAGTGCGGAATCCCAATTATTGGGGTACGGCGCCCTATTATGATCGAATCACCATCAGCACGGTGGTGGATTCCAATACCCAGTTGATGATGCTCCAAAAGGGAGATGTGGATATTGCCTATAACCTGGAGGCGGAGCAGATCAAGGGCCTTTCAGGAGCCTCGGGGATCGCCATTAAGGATGCCCAATCACTGACCGCAAGCTTCCTGCTGATGAACCGGGATGCCAAAATCGGCGGGCCCGTGGCAAACCCCAGGGTCCAGAAAGCAATACGGCTGGCGCTGGACTATCCGGGGATTCAGACGATTGCCGGGCCGGGTATGAATACCCCCAGCGCCCCCTTCCCCCTGGGGCTCTTTGGCTCCCTCCCCCCGGCTGCTGTTTCGGGATACCCCAAGACAGCGGAAGCCAAGGCGCTGTTAGCCGAAGCCGGCTATGCCAATGGATTTTCAACGAAACTCTATGTTCCTACCAATAATGTGGTGGGGGTGGAACTGCTTACCCTGGCCCAGAAGATACAGAATGACCTCAGGGCCATTGGTATTCAGGCGGATCTGGTTCCCGAAAACGTGACCATCTCCCTGGAAACCTACCGGACCGGCCGGCAGCCCCTGGGCCTGTGGTATTGGAGCCCGGATTATCCTGATAACAGCAGCCAGCTTGCTTTCCTGCCGGGGAACACCGTGGGGCTTCGGGCCAACTGGACCGCCGAGAGCAATGCCGGCCTGGCCGCCTTGGGCAAACAGGTTGCCTCGGAGTCGGACAATGCCAGGCGCGCCGCCCTGTTTGGGCAGATCCAGCAGGCCATGATTGAGGATAGCCCCTTCGCCATGCTGCTCCAGCATACCAGCCAGTACGCGATACGCAGCGGCCTGACCGGGGCGGATTATCTCGAGCTGTATCAGTTGGATCTTAAGCGGATCACACAGTAAAGAAACGGT
>BNUW01000394.1 GCA_025997655.1 Spirochaetia bacterium
CCCCAATCAGGAGATGATCCGCATCGATACCACGGACATCCTTTTTATCTGCGGCGGGGCCTTTGTGGGGCTCGACAAGTACATTGAACAGCGGGTGGTGGAACACCCCATGGGCTTTGGCGCGGAAGTACGGGATCGGACCAACCGGAACCTCAAGGAGCTCTACGACGCCCTCCACCCGGACGACCTGATCCGCTTCGGCATGATCCCCGAGTTTATCGGGCGGCTGCCCATCGTTGTCAGCCTTGACGAACTCAAGCGGGAGGACCTGCGCAGGATCATTACCGAACCCCGGAACGCCATTGTCAAACAGTTCCAGGCATCCATGGCCATCGACGAGGTGAAGCTGGAGTTTACCGAGGGCGCCATCGACGCCATCGCGGACACGGCGATCAAGCAGAAAACCGGGGCGCGGGGACTGCGGGCCATTGTGGAACGGCTCATGACGGACGTCATGTTCGAGCTGCCTTCCATAGCGGGGAGCAAGCGGGTGGTGATCACCAAGGATGTGGTGGAGAAGTCGGAACCCCCGGAGATTCAGGCGGAACAGAAATCGGCGTAAGGGTGTTGTTTTGTCTCCTAATATTAAAATTCACTTTAAACTAACTCCTGAATCAAGGAAATTTGAGAGAAACCTCCGGTGATACGCTTCAAATGCCTCCGTATCATTTTCGCAGATTTCAAACGCCTTTGCGCATTGCCACCGGCCGCCTGCAAGGGTTAGCGTTCCGGGCATGAGTTCCAGCGCCATAAACGCATCGTGGCTGGCGCCGTCGGCAAAGGTAAGGCCGAAATTCGCGGCGCCGGTAAATCCAAAACGGGGGTAGTATCCCGGATGCCCCATAATCAGCACGGCGCGAAGATCCATTTGCCGGGCACGTTCAAGGGAATGACGAATCAGCGCGGAACCGATTCCCTTGCAGGCGGCCGGTGGCAATGCGCAAAGGCGTTTGAAATCTGCGAAAATGATACGGAGGCATTTGAAGCGTATCACCGGAGGTTTCTCTCAAATTTCCTTGATTCAGGAGT
>BNUW01000395.1 GCA_025997655.1 Spirochaetia bacterium
CGAACTGTTGCTGCCCCGTGCGGAAAATGAGGCGCGGTACGCACGCCGTTCCGGGTCAGGGCCTCGGAGGAAACCATCTCGGTACAGGTAAAGTCCGCCCCCTGCTCGTGAACCCTTGGTTCAATGCAAATCGACCGGAAAGCCCGGTTCGAATAGCCCGCAACGGGAGCCAGAAAGAGATTGCCGGGAAGTATGAGGGATCCGATGGTAAGGGGTTTATACAAATCCATATGTTATAAGGAATTAAGAGGGAGAGTCCACGGATGGACACGGATTACACGGATGGGATAAAAAATTCTTTATCTTATCCGTGTCTATCCGTTCCATCCGTGTAATCCGTGGACTCTTATCTTGATTCCTATTCATTCGGCAGCCCAAAAAACCGGTTTGAGTTTTCCCAGAGGGTTACTGCCATCTCTTCATCGCTTATTTCCAGCATCTCCGCCAGGAAGGTAGCGGTGATGGGCAGATATTTCGGCATGTTCCGCTTGCCCCGGTATTCCGCGGGAACCATGAAGGGGCTTTCGGATTCGATGAGGATACGGTCCAGGGGCAGCATCCCGATGGTTTCGTGGAGATTCCGGGCGTTCCGGTAGGTCAAATTACCCGCGAAGGAGAAATAAAGGTTCTGGTCCAGAGCCCGTTTGGCATACTCGGCGTTCTCGGAGTAGCAGTGGAGGACCCCACCCCGGGGAGGCAGCCGGTCCCGGAGGATGTCCAGCACGTCCTTGCCCGCATCCCGGTTGTGGATGATCACCGGCAGGTTAAGCCGGGCCGCCAGGTCCAGTTGAGTGATAAAAAGCTCAATCTGGGACTTTTTATCCCCGAATTTGCGGTAATAGTCCAGGCCGATCTCCCCGATGGCAACCACCCGGGGAAGCCGGACGTGCTGCTCAATGATCTGAACCCAGTCCCGGCCGGGGTTCTGGACCTCCGAAGGGGAAACCCCCACGGCATGATACACGTTGGCGGCGGATTTAAGATTGTCATAGACCTTCACGAAATCATGGAGGCTGTTACATA
>BNUW01000396.1 GCA_025997655.1 Spirochaetia bacterium
CGATGATTGTATGTTCTCGACGACTATAGTTTGGACAATAACGTGCTCTAAAAGTATTTTTTTCTGCTTTTATTATAGCATCCCAAATCAATTTACTAGCAAAATAATCCTTTTGTTTGATATACTCATCAATATTATTTATATTGTAATCTTTATTTGTTCCCGTATTGGTGTCCTGTGCACAACCATATTTTTTTCTCCATAGTTGTTCAAGAGCATAAGGAACATTTATTTCAATTACTTCCAATTCATACATAACATCAAGAGCTTTCATAAATTCAACAAAATCGCTCAGACTTTTTTCATTAAATAAATCTTTATACCCTTCCCAAAGAGAATACTTTTTATGAATATCATAAAATTTTCCCAATGATGTTGGCAAATATGGATTATCAAGACATAAAGAATCAGAATCACACCAAAATATTTCTTTGCCTCTTTGCCCTTGAATGAAATCATGGTTTTTAAACAAAGATATATCGTCTTTATTTCTTTTCCAAAATTCGATAAACCCTACAATGTCATTATGATTTACCGCATCCGTAATTTCATTATAATGTTCATCATAAAATTTCAATCTCATATCTATAAGGGCTTTTTCATCATAAGTACGCACACAAATATTTTCTAAAAAATCCTTTGCTTTTTCCTTATGTTCTTCATTTTTTCCTGATGAATAAGACGATCTCTTTACAAAAGTAATACCTTTGATTAATTTTAAATTATTATCAGGAATGAAGTATACATTTTCAGATGTTGATAACGATTCACGGTCTTCAGTTATAGTTTTTACTAATGCAATGTTTTTAAAATAATTGTATTTGTATGCATATCTAGGATATATCCATACCTTGATTTCTTCACAAGCATTTTGTAACAGAGCATAAAATCTTGTAAACCATATATCATCCTTTTTATTTAACCAAGAGCCAATAAATTTCTGTGTTTTTTCATCATCAGTTGTTATGAAACCAATTAATTCATCCCAGCCCCATGAACTGATTTCAAGACTGGATAAAAATT
>BNUW01000397.1 GCA_025997655.1 Spirochaetia bacterium
CCCAGAAAGGCCCCAATGACCACTTCCAGGGGGGTATGTCCCTGCACCTCTTTGACCGGATGGTACTCAACGCCGAACCGTTCCACCAGATTCCGCCCCAGGGAGTTGAGGGACTTCCCCTGAATCCCCGATGAACGGCGTACTCCCATGGCATCCCGCATAATAATAAGGGAGAAAAAGAAGGAAACCGCGAACAAATTAGACTGAAAGCCTTCGTGAATGGCCAGGGAAGTGGTTAACGCCGAAACCAGGGCGGCATGGCTTGAGGGCATCCCCCCGGTACGCCAGGCAATGGTTGCCAGAATCTCCCTGCGACGGAACCTATCGGTTCCCCTCCGCCGGTTCGCCCTGAGCACCATAATTGCCGCCTTAACCACCTGAGCCAGAAACCAACTGGTAAACGCCGATAACACGACAGGGTTTTCGATAAATGCTTTGACTGATTCGGATCGGATCGACACTGCCATAGCCATTATTGGATAACAATAGGTCCGGTACAGGGAAATTGTCAAGGGTGCGCCACCGACCTCACCGACCGATTAACGGACTATCCTTATAATTTCCGCTTTAAGCCCGGTTGCTGCCTGGATTCACCGGCAAGCCTCGTCTCACAGACAGAAGAAATTTAACCACAGACCACACGGACAAAAGAAAAAATAGGGAAGTACGAGTCTCGGCGCAGACCGTAACCTGGAGTGTTAGCCCGCAAAATCCGGGGACTTCGTGGTTTGGAAGTGCGTGCGTCACGGGTACAGAAACCTCTCCATTTCTTTCAATAAATTGCCAAACTCCGCAAAGCTGGTCTTTGTCTTTGGGATGGACCGCAGGAAGTGCTGTCCGTAACGCTTGTGCAGCAGACGGCCGTCCAGGACCGCCACCACCCCGTGATCGCTGGAACGGCGCATCAGGCGGCCAAAGCCCTGCTTGAACTTCATCACCGCCTCCGGGAGGGAGAGTTCCATGAAGGAGCTGCCCCCCTTTGCTTCCAGGGCTTCGCAGCGGGCCTGGAAGACCGGTTCGTT
>BNUW01000398.1 GCA_025997655.1 Spirochaetia bacterium
CCTTGAGATCGAGGTTTCCAAGGTGTTCGGGGAATCCACGGTGTCAAAGATACTTGACCTGGTGCAGAACGCCGGGAGCAAGAAAGCGCCCATAGAAAACTTCATCACTAAATTTGCCCGGTACTATACTCCGGCGGTGGTGGCCATGGCGCTGATATTGGCAATAGTCCCGCCGCTTCTTATTCCCGGCGCGGCTTTTTCCGAATGGATCAACCGGGCCTTGGTTTTTCTGGTGGTGTCCTGCCCCTGCGCCCTGGTTATTTCCATCCCCCTCAGCTTTTTCGGCGGCATCGGCGGCGCGTCCCGGCAGGGCATCCTCGTCAAGGGCGGCAATTACCTGGACGCCCTGAACAAGGTGGATACGGTGGTGTTTGATAAAACCGGCACCCTCACCCGGGGGGTCTTTACGGTAAGCCAAATCGTGCCGGCGGAAAACTACACTTCGGAGGATTTGCTTTTCTACGCCGCCCATGCGGAGAGTAATTCTAACCACCCCATTGCCCTATCCATACAGCGGGCCTACGGAAAAGCGGTGGAGGGGCAGCGGATCAGCGGCCTTGAGGAAATTGCCGGCAGGGGAATCCGGGTGACGGTTGACGGGAAAACGGTACTGGCCGGAAACAGCCGCCTCTTGGACGCGGAACACATCCCCTACCCTGCCGCCGAAAACCTGCACACCGCCGGTACCATCGTGTACCTGGCAATAGCGGACGCCTATGCGGGATGCATCATCATCAGCGACGAGCCGAAGAAGGACGCTGCGCAAACGATCCGGGCATTAAAGACCCGGGGGGTGAAGCACACCGTCATGCTCACCGGGGATACTAAGGCGGTGGGAGAGAAGATCGCCGGTGAACTGGGACTCGACACGGTCTATACGGAGCTCCTGCCCCATCAGAAGGTTGAGCAGTTGGAACTGCTGGAAAAAGAAAAAGCCGCCGCCGGTGGTCACACCGCGGGCAGCCTGGTCTTTGTGGGGGACGGCATCAACGACGCGCCGGTACTGGCCCGCAGCGACATC
>BNUW01000399.1 GCA_025997655.1 Spirochaetia bacterium
GAGTATAGGTTAACTGAGAATTAAAAAAAGGGGGGTTGCACATAGAAGGTTTGACATACAAGTAGGCAAAAAACAAAAAACAAAAATAAAGTGGTAATTAATTTACCAAGAGGAGTAGTCGAATAATGGAAACCATAAAAAGAAAAAGTAAGATGGGAGAGTTATTAACGATAATGCTAAAAACGAGACTAGAAAAGATAGTAAAAAAAGTAATGACCGCAATCATAGTGTTTGGAATGGTAATAAGTCCTGCGGTTGAGGCAATGGCAAATCCAATTATAACTTTAAGAAAGCAAGCAGCATCCGATCAAAACTCAAATCCAGATTCTTCATCAGAAGACTCAGATTCAGACTCAGAATCAGTACCAGCAGCACAAGGAACAGCACTAGCACAGGGAGATACATCGTTGGTTGCAGGGTCGCAGACAGCAAACGCTGAGAATGCATCGTCTTCTTCATCACCTAGTTCATCATCTTCTTCCTCGTCATCTTCTTCGGATCCATCATCGTCTTCTTCATCGGCAGCAGTACCAGCAGCACAAGTAACAGCACTAGCACGAGAAGATGCGACGACAGAAGAAGATGATAATGACTCAAGGTCTATTTCTTCTGCATCATCTTCATCGTCATTATCGTCATCTTCGTCCTCACCTTCATCCTCATCTTCTTCTTCACCTAGCTCATCATCTTCTTCATCCTTGTCATCACCTTCTTCGAATCCATCATCTTCTTCCTCGTCATCCTCTTCATCCTCTTCATCACCGTCGTCTTCCTCAACATCAGTGCAAGAAGAGCTGGTAGTGACAGAGGGAGATGTGCCAGCAGAAGAGTCAGGGCTTGTCGCACCAAACTCAGCCCCAGTGGAAGGAGCAGTAGTAGAGCAAAGCCCAGAGACAGACCAAGACAAAGAGATAGAGGAAGAAGATGGGAAAGAACAAGAGGCGGGAGGAGCGGAGCATGAACCAGCGGCAGCGCCAGCAGGAGCGCCAAGGGCATTTTTTTTTTCAAGCAGAAGACGG
>BNUW01000400.1 GCA_025997655.1 Spirochaetia bacterium
AGGCTTTCTTGAGCGCCTGCATGAGGTGTAGTTCCCCCGGCGCAAGGATGTCCTTCAGGAATCCCCGACGCTTGATACCTATACCGTGCTCACCGCTGATCTTACCCCCAAAGCTGGCGGTAATCGCGTAGAGTTCGGTCAAACAAGCTTTCTCGTTTTTATGCCATTCCTCCATACCCGACTCCGGGTTCTTTACCAGGGTGGCGTGCAAGTTGCCGTCCCCCGCATGGCCGTAACAGGGAATCGTCACGTTGTACTTCTTCCCCAGGGTTTCCAGGTGGGGAATCATATCGGGAATGTGGGAGATGGGCACCACGATGTCCTCAAGGCTCTGGATCGGGCTGTACACCTTAAAGGCTTCCGCAATATTCCGCCGCACATTCCAGATCCGCTCCATGTTGTTCTTATCCTCCGCCACGTACACATTCAGTGCGCCGCTGCTTTCGCAGAGCTTGCCCGTCTCGATAAGGTCCTCCTCAATCTGATCCGGGTTGGTACCGTCCAGTTCAATAAGGAGCATGGCCCCGGCGTTTTCGTAGGGCAGGCTTTCGTTCAGGTACTTGCAGGTGGTGATCACGCAGCTCCGGTCCATGAACTCGATGCTCACCGGGGTGATCCCCCGTGAAAGGATAACCGGCACCAGGTCGATGGCTTCCTTGGGGGTCTTAAAGAGGACCAGCAGGTCGGACCGGGCGGCGGGGTAGCCTATCAACTTGATGATAGCCTTGGTAACAATACCCAGGGTCCCCTCGGAACCGACAATCACCGATTTAAGATCATAGCGGTAACATCGCGGAGAACGCCGGGGGCGGCAAGGCGGTAAAGTACGGGGTTACCGGCCGCTATGTGCTGGGCCTGGAAGTGGTCACCCCCGAGGGGGAGATCGTCGAACTGGGGGGCAAGCTGACCAAGGATGTTACCGGCTATGATCTTAAATCGGTGATTGTCGGTTCCGAGGGGACCCTGGGTATTGTTACCAAGGCTATCATCAAGTTGATAGGCTACCCCG
>BNUW01000401.1 GCA_025997655.1 Spirochaetia bacterium
GGGGCCGACGATATTGCCCAGGGAAAACTATTTTTTGTGGGTGATGAAAAACAGTCAATCTACCGTTTCCGCGGCGCCGATGTGGCGGCCTTCAATGGGCTCAAGGGCAAATTGTCAGGGGATGAGCTTCCCCTCCTCATAAACTACCGTTCCGTTCCCGCGCTGATAGGCTCCTTCAATGCCCTTTTCGGCGGCAGCGTGTTTGATCCCGCAGGCAAGGAGCCCATGGCGGTATACCCGTCGGTCTTTGTCCCCGGCAGTGCTCAGCCGGACGGCAGTGAACTGCCGTACTTTGAGGCGTCCTACCGGCCCCTGGCAGCGGGCATCACCGGCGAGGGCGGTCTTACGGTGTGTATCCTTGACAAGAAAAAAAGTAATGATGCGGAAGAGGCGGTGGAGAGCAATGATTTTGCCGCCAATGAGAATGAGGCGGTCTTTACGGCGGAGCGTATCAAAAAACTGCTGGATGAAAATAAGTACCGGAGTGGTGATATAGCGATACTGTTTCGTTCCCGCAGTCCGCAAAAATTATTTGAGAAACACCTCCGGCTGCTGAACATCCCCTATACCAGCGACGGTATTGGCGGTTTTTTTTCCGATGGCCCGGTGAACGATCTGCTTTCGGTACTCCGGCTTGCATCCTACCCCACGGATACCGATGCCTACGCAGTGACCCTCCGTTCCCCCTTTGTGGGCCTTTCCCTTAAGGGACTTACCATTTGTCTTGCCCTGTATCAGCGGGAAAAAAGTGCCCCTTCAATACGGAGCATCCCTTCCTCCTCCGCCGCTTTATCCTGGGCTGCCCGTTTGGCCGCCACCGCGTTACGGAGCCGGAGCGAAAGATTGTCCGTTGCGGGATTGTCTTTTCCGTATGAAAAACTGCCGGTTAGGTACAATTCCTTTTCCGCACGGGTCATGGCAACATAGAGGAGGCGCCGCAGTTCCGCTGTTTTTTTCTGTTTTTCCTCGACCCGGCCCTGGTCGTAGAAAAAGTTCCGCCGT
>BNUW01000402.1 GCA_025997655.1 Spirochaetia bacterium
TGAGGGTCTGAAAGGTGATGGGGGTGATAAACTGCCGCGCCGAGGCGGTCATGATCACATGGACCGCATGTCCTTCCTTAGTCAGGATATTAGCGATATCCGCGCCTTTATACGCAGCGATGCTGCCGGTAATGCCCAGGATAATATTTTTCATGCGCCACCCTCCACAGGATTGCTCTCCCTTAGTTTTTTTAGTACCGTTTCTGTTATTCCCCGGGCTATTTCGTCTTTATCCCCAAACCGCCGGACCCGCCGGTCCCGGTCCACCAGATAGGCGATATGGGTATCATCATGAATGCCGCGGACATCGTTGGCCAGCACATAGGCGCAGTGATTCTGTTTTAAAAGACGGCAGGCGGTATCGATCAGGGTTTCGTGGGGCACATTGTCCAGGAGCTTAAACCCCACCAGCAGCGCCTTGGGGGCAAGGGCAGAAAAAAGGGCTATGATTTTCGGGGTAGGCTCCAGGACAATGAGCAGCCGGTTTTCATTGGAGCTAATCTTGGCGTCCTGTCCTAGGGAAGGGGCGTTGTCAATCGCCTTGATCAGAGATTCCTGAAACGATGCGGTGTCCCGGGCATTGGCTGTGGCGGCCTCCGCAATACGGGCCGGGGTAGTCACGGTGCGCACCCGGTAGTCGCTTACCGCCATGCTGTGGATAATCGCGTCCACCCGGTGCGTTTGGAGAAGTTCCCGTACCGCCCATTCCAGACCGGCGGTGTCCTCAATAACCGTGATTTCCGCCTTTGCCGATTCAGGCCGGGGGGCATTTTTGCCGCAGAAGTAGAAGATGCGATCCGTTTCCGGGGCCGCATCGAAACAGGCGGCGATACGGCATCCCAATCTGCCCGTGGCGGTATTGGTAATACTCCTGACCGCATCAAGGCGTTCCCTGGTTCCGCCGGCGCTTATCAAAACATTCACTGTCTTCCCCAAAAAGTTCTGTAAATTATCTGCTTTTTATGGTATCATACTTTGGGATTTTAAGGAATTGTACCCTG